>CAIXWN010000034.1 GCA_903923135.1 uncultured Caulobacteraceae bacterium | reverse complement strand
GCCGCTGGCCACGGCGATGACGCGGTGGACATTGGCCAGGCGTTCGCCCGGCGGCAGGCCGCGGGTGTCGGCCTTGGCGTCGGGCGCCACGGAGGCGCCGCGCCGCACGCGCGTGACGCCGGGCGCCGCCGGGGCCGCGGCGGTGGTCAGCACCACCTGGGCCTTCTGCACGCCGCCGATGCCCAGCAAGGCCTTTTCGGCCGCCTCGCGCACGGGAGCGTAGAGCCCCGCCTCGGCCTGGGGAACCTCGAGCATGAAGCCGATCCTGCCCTCGCCGATGACCAGTCCCTGCACCAGACCGGCCGCGGAAATGCCCTTCCCGGACTTCGGGTCGATCACCCGGTCGAGAGCGTTGAGGACGGAGGTTCTTGACGGCTGGACGGCAGGGTTCATCGGCTCGTATTGCTTTGCGGCGCGTTGGCTCTCATATCCGGTCCCGGGAGCCGCTTTACAACCGTCGCGCCCGTTGTTTGTCACAATCGCGCGCCGGCCCCCGCAGGAAAGAGACGACTCCGCCCATCATGCCCTGGAATGACAACGCCAATCCTGGCCCCTGGGGCGCGCCGCCCTCCGGGGACGACGGACGCAAGACCAGCGAATCGCCTCCGGGCCGGCGTGAGCCCCCCCGTCGTCCTCCGCCCCCGCCGCCGCCCGGCGGACCGGACCTGGAAGCGATGCTGCGGCGCTGGCTCGATCAGGTCGCCGGCTATTTCCGCGGCCCCGGCGGCCGCGGCCTGCGTGCGCCGGCGTTCGGCGCGATCGTGGCCCTGGTCGGCGGCGCCTGGATGCTCAGCGGGCTCTACATCGTCCAGGCCAACGAGGCGGCGGTGATCACTCGTTTCGGCGGCTACAACCGCTCGGTCGGTCCCGGACTGCACGTCCACCTGCCCATCCCCATCGAGCGGGCCGAGCTGGTGCAGGTGACCAACCAGTTCAAGACCGTCATCGGCATCAGTTCCACCGGCAGCCCCGCCCCGGACGAGAGCCTGATGCTCACCGGCGACGAGAACATCGTCGATCTGTCGTTCACCGTGCAATGGCACATCTCGGACGCGCCGAAATACCTGTTCCGGGTCCGCGACCCCGACGACGCGGTCAAGGCTGTGGCCGAGAGCGCCATGCGCGAGGTGGTCGGCCGCAGCGCCCTCAAATCGATCCTCACCAACGGCCGTGGCGACGTGCAGGCCCAGACCGCCGCGATGATGCAGAGCATCCTCGACCACTATCAGACCGGTGTCACGGTCGACGCCGTGCAGATCCAGAACGCCAACCCGCCGGGCGACGTGGTGCCCGCCTATCAGGACATCGCCAAGGCCGGTCAGGACGCCCAGTCGGCGATCAACGACGGCAACACCTACCGCAACAAGAAGGTCAATGAGGCCAAGGGCGACGCCGCCAAGATCGTCCAGGACGCCCAGGGCTATCGCGAACAGGTGGTGCGTCAGGCCAAGGGCCAGGCGGCGCAGTTCGACCAGCTCTACGCCGAGTACCGCCGCGCCCCGGCCGTGACCCGGCAGCGGCTCTATATCGAGACCATGCAGCAGATCCTGACCCTGAACCGCAAGGTGATCATTGACGCCAAGGGCTCCACGGCGCCGATCATCCTGCCGCCCGACGCGTTCCGCGCCGCCGCGCCGGTCACCGTCACGGCCCCCGCCGCGGCTCCCACGCAGACCCCGGCTGCGGCCGCGGGCCCCTCCCAGGAGGCCACCCCGCGATGACCAATACTCGACTGATGATCCTCGGCGGCCTGGCGCTGCTTCTCGGCGTGCTGGCGGCCAACACCTTGTTCATCGTCGACCAGCGCCAGCAGGTGGTGGTGGTCAAGCTGGGCGAGCCGGTGCGGGTGATCAATCCGCCCGACGGGCCGGACCATCCGGGCCTCAACATGAAGGCGCCCTTCGTCGAGTCCCTGGTGGTGCTGGACAAGCGCAACCAGCCCATCGAGGCGGAGAAGGAAGAGGTGATCTCGGCCGACCAGCAGCGCCTGGTGGTCGACGCCTTCGTCCGCTACCGGGTGTCCAACCCCCTGCAGTACTATCGCACCCTGCGCGACGAGACGACGGCGGGCACCCTGATCGAGCCGCTGATCAACTCCTCCCTGCGCCAGGTGCTCGGCGCGGCCACCGCCAGCGACATCATCTCGGGCCGCCGCGACGCCCTGATGGCCCAGACCCTGGCCGACATCCGCACCCGGGCCGCCAAGTCGCACTTCGGCATCGAGGTGATCGACCTGCGGATCAAGCGGGCCGACCTGCCCGCCGCCAACCAGGAAGCCGTCTTCGCCCGCATGAAGTCGAACCTGCAGCAGCAGGCCGCCCAGATCCGCGCCGTGGGCGAGCAGCACCGGCGCGAGGTCCTGGCCGACGCCGACAAGCAGGTGACCATCACCCTGGCCACCGCCCGACAGGAGGCCTCGGCCACCCAGGGCGCCGGCGACGCCGAGAGCACCCGCATCTTCGCCGCCAGCTTCGGCAAGGACGCGCGCTTCGCGGCGTTCTTCCGCTCGATGCAGGCCTATCAGGCGGCCTTCCAGTCGGGCGACACCACCATGGTCCTCTCGCCCGACAGCGACTTCTTCAAATACCTCAAGAAGGGCCCGGAAGCTCGCTGACGAGACGGTTTGTGATCAGGGCGCGGCGCGAATCACCAGCTTCCAGGCGGTCTCGTCGCGGAACACCGACTGGGCCGCGGCCTGGATGTCGGCCAGAGTGACCGCCTCGTAGTCCGGGAAGGTCGTCCGGATCAGGGCGAGGCGGCGCGGATCGCCCAGGGCGCCGGTCAGGTTGCCCAGCCAGTACTCGTTGCCGAGCTGGGCCTTGTGCAGCCCGGCCAGACGCGGGTTGCGCGCCCGCTCCAGCTCGTCGGCGGTGACCCCGTGCTCGCGCATGTCGCGGGTGATGTCGGCGACGGTCTGGAAGTAGCCCGGAATGATCGCCGGAGGCATCTCCACCTGACTGAGGACATAGCCGTAGCCCGGGAAGACCTGCGACAGGTCGGCCTGGGTCTCGGGGCTGTAGGTTGCGCCCTGGGCGACGCGCACCTTGTCGATGAGGCGGTTGCCCAGCACCTCGCCGGCCAGCATCACCGCGCGGGCGCGCTTCATGTCGGCGAAGAAGTCCGGCGCCGGCCAGGCGATGGTGGCGACAGCCTGGTCGGCGCGGCCGGAATCGGTGCGGCCCAGGGGCTGGGCGGTGGGCCCGGGGAAGCGCACCGCGTAGGCCGCGGACGGAGCCGGCGGCTGGGGCGGGCGCGGCGGCAGGGCGCCGAAGGTCGCCGCCGTCAGGGCGATGGCCTGATCGACGGTGACGTCGCCGCCGAGGGTCACATCCAGACGCCCCTTCGACAGCGGCCCCTGCAGCAGGGCCTTGAGGTCGGCAGGCTTCGCCGCCAGCAGCTCCTCGCGGCTGGGGAAGCGGAAGCGCGGATCGCCGGAGGTGAGCAGGCCGCCGGCGTCGCGGCCGAACACGCCGTCGGGGGTGGCGGCCAGCTGGGGCAGCTCCGCCAGCAGGCCCGAGCGCTCGCGCTCGAAGCCCTCGGGGCGGAAGCCCGGGTCGGCGACATAGGCGGTGAGCACCTGCAGCTCGACGGCCAGATCCTCCGGCCGGGTCGCGCCGCGGAACTGGAAGGCGTCGTTGGCCACGGCGAAGGCGGCGCCATAGACCCGGCCGGCGAGGGCCCTCTGGCTGTCCTCATAGCTGATGCGGCCGAAGCCGCCGGCGATCAGGGCCGAGGCCGCCCAGGCGCCGACTGGATGGTCGATGGGCAGCTCCAGTCGCCCGGCGCCGACGTCCACCGAGACGAGGATCTGGGCCTTGCGCAGGTCGGTGGGCTTGACCATCAGGCGCACGCCGTTGGCGAAGCGCACGGTGGTGACACCCAGGTCGGGGATCGTCTCCCGCCCGACCACCGCCCCCGGCGGCCCGAATTCGGCATAGGGCCAGGCGACCGCCGCCTCGGCCGCCCGGGCGGCCAGGGGCTCGGCCGCGACGCGGGCGAACTCGGCCTTCAGAGCCGGCTCGCCGCCGTCGATGGGCTGGGGCGTGGCCAGCTCCACCAGCGGCCCGGCGCCGGCGAAGATCTCGCGCACGGCGGCGTTCACCGTTTCGGGCGAGAGGTCCTTCACCGCCGATTCGAACACCGCCAGATCGCCGGCCGGCGCGGTGAAAACCTCGTCGTCATTGACCGTGTCGACCAGCTGCGAGGCCAGGGTTGGGGTAGGCCGGGTGGCGGCCCCGGCCAGGGCGGTCTGCAGGGCGGCGCGGTTCTCGGTGATCTCCCGGGCCAGTTCCTCGCGGGTGACGCCATAGGCGACGATGCGGCGGACCTCACGTTCGACGGCGCCCAGGGAGGCGCGCCAGCCGTCGGGCGGCGAGACCGCCTCGACCACGGCGAGCTTTTCCGAGTGGAAGAGGTTGGAGAACGAGGCGCTGGCCCCCAGGAACGGCGGATGATCGCCCTGGGCCAGCCTGCCCAGGCGGCGGTTCAACACCGCAAGGCCGAGCAGCTCGATGTTCTCGCGTCGCTCCTTGGCGGCGGTGTCGGCGGAGGCGTCATAGGGACGCGCCCAGGCGATGATGGCGCGGGTCGAGCCGCCGGGCTGTTCGACCAGCTTCACCTCGGCGCCACGCCTGGCCACGGTTCCCAGATCGGGCGCCGCCACGGCCGGGCCCGCCGGGCGCCAGTCGGCGAACAGGGCCTTGATGCGCGCCTCCACGTCGGCCGGATCGAAATCGCCCACGGCGATCAGGGTGGTGCGTTCGGGGCGGTAGTTGGCCTCGTAGAAGGCGCGCACGCGGCTGGCCGGGGCGGCCTTGATCACCTCCACCTGACCGATGGGGAAGCGGCGGGCGGCCAGCTGGCCGTGCAGGAAGAGGTCGATCTGGGCCTTCTCGGCCCGGTAGTCGGGGGTGTCGCGCAGGCGCTCCTCGGACAGCACCACCCCGCGTTCGGTGGCCAGCGCGCTGTCGGCGATGGTCAGATTGCCGGCGGTCTCGCGCATCAGCATCAGGCCGGTGCCCAGGGTGTCGGCGTCGGTGCGAGGCAGGTCGAGCATATAGACCGTCTGGGTCCACTCGGTGGAGGCGTTGGTGTCGGGCCCGAAGGCCAGGCCCTTGCGCTGCAGGATCTTGACCATCTGGTCGGCGCCGACGTGCGTCGAGCCGCGGAACGCCATGTGTTCGAGCACGTGGGCGAGGCCCTGCTGATCGTCGGCCTCCTCGAGCGAGCCGGAGCCGACGCGCAGGCGCAGCGAGGTCTGGCCGGCGGGGGTGGCGTTGCGCATGATCGCGTAGCGCATGCCGTTGGCCAGCACGCCGAAGCGCACGGCCGGGTCTGGCGGCAGGTCGCTGTGGGCCTGGGCCCACTGGGGCGTGGCGGCGGGCGGCGGGGCGGCGGGCGGCGGGGCCCCGGCGGCGAAGGCGGCGGATGCGCCGAGGGCGACAGATCGGAAGAGCACACGTCTGAACTCCAGTC
>CAIXWN010000033.1 GCA_903923135.1 uncultured Caulobacteraceae bacterium | reverse complement strand
CGAGGCGGCGGCGGCGGCGAACCAGTGCTCGGCCTCGGCGACGTCCACGGCCATGCCCAGGCCGGAGGCGCACATATAGCCGCGCCGCACCTGTGCGGCCGTGTCGCCCCCCTGGGCGGCCAGCAGGGTGTAGTGGGCGGCGCGGACGTAGTCCTGCTTCACCTCGCCGCCGTCGGGGAACAGCTTGCCCAGGGCCCCGCGGGGCGCCCCGGCGGCGGCCCCCTGGATGCTCAGCGGCGCGCCGCGGCCATAGAAGTAGATCTCGCCGAGTTTGGCCTGGGCGCGGATCAGGCCGCCGTCGGCGGCCCGGGTGAACCAGGCGGTCGCTTCGGTGAAGTTCTGGATCACTCCGGCGCCGCGCTCGAAGCGCTCGCCCAGGGTATGGGCGGCCTCGATATCACCGGCGCCGGCCAGCTCGCGCCAGATCGCCGTGGCCCTGGCGGCGGCGCCGCGCTCGTCCTCCCTCGCCGCCTGGAGGCGCTGCTGGGCGGCGCGTTTCTCGGGCGGGACCCTGAAGATCACGGCTCGCGCATGGCCTCGCTGCCGGTGCGCATGGCGCCTTCGATGATGTAGGACATAATGGTGCGGTGGCCAATGAGGATGTCGCCGGTGACGGTCATGCCGGGGATCAGGCGGAAGTCCGATGGCACGTTGCGCAGGTTGACCCGGGTGAAGGCGACGCGAGCCTTGAAGTGCGGGGCCGCCTGGGCGGTGTTGCTGTCGTTGGTGTTGAACGAGCCCTCGCTGATAGTCTTGATCACCCCGTCGGCCGTGCCGTGCTGCATGAACCGGTAGGCGTCCAGCTTCACCCGCACTTTGTCGCCGGCCTTGACGAAGCCGATGTCGACGGCCGGGATATCCACGTCGGCCTCCACGGTTCCGCCCAGCGGGGTCAGGGTGAACAGCGGCTTGGCGACGCTCGACGTTGTGTCGACCACGGAACCCTGTGAAGCATTGCCGATCTCCAGCACGACGGCGTCGGCCGGGGCGGTGAGGTTGCCCAGGTCGCGGATGCGGTTGGCCTTCACCAGACTTTCGGTGGAGCTGTTGAGGTCATTGCGGGCCGTGACCAGCTGGGTGGCGATGTCGTCGCGCCACTTGGTGATGTAGACGGCGCGCTGGGCACGCAGGGCGGCCACGTCGTGCTGGCCCTGGATGGCCGTGTTGCGGGCCTCGGTCACCTGGCGGGTGGCTTCGATGCGGGTGTCCTGGGCCGACAGGGTCTTCAGCGAGGCGCCATAGCCGCTGGCCTCCAGCTCGCGCATGCGCGCCTCGATGTTGGCTGCGATCTTAAGATGGTCGGCATAATTCTTGGCATCCTCCGCCGATCGCGCCACCAGGGCGCCGCCGGAGGCGATGCGGGCGTCGAAGTCGTTGAGCGACTGGCGATAGTCGTCCTGGCGCTGGCGCCAGGCGGCCAGCTGCAGCAGTTCGGCCTGGCCGTTCCCTTTCGGCACGTAGGGCCGGCCGGCCTGCTCGGCCTCCAGTCGCGCCACCAGGGCCGCGTCGCTGTCGTGCTTGTTCTGCAGGGTGGTGGCGTCGGCGGCGGCGAAGGTGGGATCGAGCACGGCCAGCACCTGGCCCTTCTTCACCACGTCGCCCACCTTGACCTGGATGCTGCGGATGATCGAGCGGTCGAGCGGCTGGACGAACAGCGAGCCGGTTCCGGGGACGATCTTGCCCGTGGCCACCACCACCCGGTCCAGGCTGAGCACGTTCATCAACACGATGGCCACCACGAACAGGATGGCCAGGCCATGCAGGATCATCCGGTCGCTGTAGGGGGCGGACCGGAGAATGACGGCCTGGGTCTCGGATTCGAACGCCCCGATAACCGCCGGGAGGTTGTCCGAGGGCGGCTTACGAACGGGCGACAATAGGCCGGACATGGGAGCTCGGTTCCGTGATGTGTCGGTTCTGCTGGTGCCACATGTGCTTGTAGATGTCGCAGCGGTGCAGCAGTTCTTCGTGGCGGCCGATGTCGTAGGCCTTGCCCTGTTCCATCACCAGGATGGCGTCGGCAGGGACCAGCATGGCCAGGCGGTGGGAGACGCAGATGATGGTGCGGTCGCGGGCGATGCGCACCAGATTGGCGTTGATGATCGCCTCGCTCTCGGCGTCCAGGGCGCTGGTGGCCTCGTCGAGGATCAGCACCGACGGCTCGATCAGCAGGGCCCGGGCCAGGGCCAGGCGCTGGCGCTGGCCGCCGGAAAGGTTGGTGGCGCCTTCCTGCAGCAGGGTGTCATAGCCGCGGGGCATCTTCTCGATGAACTCCTCGGCCCCGGCCAGCTGGGCGGCCCTGACGATCTGGGCGAAGGTGGCGCCGGCGCGGGCCATGCCGATGTTCTCGCGGATGCTGCCGGTGAACAGGAAGTTCTCCTGAGGCACCACGCCGATGCTGGTGCGCAGATGGTGCAGATCGATCTCGCGCAGGTCCATGCCGTCGATCTTCACCGAGCCTTCGTAGTTCTTGTTGAGGCCCTGCAGGAGGCGGGTGACGGTGGTCTTGCCCGAGCCGCTTCGCCCCATGATGCCGAAGATGGTGCCGGCGCGGATGTCGAAGGTCGCCTCGTCCAGGGCCAGGGGCGCGCCTGGCGCATAGCGGAAGCGCACCTTGGTGAAGCTGATCTCGCCGCGGATGGGCAGGCGCAGGCCGCCGACTCCGCGGCCCTCCTCCGGTGGAACGTTCATCACCGAGGCCACCTCGGAAATGGCCTCATTGACGTCGCCGAGGTTCTCCAGCAGGCGGGCCAGCCCGACCAGCGGCGTAGCGGCGCGCATGGCCAGCATGCCGAAGGCAATCAGCAATCCGGGCGGATTGCCGGCCGGCGAGGCCAGGGCGAGGGCTGCGCCGATGAGAATCGAGCCGGAATACATCAGTCGCTCGAAGGGCAGGATGTAGGTCTGGGGATAGTTGGCCAGGGTTCCCCAGTCGTGGCGGGCCGCGACGGAGACGGCGACGCGCTGATCCCAACCCCGGCGGCGGCGGCCCTCCAGGGCCAGGGACTTGATCGCCTTGATCCCCTGCAGGGTCTCGATCAGGTACGAGCCCTTCATCTGCTCGGCCTTGATCATCTTGCCCTGCAGCCGGCCCAGCGGCCGGATGTAGGCCATGACGATGGCGAAGATGCAGGCGGTAAGGATCAGCACCCAGAAGCTGAGCTTCCAGTTGATGATGAACAGCACCGGAAGGATGAACACCAGGGTGATCAGGTCGAGCATGGTGGTGAACAGCTGACCGGTGAGGAACGTCCGCACCTTCCAGATCTGGTTGATCTTTCCCGCGGTGAAACCCACCGGCGTGGTCTCGAAATAGTCCATCGGCAGGCGAAGCAGGCGCTCCATCACATAGAGCTGCAGCCGCCCGTCGATGCGGGTGCCGGCGATCTCCATGAACATGCGGCGGAGATAGCCGAGGGTCATCTCGAAAATGATCATGACGACCAGGATCGTGCTGATCACCCACAGGGTGGAGGTGGAGTGGTTCACCAGCACCCGGTCGACCACGATCATCACGATGAAGGCCGGGGCGATGGCGAAGATGGTGCTGATCAGGGATGCGATGCCGATGTCGCGGAACAGGGTCTTTTCCCTCAACACCTGACCAAGCAACCAGTCGAAGCCGAAGGGCTTGTCGCTGTCGTCGGCCGTGGCGTCGGCCTTGATCAGCAGCACCTGGCCGTCGGAGATGGCGGCCAGCTGGGTCTCGTTGATGGCGGCGCGCACCTCGCCGGCCGGCTGTGGGTCGATGACGGTGGCGACCAGGCCGGCCCCCTGTTCGTCCGAGACCGATTCCAGGATCAGCGCGGTGCCGTCGCGCAGCAGCAGCATGGCCGGCAGGACGTTCTTCAGCTTCATCAGCTGGGCCCACTTGATGCCGACCCAGCGGGCGTCGAGCTGAAGGTCGACGGCCATGGAGACCAGGGCCTCCGCGGGCACCCCTTCGTCCTCGAAGGCATAGCGGCGCGCCAGCGTCTCGACGGTGGTGTCGACGCCGTGCAGCCGGGCGAGGTTGACGAAGGTGTTGAGGACCTCGGGCGACAGAGAATAATCGGCCATATTACTCTCTCACTGGCGACGCGGCCCGGGCGGCGACGACGGATGACGCGGATGTTGACGACCTAGCGCAAACACCGTTCAGGTGGAATCTCCTGAACGGTGGTGATTTGCGCTAGGCTTAAAACAAAGAGCACTCGCTTGCCGCCAAACCGGTGTCCACTTCGGCGGCGAGTGCTCTGATCTCAGGCATGCCTCCCCCGGGCGAAAGTCGACATTTGATGTTTAGCGGAATCGCCGGTGGGCGTCCAATGGCAAAGGCGGGTTGGATGGCGACGGCGGTCCCATCCCCGCTGACACGAGTGGCGGGATCCCTTCAGTCGGGCGCCAGGCGCGCGTTTAACTCCTTTTGACCACCTTCAGACGCCCGCGCCGCTCAAGTTTACGGTCAGACCCGTCATCGGATCGTTGGGATAGGGCGACTGGCAGAAATCGCCGTCTGCTGCCGAGGCTGTTGCGCCGGAGGCGAAGGCGGCCTGATAGGTGACGCCCCGGGGGTGGCGCGCGGCGAAGGCGATGAGGGGGCGGGCGCCGGCGGCGTCGGCGCACCAGGCCCCGGCCGTCGACCAGGGCGTCGGCTCGCCCCCGGCCGGGCGGACGGCGTAGCGCAGGCCCTCGGGTCCGGAGACGCGCACGCCCTGGATCCAGGTCTCGCCGTCGCCGCGGGTTTTCAGCGAAACCACCACCCCTGCGCCGGCGCCGACCTCCGCCGCGGCGATCAGGGCGTCATTGACGGCTGCGGCTCCGGCGGTGAGCGGCAGCAGGACCGATTTCTCGTCCCTGCCCAATCTTTCGGCCATGGCGCCCAGATCGAAGGCGATAACCGGCAGGCCGGCACGGCGCAGGTGGGTGAGGGCGTAGCTCCAGGTCTCCGGCCAGAGCGAGGGCAGGAGGGCCACATGGCAGCCCTCGCGCGCCAGACGCTCGTCCGCCTCGTCGCCGGTCATTTCACCCAGGCTGACGAAGTCGAGGGGCAGGCGGCGGTCGGCGGCGTCGCGACAGCAGTCTTCCAGAAGCCCCTCGCCCCTGGCCGCGCCAACGGCGCCCAGGACGGCGACGCGGACCGGGGTCCGGGAGATGTGGCCGGGCGCCGGGGCGGGCGCAGGTTCGTCCTCCCACGGCACCACGACGGGGTCGAGATCGGGAAACGCGCGCCGCAGACGCCGCGCGACGTCGCGGGTGGGCACGATGACCCGTGAGGCGGCGGCCAGGACGCCCGCGCTGCGGTCGCGCAGGTCGGCGACGGAGATCGCCTCGTCGAGCAGCGATCCGTTGTCGGCGAGGCAGCGCTCACAGAGGTCCGCCGCCGGCTGGCCGCAATAGACCCCGTTGGCGGAGGTGAGGGTGAGGCGCGGGCAGATCCAGCCGTAGTCGTGGACGACGACGTCATAGGTCACGCCCAGATTGGCCGGCAGGTCGAGAACGGAAGGATCGAGGCCGAGGGTGTGGTGGATCTCGACGCGGCGCACGCCCAGGCCGGCCAGGCTCGCGGCTCCGCCGACCTCGTCGGCGGTATCCGGCCGAAGCTCGATCACCCTCAGCCCCTGTTCGCGCAGGTCCCGCGCCCGCCGGGTCACATGGCGGGCCACGTCGCCGCCGTCCTCCCGCGTGATCAGCAGGATCGCCGGGGAAGCATCGGTCTCGGACTCGGGATTCTCGGGCATGGTTCAGACTATCGCCGGATTTGGTGAAGAGACCCTTAGCTCGACCTCCAGCGCCACCATCGGATCGTTCGGGTAGGGGGACTGGGCGAAGTCTCCGTCGGCGGCGGCGGCCGTGGCGCCGGAGGCGAAGACGGCGTGACAGGCGGCGCCTGGCCGGACGGCGAAGGCGATCAGGGGGCGGTCGCCGGCGGGGTCGCCGCACCAGGCCCCGGCGGGGGTCCACGGGGTCTGGCCGGCGCCGGCGAGGCGGGCCGCGTAGCTGAGGCCCTCCGGGCCCGAGACGGACACCGCCTGGATCCAGGGCTCACCGTCGGCGCGGGTTCTCAGGGACACGACCGGGGCGGGCCGGGCGGCGGCGATCAGGGCGTCGTTGAGCGCCGCCGGATCGGCGCCCGGCGGCAGGAGCCGGGCGCGACCCACGCCTTCCAGCCGTTCGGCCACCGCCCCGAAGGCCAGGGCGACGATGGGCAGGCCCGAGCGCAGGCCGTCGGAAAGGGCGTAGGACCAGGTCTCCGGGGCGACGGAGGCGAAGAGGAGCACGTCGCAACGCTCCCGCGCCAGCAGGCCCTGCGCCTCGCCCTCCTCGAACGGACCGGTGATGAACACCCGGCCGGTGTCGAACAGCGGCGAATCGTCCTCCGTGAAGCCGATCACCACAAAGTCGAGCGGCAGGTCCCGGGCGGCGGCGTCGCGGGCGCAGGCCAGCAGGGCGCCATAGCCCTTGTGCTCGCCGATGGCGCCGATGACGGCCGCCCGGATGAGGTCGCCGGGCGGCGCCGCCCGGCAGGCAGGCGTGGGTATCGGCGGTTCCCAGGGCGAGATGCGGGGGGTCAGCCAGGGGAAATGGCGACGCAGGCGCGTGGCCACGTCGCCGCTGGGCGCGGTGACCGCAGCAGCCTGATGAAACAGCCGGGCGCTGCGCGAGCGCAGTTCGGTGACGGAAAGGCCCTCCTCGATCAGCGCGCCGTTGACGGCGATGCAGCGCTCGCACGCGGCGATGTCGGGCTCGCCGCAGTAGCGTCCGGCGCCGTCGATCAGGGTGATGCGGGGGCAGATCCAGCTGTAGTCGTGGACGACGATGTCGAAGGGCGCGCCCAGCCGGGCGGGCAGGTCGAGCACGATGGAATCGAGGCCGAGGGTGTGGTGGAATTCCACGCGGGCGATGCGCAGCCGGGCCAGGACGGCGATCAGCGCTTCCCATTCCCCCGGCAGGCGATAGGCAAGGTCGGCGAAGGGTTCCCCATGAGCCGTGACCCGGCAGAGGTCGCCGGCCTCGTCCCCGGCGTCCGGCGCCAGCTTCAGCACGCGCCAGCCTTCCGTGGTGAGCGCGTCCGTGCGTTCGGCGACATGCCGTTCGACGCCACCCTTCCGGCCGAGGGTGACCAGCAGCACCGCCGGCCGGCTGTCGACGGCGATGAGGCGACTGTCCAGCCAGCGCCGGGCCGGATGCAGCGGATCCCGGGCGACGAAACGGGCGACCTCGGCCACATAGTCCGGGTAGCGCCGGCTGAGGACCCGCAGGTTGGTCTCCATCAGCACGGCCTTCAGGGCGCCGAAGGATCGGCCCCCGGCGTGCCGGACGAAGACGTTCGGCGCGGCCAGATGGCGCCAGCCCACGGCCGAGGCGCGCAGGCAGAAGTCGTTCTCCTCGCCATAGCCATGGCCGAAGGTCTGTTCGTCGAAATCACCGACGCCGGCCAGACAGGCGCGCGTGATGTAGAGACAGAAGCCGACGCCGGTGGGCAGGTCGACCGGCTCGCCAGGGTAGGCGCTGAGTTCCCCGTCCAGGCGCGCGGCGAACTCGCTGTCGCAGTCGAGATCGTCCCCCGGCGGCCAGGCCATGATCGCGCCGCGGTTCGAAAACGGGGTGACCGTGGCGATGTCCGGGGCCGATCCAGCCACCGCGGCCAGACGGTAGAGCCAGTCGCCATAGACCTCGGCGTCGGCGTTGAGCAGCACGATATCCCGGTCCGGCCGCAGGGCCATGCCGCGGTTGACCGCGCCGGGGAAGCCCAGGTTGCGCTCGTTGATCAGCAGAGTGATGCGGCCAGCTTCGGCCATGGCCTGCAGCGCCGCCAGCAGCGCCGGCTCGGGGCCACAGTCCCAGACAGCGATCACCTCGACCGCCCGGCGGTCGGTGGTGCGCAGGACCGAATGAAGACAGGCCAGGGTCTCCTCCAGGCCGGCGTAGACGGGCACGATGACGCAGACGCCGGCCGGTGGTTCGCTCTTCGCGGGCGGTGGCGGGGGTTGCGCCGTGGTGGCGGCGAAGATGCGCACCCGGCCGCCGTCGGGGAGAAGGGCGTCGACGGCGGTGGCCCCGGCCTGGACCGCGAACACCTGGACCGGCGATCTTGCGTCGTCGGCGCCGGGGGTGGTGAGGCGGCGATGCTCGCGGCCTTCGGCGTCGGTCCCGACTACGGCGAGCGGCGCCTCCGGCGCCCAGCCGAGCGACACCCAGCCTCGCCGCGCGCCGTCGCCGACGTCGACCGCGCCATCGAGGCGCCAGGGGGGCGGCCAGCGCAGGGCCTCCCCGCCGATCATCGGGAAGGTCGGCAGAACCGCAGTGGCGATCTCGTCCGGCAGGCCGTCGCAGGTCAGATGGAACCTTGCGAGGTCGCCGGCGGCGCCCGCCGGCGGCTGTTCGACGGTGAGGGTCGCCCCGGTCTCCCCGGCCAGCCTGGCCAGCCGGCCAAGCGCCGTGGGCGACAGCGCTCCGGCCAGGCCGCCGCGCCACGACAGCCCCGTCCAGCCCTGCAGGCCGGTTCCGGGGGAGGCGCAGACGGCGCGGGCGAGGGCCTCGAACCCCGGCAGGGCCTCCAGGGCGTAGAGGGTCAGCAGTTCGGTCAGGGTCCGGACCGCGCCGGCGAGGTCGCCGGCCGCCGTCATCAGTTCGGCGCGCAGCAGGCCCTGGGCGTCCCGGCCACCCAGATCGTCGGCGCGGGCCAGCAGGGCCAGCCCCTCGGCCGGCCGATCCAGCTGTCCCAGCAGGCGGGCGCAGAGGCGGATGAGCACGGCGTTGCGCGGGCTGAGCCGGCGGGCGCGGTCGGCGTAGCGCAGGGCCAGGGCCGGATCGCCGTCGCCAACGGCCCGGCCGACCAGGGCCAGCAGGGTCTCGCGATGGCGATCGGGATCGGCCAGCGTCGCCAGGGCCGGTCCCGGGCCAACCGGTGTCGGGTCTTGCTCGGGCGTCATGGTCTTCCGGGGACCTGTTCGAGAGGCATCAGGCCGCGCCTGTCGCGCCGCCGCGTTCCCGGATCTGATCGACGACGTTGGTGGTCGACTGGCCCTGAACCAGGGGCGCCAGATAGACCCGCCCGCCGGCCGCCTGCACCACATCGGCGCCCACCACCGTCTCGGCGGTGTAGTCGGCGCCCTTGATCAACACGTCGGGCACGAGGCGGGTGATCAGTTCGAGCGGCGTCTGTTCACCGAAGGCGATGACGCAATCGACATAGCGGATCGCGGCGATGACCTGCACCCGCTTGTCCAGGGCGTTGATCGGCCGGGACGGGCCCTTGAGCACCTGAACGCTGCTGTCGGTGTTCAGGGCGACGATCAGCCGGTCGCACTGGGCGCGCGCGGCGGCGAGCAGGGCGATGTGCCCGGCGTGGACGATGTCGAAACAGCCGTTGGTGAACCCCACGGTCAGTCCGGCCGCCTTCCAGTGCTGGACCAGGCCGGTGGCCAGCGCGAGGCTGGAGAGGCCCGGCGGCTGGGCGCTGTCCTGCCCGGCGCCGCCGAGCTCGTGCATCACCTCGGCGATGTGCGCCGTCGCCGTCCCCGCCTTGCTGACCACCACGCCGGCTGCCGCATTGGCGATGGGAACCGACTCGGCCAGGGTCCGGCCGCTGGCGTGTGCCAGGGCCATGGTGGCGATCACCGTGTCGCCGGCCCCCGAGACGTCGAAGACCTCCCGGGCCCGCGCCGGGACCATGAGAACCTCGCCGCCGGCCTCGACCAGGATCATTCCTTTTTCCGCCCGGGTGACCAGAACGCTGGCGGCGCCGGCGTCGGCCATGACCTTGCGGGCGGCGGCGATCACCGAGGCGTCGTCGCCCACCGGCATGCGGGCGGCGGCGGCGAGCTCCCTGAGGTTGGGCGTCAGACAGGTCACGCCCTGATAGCGGGTAAAGTCCAGCGACTTGGGATCCACGAACACCGGCACGCCGCGCGCCCGGGCGGCCGCCACTGCGTGGGCGATGACCCCGTCGCTGACCACCCCCTTGCCGTAGTCGGACAGGATCACCGCCTGCGCCTCGGGCATCGCCCCGTCGATCGCCGCGATGAGGCCGGCTTCCTCGGCCGGGCTCAGATCATGCCGGCTCTCGTCGTCGGTGCGGACGATCTGCTGACCGGCGGCGACGTACCGCGTCTTGCAGATGGTCGGCCGGCGCCGGGTTTCCACCAGATGAGACGAAATCCCGGGCGTTCGCCCGATGATCTCGCCGATGGTGGCCCCCGCGCTGTCCATGGCGAGCAGCCCCACCAGAACGGCCTGGCCGCCGAGCGCGGCGATGTTGTTGGCCACATTGCCGACGCCGCCGAGCATTTCGGTGGTCCGGGTCAGGCGCAGCACGGGGACGGGGGCTTCCGGAGAAATCCGCTCGATCTCGCCATAGGCGAAGCGGTCGAGCATCAGGTCGCCGATGCACAGAACCGTCGAGTCCGAAAAGTCCAGCATCGCAAATCCCTCCGTCTACCTCAGGGCGGCCGTCGCGCCTCGCAGGCGACCGTCGCCCGCATAGACCGCTTCGATCACCGCGCCCTTGCCGCCGGCCGTCGGTCGCCCGATCTGGAACCGCCCCCCGGAGTCCGTGATCGCCTGGCCTGAAGGCTGTCGTCCCGGCGTCAGGGCGATCTTCACGCGATGTATCTCCCTGCCGTCGACGCCCAGGAAGATCAACGCCACATAGCCGGCGTCCCCCAGGCCCGAACTGGCCGCGAAGGGGGTTTCCAGTGTGAACGGCCGGCCGGCGGTGACGGCGAAGGGCGCCGCGCCGCGGGCGACGACCTGCCCCGTGGTCACGGTCAGACGACGGTCGCCGACGGGCCCGGCCAGGAGGTCGCGTTCTGTGATCGGGCCGCCCCCTTCCCGGTAGCGAGACAGTCCAAGGGTGATGGCGCCGCCGCCGACCCCGTCGGATTCGGTGTTGATCCTCAGGGCCACGATGGCGCGCACCGCCCCGGCCGGCACAACCCCTTCGAGCGTTCGCCCGGTGATCTTCCGGTCCGCCGAATCCTCTCTGGTCCACAGGGTGATCGGGGCGCCGGCGACGGGGGCGCCCGAGGCGTCGCCCAGGCGGCCGACCAGGGCGTCGCCCTGCCTGTGGAGGCTGAGGCGGGTGACCGGTCGGGCGTAGCGCAGCACCAGACCGGTCATCGTGCCCGGCTGTGATTCGGGCAGCATGTGGGTGGGATGAACCATCCAGGTCTGCAGGATCGCGTCGTCCGGCGCGGTGTCCGACCTTTGCTCCACCGCCTCGAAGCGGGCCTCGGCGTGACGGGTCCAGGCGATGTCGGTGGCGTCGTCCGGGTCTCCGTTGAAGATGACGCCGAAGCGGATTCCGGCCGCGTGGAGCGCGGCCTTCAGGGGCGCCAGGTCGTCGTCGCCAAGCCGGCTCCAGTCGATATCGGCGTCGAAGAAGGCCAGGGGCGTTCCGGTGGCGGTCCGGTAGGCCGCGGCGAACGCCAGGATGTCGGCGACGGTCGCGCCCTTCGCCGCCGGCCCGCTGAAGGGTTCGATATCGCCGATCCGGATGTCGGGAAACACCTGCCGCAGCGCCCTGACGTTCGCGGCGAGCCCGGCGGCGACGTCGCTCACCGCCGCCCGGCAGGCCTGGGGACCCTGGTAGACGTGGCCGAACGAGAGCGGCTCGTCCATCGCCGCATAGGCCAGCACGCCGCCCAGCCGCTTCACCCGTTGCGCCACGGCGAGGATGTCGCCCGGCGAGGAATAGCCTTCCACACCCGCGCCGCACCCGCCCGGCTTCGGCATCATCAGGGCCTCGAAGCCCATGGCGATCCCCCGACGCTTCAGCTCGCCGATCATCTGGCCGAGCGCGGCGTCAGGCGCGCTGCGCAGGTACTGGGTCGACACCTTGAACACCGCAACGGACTTCGCCGCCCGTTCCCAGGGCGCCCTGGCCTGGAAAAGCTGCTCGAAGTCGCCCGGGCCGGCGCCGGCCATGTGCGGACGCACGACCGGGTCGACCCCGGCCAGCCAGACGGCCGCCCCCGTCGCCGGCGAGGCGGCGATCAGGCCGGCGGCGGCGAGGGCCAGGGCCCGGGCCGCCGGGACGGGTCGTCTATCCGGCCTGGCCATCGGCTGATCGGGTCCGTTCCTGGACGCGCCCGGCGTCCAGCGCCAGGAACCGCCGGCACACCTCGAGAACCTCGCCGGCGGTCAGGCGTGTCAGGCAGGCGAGGCGGCGATGGCATTCGTCGACCGTGGCGATGTAGCAGGGCGCGCACGACAGGTCCTTGCGGATGGCGACCCCCGTGGGCCCGTGCGGGGCCCATTCCTCCGAGGCGATGACCCCCGAATGGACGGCCACGGTGGGCACGCCCAGGGCCGCGGCGAGGTGACTGGGGCCGCTGTTGTTGCCGACGAACAGGGCGCAGGCGGGCAGGAATTCGGCGGTCCTGGCCAGCGGCAGCCTGCCCAGCAGCGAGGTCACCCGGTGCTTGTGCCGCACGGCGTCAAGGATGGCGTCGGCGATGGCCTGGTCGCCCGGTCCGCCGATGATGGCGATGTTGACGTCGAAATCCTCCACCAGCAGGTCGATCAGCTGGGCGAACGACGCCGCCGGCCACTCCCGCGTCGGCGTGCCGGCCGCGGGGTGAATCACCACCACCCGCTTCTCATGCAGCTTCAGGGCCAGGTCCGGCGGCAGGGGTGAGGGGCCGGCGACCGGCGTCAGCACCGTCCGGTCATCGTCGCAGGCCAGTTCGACCGCCTGGACCAGGCGGACCAGGTCGTCGGAGACGTGGGCGTGCTTCGACTGGAACTTGGGGTCGCCCTCCCATTCCAGGGCCACGTCCAGCCAGGGAAAGTCGGTGTGGTGACCGAAGCCGGCGCGGTAGCGGGCGCCGCTGTACTGCAGCAGATGCCGGGTGTCCGGCGACTTGCGCAGGTCGACCGCCAGGTCGAAGCGGTAGGGCGCCAGCCGCGCGCGCAGTTCGGCCAGTTCGGCCTCGGTCTTGGCGACCTGCCCTTCGCCTGACCGGGTGTGGAAGAACTGGAAGGGGATGAACTCGTCGATGCCCGGCAGCAGCGACCAGATCGCCTCGGTCGACGCCGCGGCCATGACCGAAATCCGCGCCTCGGGGAACAGCGCCCGCAGCCGGCGCATGGCCGGCAGGGCTGTCACGCAGTCGCCGATGTGATCGACCTTGACCACCAGCAGGCGGCGGACCTTTTCCCGCGAGATCAGCGGGTGGCTGGGATAGACCACCCGCACGGGCTCGCGCTCGAGGGCGTAGTCGTCCTGGTCCTTCGACAGGTGCGGACTGAAATAGGGGTCGCCGCGCAGGAACAGCTCGCCCCAGCGCTCGTCGAAGGCGCCGCTGTCATAGTCGTCGGAAATCTCGCTGCGGCTGGCCAGTTCGTGGTGGATCAGCCGGGTGCGGGGGGTGAACACGTTGAGCAGGCCGCGCTCGCCGACGCGCAGACAGAAGTCCACGTCGTTGTTGATCACCGTGTGGGTCTCGTCGAAGCCGTCGACCAGATCATAGGTGTCGCGACGCACCGCCAGGCAGGCGCCGGTCACGCCGATCATGTTGCGGTCGCAGAGCGCCAGGCCGAAATAGCCCGGATCGTCCTCTGGGCCGAATCGGAAGGCGTGCCGGGCCGTGCCCATGTGGCTGAGGAACAGGCCGGCGTGCTGGATGCTGCGGTCCGGATAGAGCAGCAGCGGGCCGACGACGCCGACTTCCGGCCTGACCAGGTGGCTGAGCAGCACGTTCAGCCAGTCGGGGGAAATGATCTCGATGTCGTCGTTGAGGAAGACCAGGTACTCGCCCCTGGCCTCGGCGGCGGCCAGGTTGTTGAACCGCGACCAGTTGAACGTCTCCTCGGTGGTGATCACCCGATCGGCGTTGGCCTTCAGCCACACCCGCCACTCCAGCGCCGCCGGCGGGATGTTCTCGATGCAGATGACCTCGAAGTTGCGATAGGACGTGCGCTCGCGCAGGGTGTCGATGCAGGTCTTCACCAGCCCCCGGGCGGCGCAGGTTGGCATGATGATCGACACCAGCCCCCGGGTCGCATGGGTCCGCTCGATGTCATAGAGTCCCGGCGCGCAGCCGTCGGTCACCCTCCCGGCGATGTTCCGACGGACCAGCGCCCTGCGCAGCGCCCCGCGTTCCAGATCCGCCGTATCGTCGCGCGATCCTGACCGCTCGCAGAGGATGGCGGGGATGTGGCCGACGCCCGCGGCGGCCTCGGTCAAGCGCAGCACCAGATCGTATTCGCCCAGGCCCGTCAGCTCGCCCAGGGTCGCGCCGGCGCGTTGAAGCAGCTGCGGACGGGCGCACCACAGCCGGCCGATATAGTTGGTCGACAGGCCCAGATCCGGCGACCAGTCGGGCTTGAAGAAGGCGTCGAGCCGCCCGGTCCCCGGGTTGATGCGGCGTTCGTCGCAATAGATCAGGTCCGGGGTGCGCTCGAGCGCCGACCAGGTGGCGAAGGCGAGCAGCGCGTCGACCCCCAGCTCGTCGCCCGCGGCCAGCACCCCGTACAGCCAGGGCCCGTCGCCGGGCGCATCCGGGCCCAGGATCTCGTCCAGGCGCCGGCCCGGGCCGTCCGGCCCGCTCCAGGTCACCTGCCCGGCGATCTCGTCGAAGCCTTCCAGCAGGGCGTCTTGGACGCCGGCCAGGTCGACGGCCGCGTCGGTCGGGGCGATCACCACGCGCCAGTCACCATAGGCCTGGTCGCGCAGCGAGGCGAGGGTGCGCCGGGCCGCGCCGATGTCCGCCTCGCCCGCGCCGGCGCGCAGCAGCAGGGAAAACCCGGGCCGCCAGCGCGTCGCCTGCAGCAGGCGCTCGCCCAGCTCGATCTCGGACTGCGGCATGCGTCGCCTCAGCGACCAGGGTCCGATCTCCTCCTCCTCCAGCTCCTCGACCTGGATGGTGAAATCGATCTGGGCCTCGACGCCCGCCTTGTCGCGGGCGATCAGGCTGACGATGTGCTCGCCCTTGGGCAGCACCCGGTTGGGGAGCAGGGCGGCGAAACCGCTGAGCAGGGATCCGGCGTGATCGGGGAAGGCGGCGGCCACGTCGTCGCGGCGGACGCCGTAATAGGCGCCGGTGACGCGCTTGCCGTCTATGGCCACGTCGACCGCCTCGACGCCGCGCACGGCCAGGGCCCAGCCGGCGATCGACAGGCTGCTGCGGACCGGCGAGGCGGCGGCCCCGTTGACGAGGGTTGGCGCGTCGATCGACATGGCCAGGTCCTGACCGGTCGGGGCCGCCTCGGGGGCCGCCGGCGCCTCGGCCGCCGCCACCGCCGCCACCGGCAGGCGCACGCCCTCGCCAAGCCCCTCCGGGGTGCGGACCCGGATGGCCAGCACATGCTCGCCGGTCAGGTCCCCGGTCGCCACCGGACCGTTGAAGGCGAAGCCGGAGGTCCGCGAGCCGGGAATCTCCGGAAAGATGTTGCCCACGTCCGGGCGCTCGATCCCGGTCCGGGCCTCGCCCACCGGGGCGCCGTCCAGGAACAGCACGATGGCCTCGATCCCCAGCGGGCAGGTGGCCCAGCCCTCAAGCCGCAGCCGGCCGTCGGTGGTCAGGGTGACGTCGTCGCAGGTGATCCGCGCCTCGGCCCGGTCGGCGACCACCGGGGCCGCGTGAGGCGCCCGCAGCGCCAGGGGAATGGCCAGTTCGCGCGTCACGCCGCCCTGGATCCGGCAGCGCACGGTGAACACCCGCTTGCCCGGCCCCATCGCCCGGGTGTCGGTGACGAACCGGAAGCCGCTGTAGGCGGGATTCAGATAGTCCGGATAGGTCTCGGCCACGTCGTCCCGGCGGGCCCCGAACTCCGCGCCGCCCAGGCGGTCGCCCTCCAGCCAGACGTCCAGCGACACGACCGGCGCCAGGGCCACCGCCCAGCCCTCGATCGCCAGTATGCCGTGCTCGTCCACCGTCGCCTGGTCGAGCTGCAGTCGGATGGGCGGCGCGCCCAGCGAGGCCAGGGCCTCGCGCCGCCGGTCCTCGGGCGCGGCCCCGGCGCGGCCTTCGGGGATGATCACCGTATAGCGGCCCTCGATGCGGGCGCCGGAGGCGAGCGTCGCCGTCAGGGTCAGTTCGGTGGGCCCCGCGTGGGTGTCCGACAGCCGGTCGATGGCGAAGGCGAAGCCGGCCTCGGCGAAGCGCGGGTCGGTGGGGTGCAGGGCCGCGACGTCCGGCCGCGGCAGGCCGTGGGTGGCGAAGCCCAGCACCTCTCCGGCCAGGTCCACAGCGATCTCCGCGACGGGTTCCGAGGCGGCCAGCCAGCCGGCGCCGCGAATCCCCGCCCCGCCGTCGGTGCGCGGCGACAGGGCCAGGGAGTCCAGGGTGATTGCGTCGACGGCCGGCCCCCGCGGCGCCGGCGCGGCCGGCGGCCGGGTGTTCAGACCCAGGGCCGCGCCCGTCTCGATGTAGTGGATCAGCGGGTTCTCGGGTTCCGCGCCCAGCCGGCGGCACTGCTCGAGATAGAAGGCGGAATCGAAGTCCGGATGCGGGTCGCGGCGGGCCCGCGCCCCGAATTCCAGATAGTGCGCCACCGGGTCATGGCCCCGGCTGTCGACCTCGGGATTCTCGCGCCGATAGAACTCGGGGTCGAACAGCGGCGACCGGCTGACGAGTTCGTAGCTGGCGAAGTAGGAGACCGGCAACGGGGCTTTCCTTCATCCTCAAGTCTTCGCGGACCCCTGGCCGCCGGGCCCCGCGGCGCGTCCGCCTCGCCGGTTCACAGGGCGAAGGGGTTGCGACCCTCCTGATAGCCGTGTTCGCGGAAGTGCTGCGCCAGCGAGGAGAACTTTCCGTTCATCACGCCATCCACCACGTCCGGATACTGCGAGGCATACCAGATCTCGTCGATCGTCAACGGCGCCGGCAGCCGACCCTCGAAATAGCCGCTGTCGATGAAGTGCTGCCGGGCCGAACTGAACAGCCCCGCGTCGACGGCCTTCGCCACGTCGGGGTACTGTTCCCGGTACCAGTCCTCGTCGACATCCACGCTGAGCAGCAGCGGCTTGATCACATCGAAAAATATAGCCTCGATTTCATCGGCGCTGTTACCACCCGCAGCGCCATTCCTGGCGGCGACCGCCAGCGTTTTCTTGATCTGGCTGTAAGGGATTACATACTTCATCTTGCCCTGCATCGGAAGAATTCAGACGGACAATTCCAACAGACCGGCCGCTGTGCGGCCGGGATCGATCCGGCGTCGTGGTATCATGGGCCGGGTTTCTGGGTCCACCCTGACATTGTGACAAATGATCTTCATCCTGGCCTTGCCGCTTTTCGCCGCCGTGGCTGATCATTGCGCAGGCTGCGAACGCCCCTGGCCATGCCCTTGGGGGCCGCGGGGGGCCGCCTCCGCGCGCCGGGAGGGTCGCCGGAACGAACCCGCGGGCGGGGGGAGTCAGGCGGCGATCTTGCGGAACACCTTGTCCCTGACGATTTCCTGGTAGCGCGGGTCACGCCGGACGATCTGGTCGACGATCAGTTTCACCTGGGCGGTGTCGATCTGCTCGTCGGTGTATTGCTCGGAAATCGCCGGCGCCCTCGCCGGGTCGAGCGACGAGCCCCTGAGCGTCCAGGTGTAGTCGTCGAAATCCATATAGCCGCCGACCCGCAGCAGCCTGTCGCAGAGAAAGAAGGTCAGGGCGTCGACCGCCGCGGTGTGCGCCCCGTCGAGAAAACAATAGTCGAACATCGCCTGGCCGTTGTTCGATTCGATCAGCTTCAACAGAGACCAGTTGTAGGAGTCATTATATTTATCCGTATTTCCGTAGTAATATATCCTGTTTTCATGACCGGATAGTTTCGCTCTGGCCTTTTCCACGGCCTGGTGGAAATCGAACAGGTGCAGGGTGGCGTTCGGAAACAGGGCGCAAACGGTCTTTGCCGTGTCGGCCCGATAGACGCCGAATTCGGCATAGCTGAAATGCTGCCGTTCCGCGAAAACGGTCCTCATGAACTCATAGGTTCCGGGCGTTCCCAGCGGGCTGACGGCCAGGTCTTCCGGGTACCATGACTGGCTCATCCGTCCGTCTCCTCCAAAGCGCGCCGTTCAGGGCCCGCCGGGTGCGATCTGATCCTGTCCTTCAGGGTCGGCGCCGACCCTGACGCCTCACCGCCGCGTCAGACCCAGGGCCAGGGCCAGGTCGAGGCCCCGGTCGCTGTCGATCCTCAGGTCGACCATCGCGCTCCAGGGCACGGCCGCCGGCGGTGCCCCCGTCGCCCGGGTCAGCAGGGCCGGATCGTCGGCGTTCAGCCGCGACCAGCCGTCGGCGGCGGCCAGGGCGGCCTCCCGGGCGCCCAGCGCCAGATGGGCGCAGACCTCGCCATAGGCCGCCCATCTCAGACGGGGATCCCGCTGCCGGGCGTGGGCGGCCAGGTCCAGCGCCAGCGCCGCCTCGCCGGCGGCCAGGGCCAGGAACAGCAGCGCCGCCACCAGGTCCGGGTCCAGATCGCCGGGCGGCATCGCCTCGGCGATCGCCCTCACCGCCTCCGGTCGCGGCGGTTCCGCCGCCGCCAGCGCCTGGAACGCCCTCGCCCCCGGCGGCGGCGGATCGCCGGCCAGCAGCGGGGCCAGGCGCCCGGGGTCGCCGCCTGACGGGCCCGACAGGAAAGACTCCAGCGCCTCGCGATAGACCGTCATCGGCCACGGCCGGCAGAAGTCGAGGTGGGTGACGGTGGGGATGTCGCAGACGGCCAGGTCCAGATCGACGTCCCGCCACTGCGGCGCCATCGACGCCTCGCGCAGGAAGCGCGGCGAGGCGGCCACCTGCACCAGCAGCATGCGGGCGCGCGTGGCGCGGCCCGGCGCCGGGCCGGCGGCGTCGACGATGGGCCGCACCCGCTGCATCCAGTCCTCGCGGTCCACATGCAGCGGCGCGCCGTCGAGATTGACGATCGGCGTGGGCGCGCGCCCCGCCGCCACCAGCATGCGGTCGACCAGCCAGGCGAGAAAGCCGCCGAAGGAAAAGCCGATGAAGGCCGCGGGGCGCTCGGGCCCGCTCTCCAGCAGCTGGTCGGCGATCGAGCGGGCGCAGTCGAACCAGCCGCCGTTGGTGATCAGGTCCGAGCCGCCGGTGTCGCAGCTGAACCCCCACACCTCGTGGCCGGGCAGGCCGCGCGAGGTGATGTGGCCCACATAGGCGACCGCGCCGTGCAGTTCGGGCATGCCGATCACCACCGCCCCGGGGCCGCCCGCGCCGTTCGACAGGCGCACCAGATGCCGTTCGGCCCCCTTCGAGGGGGCGTGCGCGGCCGGCGCGTCGCCGCCGCGTCGCTGCAGGGCGGAAACGAACTCGGCCTGCCGGGCGATCGTCGGCTGCAGCAGGAACTGCGCGTCCAGGATGCGGATGCCGAAGGCGCGCTCCACCCGCTCGGCCATGCGCAGCATGTCCAGCGACGAGGCGCCCAGGGCCGCCAGGTCCTGGTCGGCCCCCAGGTCGGCGGCCTGCACCCCCCGCCGCTTCAGCACCTCGGCCCACAGCAGGGTCAGGCGGTCGACGATCGGATCGGCGGGCGGCGAGGCCGGCGACCCGCCCGCGGCCGGCGCCGGCTCCGACGCCAGCAGCGCCCGCAGCGCCGAGTGCGACTTCTTGCCCGTCGGGCCCACGGGTATGGACGACAGGAACACCACCGCCGAGGGTGTCGCCGCCCGCAGCAGGCCGCTGCGGCAGTGGTCCAGGATGCGGCCCCGGAACGGCGCGTTGGACGCCTGGCCCGGCTGCGGCTGGACGAAGGCGACCAGGCGCTCGGCGCCCTGGGCGCCCACCAGCACCACGCCCACCTGGGCCACCCCCTCCACCTCGGCGATCCGGTGCTCGATGCCGTCCATCTCGATCCGCACCCCGGCCAGCTTCACCTGCCGGTCGCGCCGGCCGATGAACATCACCTCGCCGGCCTCGTTCACCCAGCCGTGGTCGCCGCTGCGGAAGAACGGCCCGGGCGCCTCGCCGGGAAGTTCGATGAACCGCTCGGCCGTCAGCTCGCGGTCCAGATAGCCCAGCGCCGGGGCGGCCGGGGCGATCAGCAGTTCGCCCGGCCAGTGCGCCGGCAGGGCGCGCGCCCGCTCGTCGCCGATCAGCACGCGATAGCCCGGCAGCGCCTGGCCGATCGGCAGGCTGGCCCAGGCGCCGGGCCGCGCCCGCCAGGTGTTGGACAGCACCGCGGTCTCCGCCGGCCCGTAGCCGTTGACCACGGTCAGGTGGGGCGCCAGTTCGGTCAGCCGCGCCAGCAGCGCCGGCGGCAG
Organism: uncultured Caulobacteraceae bacterium; assembly: GCA_903923135.1. Lineage (GTDB taxonomy): Bacteria > Pseudomonadota > Alphaproteobacteria > Caulobacterales > Caulobacteraceae > Acaudatibacter > Acaudatibacter lapponiensis. The sequence continues at coordinate 3,365 of CAIXWN010000033.1, read as the reverse complement.
CACCTCGCCCATCAGGTGCAGGGTCTTCAGGCCGGCGAAGCAGGCCGGATCGTCGTCCAGCGCCGCGGCGGCCACGGTCGACGACAGGCTCATGGCCCCCGCGCCCAGGGCGCAGGCCTCGGCGATCACCGCCGGCGAGCGCCGTTCGGTGGGCAGCAGCACCACATGCAGCCCAGACAGCCAGGGGATCCACACATCGATGATGAACACGTCGAAGGCGATGTTGGCGCCCATCACATAGGGCAGGGAGGGCAGGCCGCCGGAGGCGGTGAGGCCCCTCAGCAGGCCCATCAGCATCGCCTGGCCCACCAGGATCGACTTGGGCACCCCGGTGGTGCCGCTGCTGGTGAAGACGATGGCGGTGTCGTCCGAGGGCGCGGGCGCGGCGTCGGGGCCGGAATTCCCCGCCAGGGGAAACAGCCGCGCGTCGGCGAACCCCGTGACGGCCCCGCCCGCAGCCGCGTCCGAATCGGGGGGCAGGCAGTCGGCGGCCGCGCCGGTGGCGATCAGGAAGCGCGCGCCGACCCGGGCCACCTGGGCGCGGGCCTGGTCGGCCTGCAGCTGCACCCCCAGGGGAACCAGAGCGCCGCCGAGGCGCAGGGCGGCCAGCTGGACGGCCAGCGACAGCACCAGCCCCTCGGCCGTCGGCTTGTCCATCTGGCGAAAGGCGATGCGGTCGCCGCGGCGGGCCCCCAGCGCCTTCAGGTCCCCGGCGACCGCGTCGGCGGCCGCCTGCAGCGCCGCGAAGGTCATCTCTCCGGCCGGCCAGGCCAGGGCGCGCCGCTCGGGCCAGCGGGCCACGATGCGGTCGAACAGCGCCGCCAGATCGGCCGGGGCGTCGTCCAGGGCGGTGGCCGGCCGGTCCGCCAGCTCGGCCTGGCTGGCCGCCCGGTGATGGGCGGGGGCCAGGGGCAGATCGTCCGGGCGCGCCGCGGGGTCGGCCAGGGCCGCCTCCAGCACGAAACGCCAGCTGTCGATGAACCCCTTCGCCCGGCCGGCGCTGAAACGACCGGCGTCGACCGCCAGGGTGGCCGTGGCCGGCCCGCCGCCGGCGGGCGGGCGCAGCGTCAGCCACAGGTCGGCGTCCGCCGGGCTGTGCGGCCACGGCCGGGCGTCCAGCACCGCCTGGCCCAGGGTCAGCCCGGGATGGTGTTCGGCCAGGAGCGCCGCCGCGTCGTCGATCTCGAAGCCATAGACCGGCTCGTCGGCCAGGGGCGCCAGGACCGCCCCCGCCAAGGCGGCGGTCCGGACGGCCGCCTCGCGCACGGCGCCGGCGAAGCTCTCCCGGGCGACCGGCGACGGCGCCAGGCGCATCCAGGGGGTGGCCGGCCCGATGCGCAGCAGGTCCGCCGGGGTCCGCGCGGCGCCCAGCGGCCGCCACAGCGGCGCGGGGGATTCGGCCAGCCGCTCGACCACCACGGCGAACGCCGTCCAGCCGATGGCCAGCGGCGTCACCTCCAGGTCCAGGGCGACACGCTGCAGTTCGCTCCACACCCCGGCGGGCAGCTCGATCGCCACGCGATGGGCCCGGCGGCGCACAACGCCGTCGCCATCCTCGTGAAGCCGGGCGCCGGCCTGTCTGGAAGCGGGGCGGTCGCCCATGTCGGTCGGCGATTCCGCGGATGGCGCTTCGCCGCCGCCCGCGCCCTCCACCGGCCGGCCGGCCAGCGCCGCCTCGATCAGGCGGGGCGCCAGGGCCAGGGCGTGGCCGTCGGCCAGCCGCGCGTCGAGAGCGAGCACCAGGCGGGGCCCGGAACGCCCGGAAGCCGGCGACCAGAAGGCCCGCAGCGGCTCGCCGGCGGTGTCCGTCTCCCCCAGGAGGTCGGGGTCCGCCGCATCGGGCAGGTCTTCCAGCCCGCGCCATGAGCCGGATCCCTCCGCCGGCCGCAGGGCCGGCTGGGAGTGGATCAGCTGCCGCAGGGCGCGCCCGGCCTGGTCGCGGTCGACCCCTGCGTTCAGCTCGATGAGCGTGTAAATTCGCAAACTGTGTTCCCGAGAGCGATGCCGCGGCCGTGGACGACGGTCCCCTGATTGACGGCCCATCCGTCTCCCTGGACGGGTTGTTTGGCAGATTGGATGGCGTTGTCCAACTCTTCGTCGCTATAGCGGGAGTCGGCGCTCGCCGCCGTATCCGAAGCCGCCTACCAGTGCGTCGCGGGGTCGCGCGCCGCCCCTTGCGCCGGACCGGTTTCGGAGGGCAATCCTGTCGTCGCGCGAAGGAGATTTCCCCTGTGACCCACGAGCGATCCCTGGATGACCTGGGCCTCATGCAGGGGACGGACAAGTCGTCCATCCGCCATGGCTATCTGGCCCACTACGACCGCATCCTCGGGCCGCTGCGCCACGACGAGATCACCATGCTGGAGATCGGCGTCGATCGCGGCGGATCGCTGCGCATGTGGCTGGACTATTTCACCCGCGCCACGATCGTCGGGGTCGACATCGACCCGGCGCGCGCCGGTCTGGCCGGCGACCGCTGCTTCATCGAGATCGGCAACCAGGCCGACGCCGCCTTCATGCGGGCCATCGGCGAGAAGTGGCGCCCCGCCGTGATCGTCGACGACGGCTCCCATCAGGCCGACCACATCATGGTCAGCTTCAACGCGCTCTTTCCCCTGCTGCGGCCGGGCGGCGTCTACATCGTCGAGGACGTCTCGATGCATCACGGCGAGACCGGCGAACACTACCGCGGCCAGGCGGAGATCTTCCCCCACAAGGCCTTCCTCAACCTCGCCAATCAGGTCAGCGTGCCCGCCGAGGACGCCGGCTTCGACCGGGGCCTGGCCCACATGACCGCCGCGGTGGAATTCGTCTATGGCGCCATCGTCATTCGCAAGCGGCCGGAGCCCGAGCCGTGGCCGATCCCGCGCCGTCGCGCCATCGCCCGGCAGGCCGACCGGGCCGAGCTGTGGGTGTTCTTCGCCGAATTCATCCTCAGGAACGGCGGCGCGCCGTCCGAGGCGGTCGAGTGCTGCCTGCGCGCGGTCGAGCGGGAGCCGGAAAATTCGTTCTTTCTGCATGTGCTCGGCCAGGCCCGGGAGGCGGCCGGCGACCTGGCCGGCGACCTGGCCGGCCGGCTGGTCATGGCGCGACGCGTGCCTACCCGCGCCGAGCACCTTGCCCGCCACCGGCTCGCCGACCTGTTCGTCGACGTGTTTCCGTACAACGCGCACTCGACGGCACGCGACGCGCTGTGGATGGGCCTGCCGGTCTTGAGCGCCGTCGGGCGCGGGTTCCACAGCCGGGTGGGCGCGAGCCTGCTGCACGCGGCCGGGCTCGGGATGCTCGCCTGCGACGGACTCGACGACTACCGGCGGCGCGGCCTCGAGCTGCTGGCCGACGACGGTGCCGGGCTCGCCGCGCTG
>CAIXWN010000032.1 GCA_903923135.1 uncultured Caulobacteraceae bacterium | reverse complement strand
CCTTGTCGGTGAGGGTCAGGGCCGGGGCGACGGTGATCGAATCGCCGGTGTGAACGCCCATGGGGTCGATGTTCTCGATCGAGCAGACGATGATGCAGTTGTCGGCCTTGTCGCGCACCACCTCCATCTCGAACTCTTTCCAGCCCAGCACGCTCTCCTCGATCAGCACCTCCTTGGTGGGCGAGAGGTCCAGGCCGCGTTCGACGATCTCGCGGAATTCCTCCATGTTGTAGGCGATGCCGCCGCCGGTGCCGGCCAGGGTGAACGACGGGCGGATGATGGCCGGCAGGCCCACCAGGGTCTGGGCCTCCAGGGCCTCCTCCATGGAATGGGCGGCCCTGGACTTCGGGCTCTCCAGGCCGATGGCGTCCATGGCGTTGCGGAATTTCTGGCGGTCCTCGGCCTTGTCGATGACGTCGGCCCGGGCGCCGATCATCTCCACGCCATAGCGGGCCAGGGCGCCGGAGGCCTCCAGCGCCAGGGCGGTGTTCAGCGCGGTCTGGCCGCCCATGGTCGGCAGCAGCGCGTCGGGGCGTTCCAGGGCGATGATCCGCTCGACCGTCTCCGGCGTGATCGGCTCGATGTAGGTCACGTCCGCCACGTTGGGGTCGGTCATGATGGTGGCGGGGTTGGAGTTGACCAGGATGATCCGGTAGCCGTCGGCGCGCAGGGCCTTGCAGGCCTGCACCCCCGAGTAGTCGAACTCGCAGGCCTGGCCGATGACGATAGGGCCAGCGCCGATAATCAGGATGCTGGCGATATCGGTGCGTCTGGGCATGTGTGTCTCGCGCGCGAGGGCGGCCGCGAGGGATGCGCGTCCGACATCGGGTCTGGGCTTTGGGCTAAGCGGCGCGTTTAGAGCGGCCTTGCCCGGGGCGCAACCCATCAGGCGGCGCGGAAAGGGCCCGTCAGAGAGGAAGCGGCCGTCACAAAACCGCCGCCGGTCAAGAAAAATGGGCCGGCGCGAGGCGCCGGCCCATGATCATGTCAGAAGGCGTGGGTCCGTTGCGGACCCGCCCGCTTCAGGCCTGGAGTTGGCCGGCGGACATCTTGCCGTTCTTCGCGTCACGTTCCAGTTCGTAGGTGATCTTCTGGCCTTCACGCAGCGAGCCGAGGCCCGCGCGTTCAACCGCGGAGATGTGCACGAACACGTCGGCGCCGCCCGCATCCGGTTGGATGAAGCCGAAGCCTTTTTGGCCGTTGAACCATTTGACAGTACCGGTAGCCATTTAGATTTAGTCCTTGGAATGAAGAATCCCGCGGGGCGCGGGATCCGCTTGGTCTATCGTGTTCGGTGAGGATCGGTAGGCGGGTCCGGAGGCGCCGTTACAGAGCGCGGAAGAGCGGCCGAACCCTAGCGAATTCGATCCGCATCGTTTATCCGGTATGTCGGTCGCGAGCAAGGCGAATATCAAATCGTCACAAAGCCTTTTAAATGGCGCGATTGAGGCCGATATACTTTTCGTTCTTCCCGACCGCCGGAGCGCGCCTGTTATGAGTCTTCTCGACAAAATTCCCCTGCTGGACGACAGCGCGCTGAAAAATCTTCTGGACAACGCCCGTCGCCTCGAAACCTCCGGCAGCGTGAAACAGAAGGCCGACGCCGCCGAGCTGCTGCCGGCGCTGGAAGCCGCCGTCGCCGCCCGCAAGGTCGTCAAGCTTGAGGCCGCCGCCGAGAAGCGCAGCGCCAACAAGAAACCGGCCGCCCCGCGCTCGCCGCGCGCCACCAAGGCCAAGGCCGCCCAGGTCGAGGCCTAAGGCCGCTCCGACCCGCCAGCTCCGCTCAGGACCGGGGCCGTCCCCGCTCACGCTCCATCACCTCCGCGAAGCGCGTGAACAGCGGCAGGGAGTCGGTGGGGCCGGGCGAGGCCTCCGGGTGATGCTGCACCGAGAACACCGGCCGGCCGGTCACGGCCAGGCCGGCGTTGCTGCCGTCGAACAGCGACACATGGGTCTCCTCCAGCCCGGCCGGCAGGCCGGCGCGGTCGACGGTGAAACCGTGGTTCATCGACACGAT
>CAIXWN010000031.1 GCA_903923135.1 uncultured Caulobacteraceae bacterium | reverse complement strand
GTCATGGGCCAGCGCCGCCGCGGCGGAGCCGGTTTCATCACCATGGACGAGCCCGAGCACAGCCAGGCGCGCAAGGCGGTCAGCCCCACACTGGCCCCGGCCAACCTGCACGCCATGGCCCCCCAGGTGCGCGAGCGCGCCGGCCAGATCCTCGATTCCCTGCCCATCGGCCAGGAATTCGACTGGGTCGATCTGGTCTCCAAGGAGCTCACGGCCATGACCCTGGCCACGCTCTTCGACTTCCCCTTCGAGAAGCGCCGCAAGCTGCCCTGGTGGTCCGACATGATCATGAACCAGCCCGGCCACGGCCCCGTGGAGAGCTGGCAGCAGAAGGGCGAGGCGATCTTCGAATGCTTCAGCGCCTTCACCGAGCTGTGGAACCAGCGCGTCAACGGCCCGCCGGGCAATGACCTGATCTCCATGCTGGCCCACAATCCGGCCACCCGCGACATGCCGCTGGAGACCTATCAGGGCAACGTCGTGCTGCTCATCGTCGGCGGCAACGACACCACCCGCAACACCATCTCCGGCAGCGTCGTCGCCCTGAACCGGAACCCCGACCAGTACGCCCGCCTGCGCGCCAATCCTGATCTCGTCCTGCCGATGATCTCCGAGACCATCCGCTGGCAGACGCCCCTGGCCCATATGAGCCGCGTCGCCACCCGCGACGTCGAGCTGGGCGGCAAGACCATCCGCAAGGGCGACCGGGTGGTCATGTGGTACATCTCCGGCAACCGCGACGAGGAGATGATCGCCGATCCCGACGCCTACATCATCGACCGCGAGCGCCCCCGCCAGCACATGTCCTTCGGCTTCGGCGTCCACCGCTGCGTCGGCAACCGCGTCGCCGAGATGCAGCTGACCATCATCTGGGAGGAGATCCTCAAGCGCTTCCCCGAGATCCGCGTCGTCGGCGAGCCGGTGCTCAACTACTCGGCCTTCGTCCACGGCTACGAGAGCCTGCCGGTGATCATTCCCTCCCGCAACTAGGCGGAGCGGGGCGTGGGGCCGCCCCTGTGTCCGTCCGGTCATCCTCCGCCAACCCAGAAACGGGCCCGCCCCATGTCTGAAGATTTCCGCCACCCCTCGGCGTTTCCGGTCTCGCCGATCCTCAACGCCCTCGAGCGCGACGCGGCGCGGCCGCTGGTGGAGATGGCCGGCGGCCGGGTGTGGACGGCCGGCGAGATTCTCGCCGAGATCAGCCGCTACGCCCAGGCCCTGACCTCGCGTGGGGTCTCCGTCGGCGCCCGGGTCGGTCTTCTGGCCGGCAACTGCGTCGAGGTGCTGATCCTGCACAACGCCACCGGCTATTCCGGCGCGGGCCTGGTGGCCATGCACCCCATGGGCTCGGCCGACGATCACCTCTTCGCCATCGAGGACGGCCAGGTCGAGGCGTTGATCTATGATCCGAAGAAGTTCAGCGCCCGGGCGGCGGAGCTGCTGCGCCGCTCCAACCGCCTCAAGACCATCCTGGCCCTCGGCGACAGCGAGGTTGGCGAGAACCTTTTCGAGGTGGCCAAGGCATTCACCCCAGGCCCGCTCGTGGCGCCCCAGCTGCCGCCCAACGCCATAACCCGCCTGTCCTATTCCGGCGGCACCACGGGCAAGCCCAAGGCCATCCCCGGCAACGCCCGGGTGGGGGCCATGTGCATGTCGATCATGCTCCAGGAGTGGGAGTGGCCGGTCAATCCGCGCATCCTGGCGGTGGTGCCGCTCAGCCACGCCGGCGGCACGCTCTTCGCCCCCATGGTGCTGAAGCACGGCACCATGGTGGTCATGCCCGGCTTCGATCCCGGCGCCGTCCTGGCCGCAATCGAGAAATACAGGATCAGCTGCACCATGCTGGTGCCGACGATGATCTACGCCCTTCTGGATCACCCGGATTTCGACAAGTACGACCTCTCCAGCCTCGAGACGGTGTTCTACGGCGCCTCGCTGATGTCGCCGGCCCGCCTGAAGGAGGCCATCGAGCGGATCGGTCCGGTGTTCTTCCAGTTCTACGGCCAGGCCGAGGCGCCGATGACCGTCACGGTGATGCGCAAGTCCGAGCACGACCCGAACAACCCCCTGCGCATGGCCAGCTGCGGCCGCCCCGTCCCCTGGGTGGATGTCGGCCTGCTCGACAACGACAACAACCCCGTGCCCGACGGCCAGCCCGGCGAGATCTGCGTGCGCGGGCCGCTGGTGATGGACGGCTATCTCGACCGCGAGGAGCTCAACCGCGAGACCTTCGCCGGCGGCTGGCTGCACACCGGCGACGTGGCGGTGAAGGATCCGGACGGCTTCCTGCGTATCGTCGATCGCAAGAAGGACATGATCGTCACCGGCGGTTTCAACGTCTTCCCCAGCGAGGTCGAGAACGTCATCGCCTCCCACCCGGCCGTGGCCCAGGTGTCGGTGTTCGGCGTGCCCGACGACAAGTGGGGCGAGGCGGTCAAGGCCGCCGTCGTGCTGCGCCCCGGCGCCGTGGTCGACGCCGCCGACCTGATCGCCCTGGTGCGCGAGCACAAGGGCCCGGTCCAGGCCCCCAAGTCCGTCGCCTTCATCGACGCCATCCCCCAGACCGCCGTGGGCAAGCCCGACAAGAAGGCCCTGCGCGTCCGCTTCGCCGGCCCCGCCTGACCGCCTTGCGCATCCGCCCCGGCCTCTGCACTATCGCCGTGGGCAGGGGGCGTGGATCGAACACCGCGAGGGGCAGTCATGCGCGCTTCCGTAGCCTTCACCTGCATCGCCCTGGCGGCGTCGGCGCTTACCGCCTGCGGCAAGTCCGGCAAGCCGGCCGACGCGCCGGCCCCGGGCCAGCCCGCCGCGGCGTCATCCGCGTCCGCCCCGGCGCCGGCGCCGCCCGACTTCCCGGCCTCGACGCCCCTGTCGGCCGCGCAACTGGCGAAGTGTTCCACATCCACGCCGGCGGGCCTGCAGGGCGCCCCGCTGCCGGCCTATCTCGCCTTCCTGCCCTGCGTCATCGATCTTCGCACCCCTGAGCGCGAGGACTGGTCGGCCCACCAGTTCCCCCCCGAACCCTGGGGCGCGGAAGGCCCGGAAACCCTCAAACAGGGCAGGCGCTGGCACGCCCTGGGCGCCGTCCACGGCGCCCCCGCCGACAACAAGGCCACCTGGGCGGCGCTGCGGGCGGGCTTCATCGGCGCCGGCTGGCAGGAGGTCAGGGCCTGGCCCACCCAGCCGGTGATGGCGGTGATGCACTATGCCGCCGGCGGCGTGGACGCCTGGGCCGACGTCTCGATGTTCCAGCCGCCCGGCGCCGAGATCGAGGTGATCGAGGTCGCCCCCATGCCCCTCACCTTCGCCCTCCCGGCGCCGGCGGCCGTTCCGGAAAAGGTGGCGGTCGACAAGGGCGACTTCCCCTTCCTGCCGCCGGTCCCCGGATCGACCTACAAGGGCGGCCATCACGACCCCAGCCCGCTGACGGTCACGCTGCCGGGCGCCTCCACGCCCGAGAACGTCGCCCCCGGCGCCGTGGTCAAGGACTACAAGGCCCCGGACGGCGTCTCCGAGACCGAGTGGTTCACCTTCTATGTCGACGCCCTGACCAGGGCCGGATGGACCATCGTCAACAAATTCCACTCCTCCGACGCGGCGATCACCGCCCACTACGGCCTGAACGGGCGCAACGTCTGGGCCTATCTGCACATGAACGGCGACGGCTATGACTTCGAGGTCGGCGACGAGGCGTCAGCCCCCCTGGCCGCCGGCCTGGCGAAGGACTGCCATGTCGCCCTCACCGGGGTGCTGTTCGACTTCGACAAGTCCACCCTGAAACCCGAATCCGACCCGGTCCTGGATCGCGTGCGCGCCCTGCTGGTCAAGGACGCCACCCTGCGCCTCGAGGTCCAGGGCCACACCGACAACGTCGGCTCCGACAGCTACAACCAGACCCTTTCGGACGCCCGCGCCGGGGCGGTGGTCGCCTGGCTCACCCAGCATGGCGTCGCCGCCGGGCGCCTCACCTCCCGCGGCTACGGCAAGACCATGCCGGTCGCCGACAACGCCACCGACCCGGGCCGCGCGAAGAACCGCCGGGTGGAGATCGCCAACCCGGCGTGCGTGGCGAAGCGGAAGTAGGGGCGAGGCGTCCGGCGGGATCGTCACGGCGACGGCCGTTCCGGTTCCTGATCGTCAGGCGTCAGGCGTCCGGTTCACCGGCGCGGCCGCCGCCCCGGCGACGCCCCGCGCCAGCCACAGCCTGGCGGCAGGCGAGGAGGTACTGGGCGGCGACCATGCCCTTCCAGTCATCGGTGTCGACATAGAACGCGGCGCGGGTGTTGGCCTTGATGGCGCGGCCGATGGGCGAATCGGGGTCGCCGCGGGCGTGCAGCCAGTTGTCGGCGATCAGCGCCCAGACCACCTGATCCGACGGCAGGGTGCCGATCTCCAGGGCCATGGGGGTGACCTGCGCCCACGGCAGCAGGGCGGGGGTCGCCGCGAGGCCGTCGCCGATCAGCGGGGCCGAGGGCGAGCTGCCGTCGAAGGTCGAGGTGACCGCCGCGCCGAACCAGGCGCGGGCCCGGCGGAAGGCGGGCGCGGCGCGCGGCTGGGTGACAATCTGCTCGCCGACGCCCCAGGGCCCCAGGCCCGTGTGAACATCGATGACGGCGACGCGCCGCGCCTGGCGCAGGTAGTTGTCGAGGATCGCGGTCTGGGTGCGCCGCGACCAGGTGGGCGCCGCGCCGCCATAGTAGACGCCGGAGGGATGGCCATACTGCCCGCCGGTCAGGACGTGGGCCAGGGCGGCGGGGCCATGGACCCCGGCGTAGGCGCCGATGGCGGCGGCGGCGGCGGCGCGCGTCTGCCGCGTCCATTCGGCGGGGCAGAGCACGTCGGCGAGGCTGTCGTAGCCCGGGTTCCGGGGCGGCGGGGCGGAAAAATCGATCCAGTTGCGGTTCAGATCGACGTTCTCTTGGGTCACGCGGCGCAGCCAGGCGAACCCGTAGGGGTTGATGGCGTGGATCATCAGCACGCCGACCCCGGGCGCCAGCCGGGCGGCCTCGCCCCGCCTCAGCCAGTCGACCTGGCCGCCCGACCCGGCGAAGCCTTCGACGCCGTGGGTCGCGGAAATCGTCACCAGCACGTTCGGAGCGTCCGCCGGGCCGAACCAGGCGACATCGCACGACAGGGACGCCCCGTCCGGTCCCCGCTCCGGATGGGTCAGGCGCTCCAGCCGGCCGCCCGCGGCCGCCGCCGCCTCGACGAACAGCGCCCGCGCCGCGGCGTAGTCGGGGGCGAAGCTTCCGGCGGAGTTCACGGCCAGGGCCCTAGTCGACGCCGACGGCGAACTGCAGGGCGCGGCAGAGCGCGGCCGGGATGACCGTGGCGTGACCCTCCCCGCTGAACACGACGGTGTCGACCACGCAGCCTGGAAGCGCGGCCAGCCGGGCGCCCAGGTCCGCCACATTGCCGACCATGCGCGCGCGACCGGCGGAGGCCTCGGCCTCCTCCCGGGTGGCGAAGTGCGCCAGGGCCGCGCGGTCCGGGAAGGCTTCGCGTTCGCCGACCTCCAGCAGCACCCTGGGCCGGGCCCCGGCGGCCGCCATGCGGTCAGCCAGCGCCGCCTCCTCCGCAAGCACCGCGTCATCGGCCCACCAGATCGACGGGCTGGAGGCGATGAAGGCGCGATAGGCCCCAGGGGCGGTGAACAGGGCGCGCAGGACCGCGTGGCCGGCCAGGGAATGGCCAAACAGCGTCTGATCCGCGGGATCGACCTTGGCGACGGCGGCGACGGCGGGCCGGATCTCGCGCTCCAGCACCGCCAGGAAATCGTCGACGCCGCCGATGTTGTCGACGGTCATGCCGGGGGCCGTCCAGCCGAGCGTGGCGAGCCAGGCCTCGCTCGCCGGCAGCGACAGGTCCCTGAACCGCGAGGTCATGGCGGCCAGCGGATCGGCGGTCGGATAGCCGACGCCGACGACGACGGCGGGCCTCGTCTCGCCGGCCATGGCGAATCCCCGGGTCATGCCGACAAACGGCGTGAAGTGCAGGTTGCCGTCCAGGAGGTAGACGACCGGGAAGCCGCCGGCCGGGGGCTCGCCGCCGGGGATGTCGATGAAGACGCGATAGTCGCGGCCGGTGATGGATGAGGTGAAGTCATGGGCGCGGCCGGTCGTCTGCTCGACGGGATGGCCGTCGGCGAAGGTCGGCCGCGGGGTCGGCAAGGTCATGGTTCGGCTCCCGGGCTCGTGATGGCCATGGCGATTGCGGCGAGGTGCGCCTCATGGTCGGCGCGGTGGATTTGATATGAGGCGATGACGGCGATGGCGAGCAGGCTGGTGACCGCCGTGATCGGCAGATAGATCAGCGCCAGATTCCTGAGGACCTCGGCCGGCACATGGCCCGGAACGGCCTTTTCCGGGAAGCGCACCACCTGCAGGATCAGGCCCGTTCCCATGGCGCCGACCCCCGTGACGATCTGCTTGAGCATGGTGTCGGCGGAAAACAAAAGGCCTTCCGAGCGCCGGCCGGTGCGGGTCTGAACCTCCTCGACAATGTCCGCCATCATCGAGCTGATCAGGATGATGCCGACGATGGCCAGGGTGGCGCCGAACAGGGCGTCGATCACCAGCAGCGGCAGGATCAGCGGATCGCCGTTCGGCGGCAGGACTCCCAGAAGCCGCAGTCCGACGGGGGCGACGCCGAACAGGGAGGCGAAGGAAAAGGTGGAGATGATGGCGGTCTTCTTGCCGAACCGGCGGGCCAGGGTCGGGGCGATGGCGAAGGCGAGGAACGGGGTCAGGCCGACGGAGCCTGTGACGGCCGAAACCTGCCGGGCGCTGAGCTGCCAGAAGAAGGTGTTGAAATAGTCGCCGAGGCCGCCGACCAGCCCCGTGCCTATCCCCGAAATCACCCCCGACAGGGTGAGGGCCAGGAAGTTTCGGTTGAGCAGGGTGTTGGCGATGGTGTCGATCACCTCGCCGAGCGTGGCGTGCGGCAGGGGCCGGCTCAGGCGCCTTATCTCGCCGTGCGTGCCCAGCGCCGAGACCAGGATCGCCGAGAAGATGACGGCGGCGAGAATGACGCCGTATCGCGCATAGCCGCCGGGATTGAGCTGGCCGGGCATGGCCTGGCCGTGGCCGTCCACGAACGGTTTCAGCAGCACCGTCAGGGCGAAGACGACCATCACCACCGGCGCCACGATGCCGAACAGGTTGCGCCAGCCCGACAGGGCCGTGCGGGCGTCGTAGTCGGCGGCCAGTTCGGGCAGGAGCGACGCGTTCGGAATCTCGAACAGGGCGATGGAGATCCGCGCGGTGATGATGCAGGCCATCATCCAGGCGAACAGGTCCGGCTTGTCCCAGCCGCGCGGCGGATTGAGCAGGGCCCAGACCGACACCGCCGCCGGCGCCGCCGACAGGTACATGAACGGATGGCGCCGTCCCCAGCCCGAGCGCCACATGTCCGACATCTGGCCGATCAGGGGGCTGACGACCGCATCGATGATCAGGGCGACGCCGATGGCGAACGAGACCCACACCGACGGCAGGCCCAGCACCTGGTTGTAGAACAGCATCACCACGCCGATCGCCACGGCCTTCATGCCGAAGGCGATCGAGCCGGTGGCGTAGGCGAGCCGGCTGACCATCGGCAGGCGCCGGGGCTCCGGCGAGGTCATCGGCGCGGGCCCCTGTCCGCCAGGGGTCAGTAGGTCACGCTGAACGACAGGCCGAAGGTGCGCGGCTGATAGAGGTTGGCGCTCTGGACGCCGTAGCCGCCGGAGAGGGTCTGGGCCGATAGATAGTTGATGGCGACCGAGTCGCCGACGTTCTTGACGAAGGCCGTGACGGTCCAGCGGCCGGTCTCGACGCCGGCCTTCAGGTCGACGATGTCGAAGGCCGGCGCGGTCTGGCGACCACCGGTGAAGTCGAAGTCCGACAGGCGGGCGCCCGTGTGACGCCAGGCCACCCCGGCGAAGCCGTCGCACAAGCCGAACAGACGATGCTGATAGTCGGCGCTGACCGAGGTGCTCCACCGGGGCGTGTCCGGCAGACGGTCTCCGGCGAAGCCGTTGACGCTGGCGGGCGTGTCGGTGGTGAGATGGGCGTCGGTGTAGGCGCCGTTGAAATCCAGGGTCAGGCCGGCGACCGGGGCGAAGGCGAGGTTCCACTCGACACCCTGGCTGCGCGCGCCGCCGCCATTGACCACGGCGGTCTCGCCGTTGAAGGCGGCGGAGAGCTGGATGCGTCGCCACTCGATGTCGAACACCGAAAGCTCGGCGACCAGGCGGCCATGGTCCAGGCTGCCCTTCACGCCCCCCTCATAGTTCAGGGTCGTCGACGACTGGAAGGTGACCGGAATGGGTGAATTGGCGGTGGGAATCACGTCGTTGGGGCCGCCCGGGACGAAGCCTTCGGCGACGCGGGCATAGAGCATCACCCCCGGGGTCACATGCCAGCGGGCGTCGGTCGAGAAGGTGAAGACGCCTTCCGAGGACGGCGTTCCAAAGTTCGCACTGCCCCCCAGAAGGCCGAAGCCCTGCTCGTGATAGGTCTGGTCGTTGTGGCTGTAGCGACCGCCGGCGGCGATGTCGAAGGTCGGGGTGATGTGCCAGTCGGCGTTGGCGAAACCGGCGTACTCCCGATAGCTCGACCGGAAGAAGAAGCCCCCGGTGTTGATCGGGAAGGCGTAGAGGATCTGCTTCGAGGCGGGATCGATCGGATAGGTGTACTGGTTCAGCTTGCCGGCCTGATCGGCGAAATAGCCGCCCACCTGCCACTCCAGCGTCTTGCCCGGCAGGGACGCCAGGCGGATCTCCTGGGTGACGTCGTGGTTGTAGGCCGGCTGGGGCAGGGCGAGGCCGTAGTTGACGTAGGTGCCGAAGATCGAGGCGAATATGGGATTGAGTATGGGGCTGTAGAGGGTCGAGGCGTCCGACAGCAGGCTGCTGTCATAGCGCGTGTAGCTGGTCGACGAGATCAGGCGGCCGAAGCTCAGCCGGTCGTCGATGGTGAGGTTGTAGATCTGGTTTTCCACGTGGCCGGGGTTGCCGATCAGGCTCTCCTTGACCCGGGCGCCCTGCGCCGGCTGCAGGGTGAAGGGCTGCACGATCTCGGCGCCGAAGTCGCGGAACGAGCGGCGCTGATAGCTGGCGGTCAGGCGCACCGAGAGGCTGTCGGTCGGCCTGTACAGCAGCGAGACGCGGCCGCCGCCCGCGAAGGCGGTGTTGATGTTGGTCAGGCCGCGCGACGGATCGTTGATGAACCCCGGGTAGCGGTTGTCGTAGCCCACCACCCGCAGCGCCAGTTTGTCGCCCAGCGGCAGGTTGACCATGCCGTGCAGATTGTAGCCGGCCCCGCCGCCGTCGACGGCGCTGAATCCCGCGTCGGCGCTGGCGGCGAAATGGCTGGGGTCGGGGGCGTTGGTCACATATTTCAGCAACCCGCCCAGGGCGTTGGCGCCATAGAGCGTCCCCTGCGGGCCGCGCAGCACCTCGATCCGCTGCATGTCATAGGGGTCGAGGTTGGGGGTGACGAAGTCCGACAGACCTACAGAACCGTTGGAGGTATAGGGCGTCTCGTCGACATAGGTGGCCACCGAGCTGTTCACGCTCAGCGAGCCGGTCGTCAGGCCCCGGATGACCAGCTGGCTGCCGAAGCCGCCGACGCCGATCATCTGCAGGCCGGGAACCTTGCCGACGAAGTCCTCCAGCCGGAAGTCCCCGGACCTCGTAAGCTGGTCGCCCTTCAGCGCCGTGAGCGCCATGGGCACGTCCAGGGTCTTCTCGCCGCGCTTTTCGGCGGTGACGACGATTTCGCCCACCGTGGTGGCGACGACCTCATCGGCGGCGCGGGCGCCGGACGGGACCAGGCCCAGTCCGGCGAACAGGGCGAGGGCCGGGACCGAGGCGGCGAGGCGGCGGTGCAGCGGATGGTTCATGCTTCCCCCGGTCCCACCGGTCTGGGGTGGGTCCTTGATCGGCGTCGACCCGGCCGGACGATCTCGAACCCCGGCGAGCTGACTGTTGGAGGAAAGATAAAAGTAATACATATGACTTGTAAATAGGGTTCATGGCCCGGCGACGGCGGGTTCGATTTGCCCAACCCCGCCTCGGCGGGCGATACTGTCGGCCACGGCGCGAGGCGGAAGAGAGTGACGGGAATGGCCTTGAAGGGCGACGGGGACACAGTCGAAGAGGTCTCTGCCCCGCGCCCCGGCAGGCGCCGCTCCCAGACCGAGCGGAGCGCGCAGACCCGCGAGAGGGTGCTGGCCGCCACCATCCGGCTGCTGCGCGAAGGCGGCTATTCCGCCGCCAGCGTCCAGGCGATCGCCCGGGAGGCGGGCATGAGCCTGGGCTCGCTGCAGCACCAGTTCCCCACCAAGGCCAAGCTGATGACGGCCGTGGTCGAGCAGCTGGCGGCCCGGCGGATCGAGGCCTATCGCGCCGAGGCCGAGAGAACCGCCGACCCGATGACCCGCTACCGCAACGCCCTGGACACCACCTGGTCCCTGGTCAGGCAGCCCGAGTTCGCCGCGACGCTGGAGATCATGCTGGCCCGCCGCAGCGACCCCGAGCTGTGGGCGGAATCGGCGGGGGCGTTCGAGGTCAACGACACCCTGCTGCGGGAATGGGTCGTGGGCCTGGGCGAGGCCGCGGGCGAGAATCCCCGCGCCGCCGAGTTCCGCCGCAGCCTGTCCAACACCTTCATGTACGGCCTGGCGCTGCGACTGGCCGTGGGCCTCGATCCCGGCGAGGCCGAAGCCCTGGTGGCCTACTGGAAGTCGCTTCTGGAGATCGCCGGCCGGCGCCCGGACCTGTCGGCGGCGATCCTGACACCGGGCAAGCCGCCTGGGGGCGCGACCGGCGCCGGGCGCGATCCGGACTGACACCCCTCGCGGAGCGTCACATCCGGCCGGCGTCCCGCCACAGCCTCGGCCGCGCGCGGACGGGGTCCAGCAGCGACCAGTCGCCCTCTTCCACCTCGAACCCCTTGGGAAACGGCGGCCGGGGCTCCACGCCCAGCGAGACCAGCACCCGGTCGTCGCGGTAATAGCACAGCATCACCGCCGTCAGGATCGGCCGCAGCGCCGGGTCGGCGGCGTCCGGTTCCGCGTCGGCCAGCCGGGCGGGCAGGGGCGACAGCGTCCCGGCCGCCGGCGCCAGGGTTCGCACGATGTCGGCGAAAATCGCCTCGTCGTCCGCGCCCGGAACGCCGTATTCGGCGCTGGCGGGGATCATCCGCCCGGCCAGGCGGCGCAGGATGTCAAGATCGCGGTCGGTGAAGGCGGTCATGGCCGGCCTCAGTCGAACAGACTGGCCAGGCGGGCCTTGATCTGGTCGGCCACATACAGCGCCAGGGCCTGGATGGTGCAGGTGGGGTTCACCCCCGCCGAGGTGACGAACACGCTGCCGTCGATGATGAACAGGTTCTTCACGTCGTGGCTGCGCCCCCAGGCGTTGACCACCGAGCGCGCCGGATCGTTTCCCATCCGCGCCGTTCCCATCAGGTGCCAGCCACCCGTGGCCAGGGGCGTGACGTCGCGCACCGTGTGGGCCCCGGCGGCGCGCAGCGCCTCGCCCGCCCGGGCCACGGCGTGGTCCAGCATCCGCCGGCTGTTGTCGCTGATCCGGTAGGTGATCTTCGGCGCCGGCACGCCGTGGGCGTCGGTCAGCACCGGGTCCAGGGTGACGCGGTTGTGTTCCTCCGGCAGGTCCTCGGTGATCGCCACCAGCCCCACGGTGTGGTCGAAAACCCGGCGCAGGCTGGCGTGATGGTCCGCGCCCAGCGTCACCTGGCCGGAGCTGAGGCCGGCCAGCGCCGACTGCGCCGGCCCCGCGCCCCGGTTCGCCTCCAGGATATAGCCGCGCACGAAGCCGCGCGCCGGATCGGTCTCATAGAACTCGTGGCTCCACAGCCAGTTGTCCGGCCCCCTCTGGCCATCCTGCGGCGCGTCGAACACCCCGGTGATCACCGCGCAGGGGTGGAACATCAGGTTGCGTCCCACCAGGCCGCTGGAGTTGGCCAGGCCATCGGGAAAGGCCCGCGAGACCGAATTGAGCAGCAGCCGCGGCGTCCCCACCCCGTTGGCGGCCAGGATCACCACCTCGGCGGCCTGGAACCGCTCCACCCCGTCGGCGTCGAAATAGACCGCCCCCGTCGCCCGTCCCGCGTCGCTGCAGCGGATCTCGCTCACCCGGCAGCCGGTGCGCACCTCCACCCCCGCCCGCACCGCCGCCGGCCAGTAGGTGATGTCGGTGCTGGCCTTGGCCCCCTGGGCGCAGCCGCCGCCGCAGTTGCCCAGGTTGATGCAGCGGGCGCGGCCCTCATAGTCGCGGCTGGCGGTGGCGTTGTCCGACGGCCACCAGTGCCAGCCCAGGGCGTTGAACCCGCGCGCCAGGGTCTCGCCCGACCGCCCCAGCGCCAGGGGCGGCAGAACGCAGGTCTTGGGCGGATAGGCCGGATCGCCCGCCAGGCCCGAGACGCCCATCATCCGGTCGTTCTCGGCGTAGAAAGGCTCAAGGGTCTGGTAGTCGATCGGCCAGTCGTCGGCGACGCCGTCCAGGCTCCTCACCCGGAAGTCCGACGGGTGAAAGCGCGGAAAGTGCGCGGTAAAGAGCACCGTGGCGCCGCCCACGGCGTTGTAGTTGGCGATCTTGATCGGCGAATCGTCGTCGTTGACCGGATAGTCGGCCGCCGCCCGGCGGGTGTTGGGGCTGTAGGCGAACTCGCCCATCCGCCGCGCTTCCCAGTCGCGCGTCGTCGAGGCATAGCGGTCGGAACGCGGCCAGTCGCCCTGCTCCAGGCAGACGATCCGCATCCGCGTCTCCGCCAGGCTCCAGGCCGCCGCCGCGCCGGATGCGCCGGCGCCGATGATCAGCACATCGACCGTGTCGCTCATGACGGGCCTCCGCAGCCGACAGTGGGCACGTCAGCGCCGCGGCGCAAGCGGGGGCGGGGGCCCTAGATTTCGACCTGGCTGCCCATCTCGACGACGCGGTTGACCGGCAGATGGAAGGTGGTCATCGGTGTTGCCGCGTTGCGGCACATGGCGGCGAACAGCGCCTCGCGCCAGAGCGCCATGCCGGGCCGCTTCGATGGCAGGATGATCTGCCGGCTGAGAAAATAGGTTGTGGTCATGGGATCGATCGTCTCGCCCTTCTCGCGCAGACGCATCATCGCCGATGGAACGTCCGGTTCCTGCATGAAGCCATAACGGATCCTCACCCGCGCGAGGCCCTCGCCAATCTCCGCCAGCGAGATGCGCCGCTCCTCGTCCACGCCCGGCGTCAGCGCGGTCTCGACGGTGACCAGATAGACCCGGCGGTGCAGCACATGATTGTGCTTGAGATTGTGCAGCAGCGCCGGCGGCACGCCCTCGGTGCTGCTGGTCAGATAGACGGCCGCGCCCGGCACGCGGGTGGCCTTGCGGGCGGTGGCCAGGAAGACGTCCGTGGGCAGGGCGCTGGCCTCCAGATCGGCCGTCACCAGAGCCCTCCCCTTGCGCCAGGTGGCGAAGAGCGTGACCAGCGTCAGGGCGACGGTCGCGGGCAGCCAGCCGCCGGCCATGAACTTGGTCGCCGAGGCGGCGAACAGGCCCAGATCGAAAACCAGCAGAATCCCGTAGAGCGGTGCGGCCCAGATGAGCTTCCATCGCCAGATGCGGAAGATGACATAGCCGATCATCAGCGTGGTCAGCAGCATGGTCGCGGTGACAGCCAGCCCGAAGGCGGCGGCCAGGTTGGACGAACTGCGGAACCCCAGCACCAGGGCGACCACGGCGATGAACAGCAGGGCGTTGACCGTCGGGACATAGATCTGGCCGGCCGCGTCGCCGGACGTATGCAGGATGCGAAGCCTTGGCGCATAGCCCAGCCGCACGGCCTGCTGCGTCACCGAGAAGGCGCCGCTGATGATCGACTGGCTGGCGATCACCGTTGCGACCGAAGCCAGAACGATCAACGGGATCAGACCCCAGGCCGGCGCCATCAGATAGAATGGCGAGTCGATCGCCTGGGGGTGTCCGATCACCAGAGCCGACTGCCCGGCGTAGCACAACATCAGGGCCGGCAGGGCCAGGCCCAGCCAGGCGCGCGAGATCGGGCGCCGCCCGAAATGGCCCATGTCGGCGTAGAGCGCCTCGGCGCCGGTGATCGCCAGAACCACCGTGCCCAGCGTGAAGAAGGCGCGGAGCGGGTCCTTGACGACGAAGCCCAACGCGTGGAGCGGGTTGATCGCCTTCAGCACCACCGGATTGGCCACGACCTGCAGGCCGCCCAGCACGGCGATCGTGACGAACCACAGCACCATGACCGGACCGAACAGCGCGCCCAGCGAACCCGTGCCGCGCCTCTGCAACAGGAAAAGGCCGGCGACGATGATCAGTGTCAGGGGCAGGATCGCCTCGCTGAACCGGGCCTCGATCAGCGTCAGACCCTCTACGGCCGACAGGATCGAGATCGCCGGCGTCAGCATGGCGTCGCCATAGAACAGCGCCGTGGCCAGCAGGGCCGCCGCGGCGATGGCGGGCAGCAGCGGCGACTTCGGTGTGATGCGCTGGATCAGGGCCAGCAGCGCGAAACTGCCGCCTTCGCCCCGGTTGTCGGCCCGCATGGTGACCGAGACGTATTTCACCGTGACCACCAGGATCAGCGCCCAGAGCAGCATCGAGAGCACGGCCAGCACATGCGGCTCGTCCACCGGCAGCCGATGGCGCCCGATGAAGCTTTCCCGAAAGGCGTAGAGCGGACTGGTGCCGATGTCGCCGAACACGACACCCGACGCCGCCAGGGTCAGTCGCCACGTGCTGCGTTCCGGCGTCATCGACCCATCCCGTTCCCGGCGTCGCCCGGGCTGATCAAGCACGAGCCGCGCCGGCGCCGCAACAGTGGTCGCGACAACGCCGCCGGTCTCTCGACCAGCGGCGCTTTCTGTCCTGGTCGGTCAGTCGATCAGGCGGTCACCACCGCCGGCTTCCGGCGCGAGCGGATCGCCGCGCCGACGCCGCCGAGGCCGACGAGCATCATCACCCAGGTTGCGGGTTCCGGCACGGCGGTGATCGCCGCGCTGAGGCCGGTGCTGTCGTAGCTGTAGGCGTTCCCGACATTGCTGACCGAGAACGAGATGTGGTCGCCCGCCGCCAGGGCGAGCCTGTCGGAGATCGCCGAGGTTTCGCCGTAGGCGGTGTTCGGAAGATTGCCCGAGGCGATGGAAACGCCGTTGTCATAGACATTGTAGTTCACCCCGGAGCCCGCCCCGGCGGTCGTGTCGAGCCGCTCGAAGAAGCCCTTGATTGTATAGGTTCCGCTGGTCGGCGCGGTGAAGACGACGCTGACCGGCGGGGTCGCGCCATTGTCGGGGTGCATCCAGACCAGACCGGTCGGGACCAGCACGGTCGCGAAGGCGGCGCTCGCGCCGCTCGTCACGCGACCGACGCCCGGAACCGAATCCGCGCCGGTGCTGGTCATGCACTCGAAATTGGCGGTGAAGCAGGGATTGTAGCTGCCGCTGAAGGGGGTGAGCCCCGCCCCCACGCCGGAGCCATAGCTGAACACGCTCGACCCGTAGCCGCTGAAGACGTCGTAGGTCGTCGTCGCGTGAGCGGAGACCGCCAGGAGCGAGGTCGTCGCCATGGCGACGGTGGCAAGAATGTGACGCATACTGTGACCCAGGAGACCGGTAGCCCCCAGGATTCACGGCCTATCCGCGCCTGAGATGGTCCAATCGCGCCAGAAATCAGGGCATTGTCAAGCCAACTTTTGCCTGAATTTCGCCGCAACTATTTCCAGATTACGGCGTTCACGCGACGGGCGCATTGGCTTTTCGGGCTCGGTCAGCGCCGCGGCGCAAGCCGGGGCGGGCTGCCGGCAGACCCCGATCCCACTGGCGTTGTCACGGCGGACGCCCGGCCCTTCCACCATGGGTATGAGCGTTTGGCCCAGGCGATGCCTCGGTCGCGTTGGAGCGCAATGCGGGCCTTCGGTGCGGGGTTCGAAGGGCGTTCGGACGGCGGTGCTTGTAGAGGTTGTTCCTATCATCGGATGTCGGATCGGCGCCAGTTGCGGACATTCGGGCCGGTGCCGAAAGCGGACCCTCAGCGATGGACCGCGGCGCCGCGCCCGAAGGGGACGTCCTCGGCGCCTGCCTGAGGGCGGGGAACGGACACTCGCGGCTACGCAGCCCAGGTCATGCTCTTGTCGGTGACCCGCAATCCTGGTCGGTCAGCGTCTCGAAATCGCTCACGGTCTCCTCCCTCGGTGTGGTCTTGGTGTTTGTCGCGACCTATCCGGCCCGGCGAGAGGCAAGCAACGCCTCGGCGATATCCAGAGCATCGTCGGGCCAGTATTCCTGGGGACGGGGATGATGGATTCCGCATGCCTCAACCGGGCGACACGACAGCACGGCATTGCGCCATTGCCGTGGGATCGCATCGCGCCCCTGACAAGCCCCGAGGAGGGCGCCACAGATGGCCGCGTTGGTGTCGGTGTCGCCTCCCCGCGCGACGGTTTCGGGGACCGCCGCGGCGACGGGTGTGCCCTGCATCAGGTGATGGAACGCGTTCTGGAAGGCGGTGAGCACCCAGCCGATCCGATGCTCGAAGTTCTCCGGCTCATAGCGGCGCGCCAGGGCGAGCCGTTGACGGACGAGCTTCGCACCGTCGCCGTCGCCCGCATGGAGTTCGGCCGCCGCGCACATCTCGTCGGCCGTTCCGCCTGCCACGCCCCTCGCAACCGCAGCGGCGAAGGCGGCGCTCGCAGCCTGGCAGACTGGATGTGGATGGGTCAGACGGGCATCCTCGGCTGCTAGGCGAGCGGCCAGCACCGGGTCACCGTCGGCGAAGATGCCGATGGGACTGACGCGCATCAGTGCGCCATTCGACTGGCTGTCCGACCAGGCTGCCCGGCCTTCGGACAGCGCTGCGATACCGGCGCGCGTCGTGCCGCCTATGTCGAAGGGGCCGGATCGCGCCCAACGCACATAGGCCTGGCCGATGGTCGAGGGATCAAACACGCCGCGCGACACGAGAGCGCGAGCCAGCGTAAGCGCCATTTCGCTGTCGTCGGTCGGCTGCCCGGCAATCAGGTTCCAGGTGCCTCCATCCGTCAGTCGGACGACGCCTGCAGGATGGCTGCGGGCGATCTCCCGCGCTGAGCGGAACTCCACCGCCGACCCGAGCGCATCCCCTGCTAGTTGGCCAAGCAGGGTTCCTTGCGCCCGCGAGAGCCGTTCGGCGTCGCTGACCCGCGCCTTCGGACGCACGCCGGTTCGCTTTTCGGGCGGTCCTGGGCGAGGCCCCAGCGTGACAAGGGCTGTCACAATCTCTTCGGGGCCGCCGATACAGCCGTCGAAGCTGTGGCGCCGGTAATCGACCGGACGCCCGGACCGCTCGACCAGCGTGCAACCCGCGCCGAGCAGCAGTGCATGCCCGCCAGCGACGTCCCAATGATCGAGCCCTGCCACGAGACTTACGGCTGCATCCACCTCGCCAGCGGCGGCAAGTGCCAACCGGTAGGCCGGGCTCGGGATGGCGCGGACTCGCATGCCGCGGAGCGTCTCGTGATTGTGCCGAGCGTAGTCCGGCGCCGTCGCGTTCATCGCGATGACCGAAGACTCGCCATCGGTCACTCGCCGTACAGCCAGACCATTGCGCGTGAGTGCGGCGCCCTCGGCCCAAGCAATCAGGTCGCCGCGATCGTCCGGAGCCAGGGGCGCGAAGACGACGCCGAGTACCGGCCGCCCTGCGCGCAGCAGAGCGACCGAGATGGCCGACCCCCGGCGACCGGCCAGGAAGTCGGTCGTGCCGTCCTGAGGGTCCACTACCCAGACGTCGCTTCCCGAGGAACGAAGCCGGGCCGTCTCTTCGCCGACAAAGCCGCAGGCGTGAAGGCCGAGCAGGCGGTCCTTGAGGAATTCCTCGACTTCGGTGTCGATCGGCGCCTTGGACCCGCAGCCGCGCGGCCCGCCGCGACGATGAAACTCAACCCTGATCATGGCACCGGCTTCGGAAACGGCCTCGACCGTGGCAGGCAAAAGGGTGGCGGCGGCGGTTTGGATAGTAGACTGGATCATGACGTTCTCCTCTGCTTCGATGAACCAGGGGTACGCCAAGGCCGGCGCCTGTGCGGATCGCTCGGGATTTTCCGGTTCGGCGTCTGGTGGAGAGCGACACACATGCACAACGCCGTCGGCTTCTATTGGACGCTTCCGGTGCCATGGGCCGGGTTCACGGCATTGCCGGAGGACATTGACGCAGCCGCAAAGGCGAGCCGCACGGTCCGCTATCAGCGCGAACTGATTCGCCGCCACGTCAAAGAGTTGAACCTTCGGCTTGTCGCAGAGAAGGTTTTTCTCGAAATCGAACCGGATCGCGGAAGCCAATACATCCTCGATGCTCTGCGTCCGCTAGAGGGGATTTGCCGAGCGGACGATTCGGTGCTGCTTTACGTCGATTTCTCGGAAGTTCAGGGTTGGCGGAGCCACAGTCCTCTGTCGGCTTGGGCGAGGCGAACAAGCATTCGGGTCGAGACAGTTTACCCGGACGACGTCATGATCGACGGAGAGACGTACGATCCCCACCGCCATTTCTCAGAGTGGCGAGAGCGTCAAAACGAGTGGACCGCGAGCAGAGAGGAGCGTGTTGCGCGGGCGCTCGATATAGCTGGTCAACTTCGCGCCGAAGGGCGGACGCACAAGGAGATCGTGGCAAAGCTCAACGTGGACAACGTCCGGAGCGCGTCGGGCAAGCCATGGAGCGAGGACGGGGTCCGGGGACTCCTGAAGAAGAAGCTGCAGACGTAGTGAGGCGCACCCTCCGGTCCATCGATCATAGTGAGAGCCCTTGGGGTTGGTAGCTGATCTCCATCGGCGGTGGTAGCGGCCGGTCAGGCGAGTGCACCAGGTAGGTGATGGAAGTGGCTGCAACAACTGACTGTGGCACTTTCAGAGCAATTCACGCCTGACTAACCGCCATGCAAGCTGCAGCTTCCCGCTGTCTGCGAAGGGCAGGAGCAGAAGTTGTGGCGTGTGGGGGGCACCGTCAGAGCTTCCGAAGTGCGTGAAAGATCAGCTTCAACGCTTCAGGCACGTCGCTTTCGGTGCGGACCTTGAATCGGGTGTTGCCTCTATCGTCTTTCACCTCGAGCGAAGAAACGCCTGCGAAGTGACTGACTGGGCCCCGCACCGTGATTGAAAGTTCGTCGATCCGGTTCTGAATGATCACGTACCAAAAATTGTCCGGCGTCTCGCTGAAGTTCCGGGCCTGCCCCCGCTTGAGATCTCCCGCAGATCGCTGGCGCACAGCTAGCAGGAGGCTCTCTGCCGTTTGCGCCATACCTTCAGACAGTTCGGCCTTCGCTAAACGCAGGAACTGGCGATCACCGGGGCCGAGGCGGCCAGGTTCGGGCGAACTCAGAGGGCCTACTTCGGGCGTCCCGTTGCGAACGACGCCAGCGGCTATCCCGATGACTCTGGACGTGGTCCCCACATTGATGGGCATTGCATTCTCGATGGCGAAGTGAAGTTGCTTTCGCTCGGCGTCGTACTCGCAGTCCAGAAGCACGATTACGCTCGACGCGCCCAGGGCATGGTTTGTCTGCCCGAAGTGCCGAACTTGGTGGGGCGGCATGTCGAAGGACCACATGCCGGGTTGGATTTGAGATGCACCTGTCGCAGTTATCTGAACAGCCATTTGAACCTCCGTTTCAGATCTATCTGCAGAATTATCTGCACAGATAGAACTTGTCAACGGCTGGGTAGTTCGCAGCTCTTGGAGCACCGCCGCGCTGTCTGGGGATGGCTTTGGCATCAGCCTCGAGCGGAGCTTCCCGCTCCAGATTTCGGACTTTGGCCGTGCAACGCTGTTTGGCCGCCAAAGAGCAGGCCCGTCGGATGTCAGCTTGGGGTCGGTTTCTCCCGTTGGCCTCGGGCCTGACAGCGGACGTTGAGGCGTCGCCGACGTCCTGGACCAAAAAGCCGACGTCGCGAACTTCCGAGATCAGTCAAAATCAGACAGACCCGGCGCTGCCGCCCGATGCCTTCGGTCCTCACCACGGCTTGCAATTTGATCTGCACCCGAGGTGTCTCGGCAGCCGGCATGTTCCGCCAGCCGGAGAGGCCATGGAAGGTCGCCCCGGAACCGTCGGCGTGCTGGCGGGTATGCGCCGTGACCCGGACGTGCCGTCTCCCATCGTCCCGTCGACCACGTCGCGGAACGTGGAACGAACAAAGAACTTCACTTGACTCGAATATTGCAATCTGTCATCTTCTCCCCATGTCTTCCGCCAACCCCGACATCGCCGCCATCGACGCCGCCCTGGCCAGGGGCGAGTGGTGGCAGAAGGTGCTCGAGGAGCTGGCCGAGGCCGGTGTTCAACTGGCCAGCGCCATTGCCGACGAAGTGAAGGCCGGTCGCCGCAGCGCTGTCGAAGCCGCCGACGACTTTGCCCGTATCGCCGCCGCCGTTCGTCAGGCCGTCGCCATGAGCTTCCGCCTGGATGAGGCCATGCATGGGCTCACCGCCCTGCGCGGCTGCGCGGCCCACGAGATCGCCGCCGCCCGGATCCGGGCCGAGGCCGAGGCGGCCGAACGGGCCGCCCGACTTGACGCGGCAAAGCAACGCGCCCGGGCCCGCCGCGAGGCGCGCCGGGAGAAGATCCGCGAGCTGGTGATGCAGGTCATCGACCGCGAGGCCGCCGACGCGAAGGATCACGAACGGCTGTCCCTCGACCTCGACACCCGCCTGGGTTTCGGTCCGGTCTGGACCGACATAGACCGCCTGCCGCTGCGCCGCACGGTGCAACGTCTCTGCGCCGCCCTGCGCATCGCGCCGGACTGGAGCCGCTGGAAGGCCGGGATCTGGAACCCGCCGGAACCGCCGTCCCGACCGGATGAACCGCCGGTTCAACGATCCGGGGAGACGCCGCCGGGGGAACCCGCCCAGCGAACCCGCGCCGCGGATCGCCCGCCCGGGACCGCCCGCCTGGAGTGAGTCACCCCTCACCCTGTCGCCGGCATGGCGTGGATGCATCGATGTGACACATATTCGCATTTGCGTCATAAGGGCCGGGCCGGGTGCGACGCGCGCCTGTCCGCCGCGGAAACGCTTCATGACCACACGGGTGACGATCGCTGCCAATGGCCGGATGAGTCTTCCGGCCGACCTGCGCAAGCGCCTCGGCCTGGCCGGTGGCGGCGCCCTGCTCATCGAGGAACTTCCGGACGGGATCGTCCTTCGCACGGTCGCCCAGTCCATCGCCCATGCCCAGGCGCTGGCCCGGCGGTATACGGCAGACGTACCGGAGGCGTCCGTCGGCGCCTTCCTGGCCAACCGTCGCGCCGATAGCGGTAAGTGACGGCGGTCGTCCTCGACGTCCCTCGCCCCACCCCTTCGCCCCGGCGCGCCCGCGTGCTAGGTCCGGCGCCGCATCCAGCCCTCGCCTCATTACGGAATCCCAACGCCTCATGGCCCTGAAAGTCGCCATCGTCGGCCTGCCCAACGTGGGCAAGTCGACCCTGTTCAACGCCCTCACCCAGACGGCGGCCGCCCAGGCGGCCAACTATCCCTTCTGCACCATCGAACCCAATGTGGGCGAGGTGGCCGTGCCCGAGCCGCGCCTCGACGCCCTGGCCAGGGCCGCCGGCTCGAAGGAGATCATTCCCGCACGCATCACCTTCGTCGACATCGCCGGCCTGGTGCGCGGCGCCGCCCAGGGCGAGGGCCTGGGCAACCAGTTCCTGGCCAACATCCGCGACTGCGACGCCGTGGCCCTGGTGGCCCGCTGCTTCGTCGACACCGACATCACCCACGTCGAGGGCCGCATCGACCCCATCGACGATCTCGACATCATCGAGACCGAGCTGATGATCGCCGATCTGGAATCCCTGGAGAAACGCGTGCCGGCCCTGGAGAAGAAGGCCAAGGGCGGCGACAAGGACAGCCAGACCACCCTGCGGCTGATCAACCTGGCGCTCGAGCCCCTGCGCGCCGGCCGCCCGGCCCGGGTGGCCGATGTGCCGGAAGACGACCGCAAGGCCTGGCGCATGCTCCAGCTGCTCACCACCAAGCCGGCCCTCTATGTCTGCAATGTCGACGAGGGCGCCGCCGGCGAGGGCAACGAGTTCTCGGCCCTGGTCCAGGCCCGCGCCACGCGCGACGGCGCCAACAGCGTCGTCATCTCGGCCCAGATCGAGAGCGAGATCGCCATGCTCGACGCCGACGAGCGCGCCGAGTTCCTCGAAACCCTGGGTCTGCACGAACCGGGCCTCAACCGCCTCATCCGCGAGGCCTACGCCCTGCTGGGCCTGCGCACCTATTTCACCGCCGGCCCCAAGGAGGCCCGCGCATGGACCATCCCCGTCGGCGCCACCGGGCCCCAGGCGGCCGGGGTCATCCACACCGATTTCGAGAAGGGCTTCATCCGCGCCGAGACCATCGCCTTCGAGGACTATGTCCGCCTGGGCGGCGAGGCCGGGGCCCGCGACGCCGGCAAACTGCGCTCCGAGGGCAAGGAGTATGTTGTCCGCGACGGCGATGTGATGAATTTCAGGTTCAACGTCTGACAACGGCCGACACAGGGAGCGGGCAAAATGGGTGACATGATCAGGATCAAGAGCGCGGCTGACGACGGCTTCACCTTCGACGCCTACCACGCCGCGCCCACGGGCGAGCGCAAGGGCGGCGTCATCGTCGTCCAGGAGATCTTCGGCCTCGACGAGCACGTCCGCCGCGACGTCGACCGCTGGGCCTCCCTCGGCTTCGAGGCGACCGCCCCCTCGCTCTACGACCGGCGCGAGCCCGGTTTCGTCGCCGGCCATGACGAGGCCGGCATGAAGGCCGGCATCGCCCACGCCATGAGCACCCCCCTCGATCAGGCCCTGGCCGACATCGCCGCCGTGCGCGACAGCCTCGCCGGCGCCGGCAAGGTGTTCATCGTCGGCTATTGCTACGGCGGCTCCCTGGCCTGGCTGGCGGCGGCAAAGCTCGACGGCCTCTCCGGCTCGTCCAGCTATTACGGCTCCATGGTCGCGGCCAACGCCTCGCTCACCCCCAAATGCCCGGTCATCGTCCACCTCGGCCGGCTGGATACGATGATCCCCGCCGACGACGTCAAGGCCGCCGTCCAGGCCGCCAATCCCTCGGTGCCGGTCTACATCTATGATGACGCCGGCCACGGCTTCAACAACGAGGACCCCGCCCGCCACGACAGCGACAGCGCCGACCTCGCCCGCCAGCGCACCCTGGCCCTCTTCGGCGGCTGACGCCCGTGACCACCCTGGTCAGCCCCCTCGACGGCTTCGCCTTCGACGCCTGGCGCGCCACGCCCCCCGACGCCCGCCGCGGCGGGCTGGTGCTGGTCCAGGAGATCTTCGGCGTCACCGACCACATCCGCGAGCTGGCCGACGGCTACGCGGCCTCGGGCTATGAGGTGCTGGCCCCGTCGTTCTTCGACCGCCGCGCCCCCGGCTTCCAGGCCGGCTACGACCCGGAGGGCGTCGCCAGGGGCCGCGCCCTCTCCGAGGAGACCCCGTGGGACGAGGTCGCCGCCGACCTCCAGGCCGCCATCGACGCCCTGGCCCCGCCGGTCTTCGTGGTCGGCTACTGCTGGGGCGGCACGGCGGCCTGGCTGGCGGCCTGCCGCTGCTCGGGCCTCGCCGCGGCCTCGGCCTTCTACGGCCGGCGCATCCCCGAACTGCTCGCCGAGACGCCGAAGGTCCCCATCATCCTGCACTTCGGCCGCACCGACCCGACCATCCCGCCCGAAACGGTGGCGGCCATCGGCGAGGCCTTTCCCGACATCCCGATCCACGTCTATGAGGCCGGCCACGGCTTCGTCTCCGACCGCCGCGCCGACTACAACGAGGACGCGGCGCGCCTGTCCCGCCTGCGCACCCTGCAACTGTTCACCCGCAACGCCGGGGTGAAGGGCGAGCACGGCGCCTGAGCGAAGAGCCCCCTCCACCGCTTCGCGGTCCCCCTCCCCTAATGCCCCTCGAACGCCACCAGGGTCGAGACCTCGATCCCCGCCTCGCGCAGACGGTCGGCGCCGCCCAGTTCGGGCAGGTCGACGACGAAGGCCGCCGCCACGATCACCGCCCCGGCCTGGGTGAGCAGGTCGATCGCCGCCAGGGCCGTGCCGCCGGTGGCGATCAGGTCGTCCACCAGCACCACCCGCTCGCCGGGGTGGACGGCGTCCAGGTGCATCTCGATCACGTCGGTGCCGTACTCCAGGGCGTATTCCACCGCCCGCGTCCGGTGCGGCAGCTTGCCCTTCTTGCGCAGGGGTACGAAGCCGGCCGACAGCTGGTGGGCCACCGCCCCGCCCAGGATGAAGCCGCGCGCCTCGATGCCGGCCACCTTGTCCAGCTTCAGCCCGGCGAAGGGCTGCACCAGCTCGTCCACCGCCTGGCGGAACGCCCGGGCGTCGGCCAGCAGGGTGGTGATGTCGCGGAACTGGATCCCCGCCTTGGGATAGTCCGGAATGGTGCGGATGGAATCGCGAAGGTTCATGCGGGCTCCGGAGGGATCGTCAGGGGGCGTCGGGGGAGTGTCGGGGGATCAGGCGCGGGCGGCGGCCAGGGCCCGGCCGGCCACCGCCGACAGGCGCTCGACCATGGCCGGGTCCCACGCCGAGGGCGCGGTGATCAGGGCCCCGGTCAGGCAGGTGTCGATGGGCGAGGCCGGTCGCTCGGCCGGCAGGCTCCGCGCCAGCCGCGCCACCAGGTCGCGGGCCTTGCCGGCGTTGGCGGCCAGGACGGCCTGGATGTGATGCACCTCCACCGGCGCCACCGCCTCGCGCCAGCAGTCATAGTCGGTGACCATGGCCACCGAGGCGTAGGGCAGCTCGGCCTCGCGGGCCAGCTTGGCCTCGGGCATGTTGGTCATGCCGATCACGTCGCAGCCCCACGAGCGATAGAGCGCGCTCTCGGCGGCGGTGGAGAACTGCGGCCCCTCCATGGCCAGGTAGCAGCCCCCCTCGACCACGCGCGCCCCGGCGCCGCGTCCGGCCTCGGCCGCCAGGGCCGACAGCCGCGGGCACACCGGATGGGCCATGGAGACGTGCGCCGCCAGCCCGGCGCCGAAGAAGCTCTTCTCGCGGGCGAAGGTGCGGTCGATGAACTGGTCCACCACCACGAAGTCGCCGGGGGCCAGGGATTCGCGCAGCGAGCCCACCGCCGACAGCGACAGGATGTCGGTGCAGCCGGCGCGCTTCAGCGCATCGATATTGGCCCGGGCGTTGACCTCGGTCGGCGGCAGGGGGTGGCCGCGGCCGTGGCGCGGCAGGAACACCAGGGTCACCGCGCCGATGCGCCCGGTCAGCACCGCGTCCGACGGCTGGCCGAAGACGCTGTCGACGGTGGTCCACCGCGCGTCCTCGAGACCCTCGATGTCATAGATTCCCGAGCCCCCGATCACGCCCAGCACCCACGCCGCCATTCATCCGTCTCCGTTCCGCTTTCGCCCCTTATGACCATGAACACGCGCCTTGGCCACAGGTCGCGGGCGGGGGTAGGCTTGACGCTTCACGGCGGGGTCCGGAGGGGTGCGGCGATGGGCGCGGACGGTCGATGAGCGGGTCCGCGGCCCCCTGGCGCGCCGCCCCCCTGGCCCTGCTGGCCCTGGCCTGGGCCGG
>CAIXWN010000030.1 GCA_903923135.1 uncultured Caulobacteraceae bacterium | reverse complement strand
GTCGCCACGCCGCCGGTCGCCGGCCTGCACCTTCAGTTCGGCGCCGACGCTTCGTCGCGCATGGTGGTCTCCTGGCACAGCCTCTCGCCGGTGAAGCGGCCGCGGGTCCTGCTCGGGAGCCTGCAGGGTTTCCTTCAACGCACCGTGGCCGCCGGGACGGTCAGCTACGTCGACGGCAAGTCCGGCCGCACGGTCTACGCCCACCACGCCACCCTGGACGGGCTGACCCCTGACACGCCCTATCTCTACGCCGCCCTGCACGATGGCGCCGCGCCGCGCTTCAGCACCCTGCGCACGGCCCCGCGCGGCCGCGCGGCCTTCACCTTCACCAGCTTCGGCGACCAGGGCACGCCCACCGTCGGGCGGCCGTTCACCCCGCCGGCGGGGGTCACGCTGCCGCGGCCGGTTTTCGTCAACGACAACCTCGGCTCGCCCGCGGCGGCCGACACCACCCTGGGCGTCGAGCGGCTGCGCCCCCTGTTCCACCTCTTCAACGGCGATCTCTGCTACGCCAATCTCGCCCACGACCGCGTGCGCGCCTGGTGGGACTTCTGGGAGAACAACAGTCGCAGCGCGAGCCGGCGGCCGTGGATGCCCTCGGCCGGCAATCATGAGAACGAGCTGGGCAACGGGCCGATCGGCTACGGGGCCTATCAGACCTATTTCTCGGTGCCGCCGGCGCCGGGCCAGACCGAGGTGACGCGCGGTCTGTGGTACGCCTTCACCGCCGGCTCGGTGCGGGTGATCAGCATCGCCAACGACGACATCTGCTACCAGGACGGCGGCGATTCCTATGTCCGCGGCTATTCGAACGGCGCCCAGAAGGCCTGGCTGGAGACGGAGCTCGCCGCGGCCCGCGGCGACGCCGGCGTGGACTGGATCGTGGTCTGCATGCATCAGGTCGCCATCTCCACGGCCGACCATTTCAACGGCGCGGACCTGGGAATCCGCGAGGAATGGGGCCCGCTGTTCGACCGCTACGGTGTCGACCTGGTGGTCTGCGGCCACGAGCACCACTACGAGCGCTCGCATCCCATCCGCGGCCACGAGGCCAACGCGACCCTCACCCCGCGCCCTGCGGCCACCGCGACCGACGTCATCGATACGACGAAGGGCGCGGTGCACATGGTCATCGGCGGCGGCGGCACGTCCTCGCCCTCCAACCAGCTGTTCTTCAGCCCGCCTCAGTGCCGGGTGATCACCGCCGTTGGCGCCCCCGACCCCGCCACCGGCAAACGCCCGCCGGTCTATGTCACCGAGCCGGCGCCGTGGTCGGCGTCGCGCAACGCCGCCCACGCCTATGGCTTCGCCGCCTTCGAGGTCGATCCGGGGTCCAAGGCGGGGGGCTTCACCACCATCAGGGTCACCTACTACGACGTCACCGGCCCGGACGGCGCGGTGACGCCCTTCGAGACCTTCACCCTGAGACGCCCGCGACGGGACTAAGAGGGCAGGCAGGCGCTCCTCACTGGATCAGGCCCGATTTTCATTGCCTCGGCGGCCGTTTCGGGAAAATCTGCCGCGAAATGTCGCCAAAGGCGTCGAAATTCCGGAGGAAACGATGACAGCGACGCGCAGGCAGGCGCTCGCTCTGGCGGCCGCGGCCGCCGGGACGACAGCGCTCACGGCGGCGGGCCCGGCCCTGGCCGCGCGACAGTTGGGAAGCCCGGTCAAGACGCTGTTCTGGACGGCGATGATCACGCCCTGCGACCGGGACCTGCGGTTCGATCCGGGCGCTTTCCGGGAGGTCATGGCCTGGTACCGCAGCCAGGGCGCCGACGGGGTGGTCGTTCTGGGAACCACGGGCGAATTCCCGTCCTTCTCCATGGCCGAGCGCAAGCTGATCGCCGAGACGGCGCTGAAGGACAAGCTGGGTCTGAACGTCATCGTCGGGCCCGGCACGCCGAACCTGCCCGAGACGCTGGAACTGTCGCGCCACGCCGCCGACCACGGCGCCGACGGCCTGCTGGTCATCCCGCCCTTCTACTACAACAATCCCCGGACGGAGGCTCTCACCCGCTACTATTCGATGCTGTTCGACAAGGTCAGCATACCGATCAATCTCTACCACATTCCCGGAACCAGCGAGGTCCCGATCAGCATCCCGTTGCTGCGCAATCTGATGGGCTACCCCAACCTGGCCGGGATCAAGGACTCCACCGGCAACAAGGAGGGGTACGCCGAGTTCGTGCGCGAGTTTCCGGAGCTCAACATGCGCACCGGCACCGGCAGCAACCTCGAGCACGCCCTCGATCACGGCATGGGGGCGATCCTGGCCGAGGGGAACGTGTTCACCCGCCTGTGCGCCGACGTCTTCGCCGCCTATCGCGCCGGCCGTGACTATCACGCGCCCCTCGAGCGGATGCGCGCGGCCGAGCGGATGATGCGCCAGGCGGGCACGGGCATCGACGACTACGGGTCGATGAAATACGCCGTCGGCCTGGAGATGGGCCGGCCGCAGACCTTCCAGCGCCCGCCCAACCCCGACATCACCGACGCCCAGAAGCAGGCCATCCGCGAGACCCTGGCCCGGATCAAGGACCTGCCGTGAAGGCGGGCGAGGGGAGACACCCGATGAGGCTTCGCCACGCCCTGGCTCTTGCCGGCTTCGTCCTGCTCGGCGGCCGCGCCGCCGGCGCGGCCCCGGCCCGGCCGCCCGCGCCGGATGTCGACTGGCCCACCTACGCCGCCGATCTCTCGGGAAGCCGCTATCGCCCGCTCGACCAGATCGACGCCGCCAACTTCTCCGACCTCGAGGTCGCCTGGCGGTTCAAGACCGACGCCCTGGGCACGCGGCCGGAATACAAGCTCGAGGGCACGCCCCTGGAGGTCGGCGGGGTGATCTACGCCACGGCCGGCACCCGCCGCGCCGTCGTCGCCCTGGACGCGGCGACCGGGGAGCTCCTCTGGGTTCACGGCGAGAAGGAGGGCGCCCGCGGCGCCGCCTCGCCTCGCCAGCTGTCGGGCCGGGGCGTGGCCTGGTGGTCCGACGGCAAGGACAAGCGGATCCTCTACGTCACCCCCGGGTACCGGCTGGTGGCCCTCGACGCGGCCACCGGCCAGCGCATCGCCAGCTTCGGCGACGGCGGCGAGGTCGATCTGAAGAAGGACTGGGACCAGGATGTCTGGCCGGACCTCACCACGGGCGAGGCGGGTCTCCACGCCACGCCGCTGGTGGTCAGGGACACCGTCGTGGTCGGCGCGGCCTTTCGCGAGGGCTTCACGCCGGCGCGGATGAACAACAACAAGGGCTATGTGCGCGCCTTCGACGTGCGCACCGGCCGGCGCCTGTGGACCTTTCACAACATCCCCAAGAAGGGGGAGTTCGGCTACGACACCTGGCTGAACGGCTCGGCCGAGACCACCGGCAACACGGGCGTCTGGACCCAGATGACCGCCGACCCGGATCTGGGCCTCGTCTATCTGCCGGTCGAATCGCCCACCAGCGACTTCTACGGCGGCCAGCGCCCGGGCCCGGGCCTGTTCGGCAACAGCCTCGTGGCCGTGGATATCAACAGCGGCCGCCGCGTCTGGCACTTCCAGCAGATCCACCACGAGATCTGGGACTACGACAACTCCGCCGCGCCGCTGCTCATGGACCTCACCGTGGCGGGCAAGCCGGTCAAGGCCGTGGCCCTGCCCTCCAAGCAGGGCTTCCTCTATGTCTATGACCGCGCCACCGGGACGCCGGTCTGGCCGATGCCCGAGCGCAAGGTCCCCCGGGGCGATGTCCCCGGCGAGTGGTACGCGCCCACCCAGCCGATCCCGTCCAGGCCCCCGCAGTACGCCCGCAACGGCGTCAGCGTGGATGACCTGATCGACTTCACGCCCGCGCTGCGCGCCCGGGCGATCGACCTGATCAAGGACTACCGGATCGGGCCCGTCTACACGCCGCCGGTCCTCAGCCGTCAGCCCGGGCCGCTCGGCGTGCTCAACATGTCGGCCAACGGCGGCACCAATTGGCCCGGCGGATCCTTCGATCCGGAAACCCACGTCGCCTATGTCTATGCCTGCAACGCCTGCCTCGAGGCGGTGGGCCTGGTTCCCGGACCGCCCGCCATGACCGATGTTCACTATGTGGTCGGCGTCGCGGGCGAGGAGACGCGGCTGGTCAAGGGCCCCGGCGAGAGCGTCGGCGCCGACTCTCCGCCGCCGCCGAAAAACCCCGGGCCCAGCGGCTATCACAGCCTGGAGGTGGACGGGCTGCCCCTGGTGAAGCCGCCCTATTCCACCATCACCGCCTTCAACCTCGACCAGGGCGACATCCTCTGGCAGGTCCCGCACGGAGATACGCCAGACCTGCTGCGTCACCATCCGGCGCTCAAGGGTCTGGACATCCCGCGAACCGGCCAGCCCAGCTACGGCGTGGGCACCCTGGTCACCAGGACCCTGGTCATCGCCGGCGATCCCCAGGTCACCACCACCGCCGATCATCCGCGCGGCGCCATTCTGCGCGCCTACGACAAGCGCACCGGCAAACAGGTCGGGGCGGTGTGGATGCCCGCGCCGCAGAGCGGTTCGCCCATGACCTATTCGGTGAACGGCCGGCAGTATATCGTCGTGGCGGTCAGCGGCGGCGCCTACAGCGGCGAATATATCGCCTTCGCCCTGCCGCCGGCCCAATGACGGTCCGCCGCCGCCGGGCGGCCGCCGCGCGCGGCCGAGCCGTCCCGTTGCAGTCCTTTGGCCTCGCCCTCGCCGCGGCCGCCCTGGTGCTCGTCGTCGGCGAGTCGGGCGGACGGACCGTGTGGAGCGGGGTCTACACCGAGGCCCAGGCCGGCCGCGGCGCGATCGCCTATGGCGCCCACTGCCAGAGCTG
>CAIXWN010000029.1 GCA_903923135.1 uncultured Caulobacteraceae bacterium | reverse complement strand
GCGGTGGTGCTGATCCAGTCGAGCCTGCTTGCCCAGGTGGCCCAGGTGGCGCCGCGCACGGCCCCGTCGATGGTCTTTTCCGGTCTCACAGCCGAACAGGGGCCGGCCTTCGACGCCGCCCTCGCCAGAGCCTTCGGGCGGTCCCTGACGACCGACACCTACATGCGTGCGCCCTTCGTCAGCGGACGCATCGTCGCTGTCAGAGGCCTCGGCCTCGAGGCGGCGCATATCGATCCGGCCTATCGCTGGGCCTATGACAACGACATCTCTCTCTCGGCCATAGGGCCCGAGCCGCCGCGCAGCGGGGTCGTGCAGGGTCGGTGGTGGCCAGCCGTTTACGACGGGCCGCCGCTCCTGGCCATGACCGTCGAGGCCGCCCGCGGCGCGGCGTTGAAGGTGGGCGACAGCGTCACCCTGGAGATTCTCGGCCGCCGCATCGAGGCGCGCGTCGCCGCCCTGCGCAAGGTGGACTTCGCCGGATTCGGCGCCAACTTCCCTATCGTCCTCGACCCGGCGGCCCTGACGGGGGCCAGTCTGCGCCATGTGGCCATCGCCCGGGCCACGGTCGAGGAGGAGCGCCGCGCCACCCGCGCCTTGGGAAAGGACTTTCCCTCCGTGAACGTCATCAGCGTGCGCGAGGCCCTCGGGGCCGCCGCCGACCTGTTCGACCGTCTGGCCCTGGCCGTCCGCGGCGCCGCCGCCGTGGCCGCCCTGGCGGGCCTTCTGGTCCTGGCCGGGGCGATCGCGGCCAGAGCGCAGGCGCGGGCCAGGGAGGCCGCCGTGCTGAAGGTTCTGGGCGCCTCCACCGCCCAGATTCTCGGCGCCTACGCCATAGAGTACGGTGCGGTAGGCCTGATCGCCGGCGTCGTCGGCGTCGGCGTCGGCTATGCAGCGGCCTGGCCTGTCGTGGTGCAGGTGTTCCAGGCGACCTGGAGTGTAGACTGGGGCGGCGTGGCCGCCCTGGTGTTCGGCGCGGCGGGTCTGGCCGCGGCCGGTGGCCTGCTGGCGGCTGTCCAGGCGCTCTCGCGACGGCCGGCGCCGACCCTGCGGACGGCCTGACCGGGCCGGCGCGCAGGTGAAAAAGCCTTAATGCAGGGCGGCCTTGCGCCTGACCACGGCGAGGCCGATATTACAGGCTGAGCGTCCAACGGGGGCGCAGGTAATGAGGGTTTCTCTCAATGAGCGACTTCGATCGGGGCTTCGCGCGGCCGGGAACGGCCGCCGTCCCGGACATGGCGGTCGACGCGGGCCTGAGGGCCTTCATGCTCGGCGTCTACAACAAGGTGGCCCTGGGCCTGGTGCTTTCGGCCGTGCTGGCCTGGGTCACGGGCATGTACCCGCCTACCCGCGCCCTGCTGTTCAGCGTCGATGGGGCCGGTCACATCGGCTACACCGTCCTGGGCATGATCATCGCCTTCGCGCCGCTCGGCGTGCTGCTCTTCCAGGGCTTCGCCCGCCGGCAGAGCGCCCAGAGCGCCGCCTTCACCTACTGGGCGGTGGTGTCGCTGATCGGCGCCTCCCTGGGCATGATCTTCCTCATCTACAGCGGCGTGGGGGTCTTCCAGACCTTCCTGGTCACCGCCGGCGCGTTCGGCGGTCTTTCGCTCGTGGGCTACACCACCAAGCGCGACCTGACCGGCATGGGCAGCTTCCTGATCATGGGGGTGTGGGGTCTGATCCTCGCTTCCCTGGCCTCGCTGTTCTTCCACTCGCCGGCTCTGGTGTTTGCCATCAACCTGCTGGGCGTCGGCATCTTCGCCGGGCTCATCGCCTATGACACACAGCGCTTGAAGATGACTTACTATCAGCTGGGCGGGGATCAGGCGGCGCTCAGCGTGGCCACGAGCTACGGGGCGCTCAGCCTGTATCTCGACTTCATCAACCTCTTCCGCTTCCTGCTCTACTTCATGGGCGGCAGCCGCCGCTGATCGCGGCTCGCGACACCTGACGCTCTGGAAGAGCCCCGGCCTCAGGCCGGGGCTTTTTTCTGGCCGGTCAGTCCACCACCGCGAAGCGGGCGCGGTCGAAAACCTTCAGCACCTGCGCCAGATCATGCCCCCGCTTCAGCACCAGGCCTCCGTGGGCCAGGACCGACCAGGCGCCCTGCCGTCTCGCCAGAGCCGGTCGCTTCTCGATCCGGTAGAGCGGAAACTCCGAGCTGCGGCGAAATACCGAGAATACCGCCGCCTCCTTGAGGCCATCGATCGCATAGTCCCGCCAGTGACCGGCAGACACCATCCGGCCATAGAGCCCGAGCAGCTGATTCAGTTCGCGCCGGTCAAAGAACACCACCGCCGTCGCGGGGGTTGGTTGGGGGGTGTGCGGAGCGGTTTCCATCGCCATCGAGGCTGAGCCTAGAACCTCGCTGACGCGATTCGAAGCCCGAATCTGGCGCCCGGGACCGGAATTTTCCTGACATCCAGGCCAGGCGCAGACCCGAGCAGGCGGTAACGCCAGGACTAACCGCCGCACAGTGAGCAAACCGGCCGGGGAGGGACGGAAAAGTGCGATTGTTTCGCAGTGTAGTTGCGAGCGCCCAATATTGGCCTTTTACCGGCGTAAGGAGCCTGCAAAACACCTTGTTTTGGTCCTCAGGAGGCCAGCATGAAGCGTTCTACTGTGATTGTCGGTTGATCGAACGTTTCGGACCCGGATTCTGAACAGCCCCCCCAGCCCTCTGGGAATCGGGCGTTCACGTCGCCGACGCCTTGCCCTGCAAGGTTGCTCCCCGCGGCTGACCCCCTCTCGCCGCGGGGAGCTCTCGCCTCATGCCTTGGGGGCGGCCCGCCTCCGCGGCTCCTGAAACCGAAATCGGAACGTCGCCGGGGCCGCCCGACGCCCAGTATACAAACCGCTAGGGCCTCGTTCACCGTCCTCATCGGTTCGGTGCGAACGGAACTGTCTCTGACGCCCTATTTTGCCTTGGCCGCGGCGAGCACCGGACCGCCGCGAACCCCCTGCAGGATCACCACGCTGGAGAGCCCCTTCTCGGACGGCGTCGGCAGCGTGTAGGCCACCGCGTGGCCGCGCCACGGGCCAAGGCGAATCACCTGACGGACCACATTGCGATGGGTGACCGTGGCGCCGCGGTTGTCGCCTTCGGTGACCGCCACATCCTGCTCCCGCGGATCGTAGCGCACCAGCCAGACGTCGGCGGCTCCATGATCCAGATAGCCGGCGGCGATGGTCACCCGGCCGCCGCCGAGGATGCGGATCTTCGGCGGGCGGGGGTGGTCGGCGGCCGCCTCGCCGATCAGGGCCTCAACGCTGGCCGCGTCGTCGCCCGACACCTGCCTCAGCCCGTCCACCACCACCTGCGGCGTATAGACGTCCTGCGGCCCCAGGCGCTTGGCGAAGGCCTTCTGCCGGATCGTGAACTCAGGCTGGGCGAAAGTGTCCTTCCAGCCCAGGTAGTCCCAGTAGTCGACCGCCCAGGTCAGGACGATCAGGTCGGGCTTGTCGACCATCCGGGCGATCAGGCTGTTGGCCTGTTTGCAGGACGCGCAACCTTGGGCGGTGAACAGCTCCACCACCACAGGGCCCTTCGCCCATCCGGCCGCGGGAACCGCCCCCAGAGCCAAGACCACCGTCAGACGCGTAAGCGCTTTCATCGCGCGGCAGATAAACGGTGTTTGGCCTGAGAGCGGTTCACGAAGCCGTGAGGTGTCAGGCCGCGGGCCGCGCCAGATTGCGCAACACGTAGTTCAGGACGCCGCCGTTGCGGAAATACGCCAGCTCCGTGGCCGTATCGATTCGGCAGCGGACGGGGAAGCGGGCGATCTTGCCGTCGGTCGGGCGGTAGAGCTCAACCATCAGCTGCCGACGCGGATGGATGTCGTCGAGATCGCGGATGGTGACGATCTCGTCCCCCGTCAGGCCCAGGCGCTGCCAGCCATCGGCGATGAACTGCAGCGGCAGGACGCCCATGCCCACCAGATTGGAGCGGTGGATGCGTTCGAAGCTCTCGGCGATCACCGCCCGCACGCCCAGGAGCTTGGCGCCCTTGGCGGCCCAGTCGCGGGATGATCCTGTCCCGTATTCCTTGCCGGCGAACACCACCGTGCCGCGCCCTTCGGCCTTGTAGCGCATGGCTGCATCATAGATCGCCAGAGTCTCGCCGGAGGGGAAGTGTTTGGTCACCCCGCCTTCGATATCCGGGGTCATTTTGTTGCGGATGCGGATGTTGGCGAAGGTGCCCCGCATCATCACCTCGTGATTGCCGCGGCGCGCGCCGTAGGAGTTGAAATCCGCTTGGCTGACCTGATGTTGCGAGAGATATTCCCCCGCCGGCGAGGCCTTGCGGATATTGCCGGCCGGGCTGATGTGGTCGGTGGTGATGGAATCGCCGAAGATCGCCAGGATGCGGGCCTCGACGATGTCGGTCACCGGTTCGGGGGTCATGGTCAGGCCCTCGAAGTAGGGTGGGTTCTGGACGTAGGTCGAGCCCATTTCCCAGGCGTAGGTCTGGCCGCCGGCGACCTTGATCGCCTGCCAATTCTTGTCGCCCTTGAATACGTCGGCATAACGGTCTGTGAACATCTCGGCCTTGACGACCTTGCGCTGCAGGTCGGCGATCTGCTTGTTAGTCGGCCAGATGTCCTTCAGGAAGACGTCCTTGCCGCCCTTGCCCTGACCCAGTGGTTCGGTGGCCAGGTCGATCAGCATGTTGCCGGCCAGGGCGTACGCCACGACTAGCGGCGGCGAGGCCAGATAGTTGGCCCGCACGTCCGGGTTCACGCGGCCTTCGAAGTTGCGGTTGCCCGACAGCACCGACACGGCCACCAGATCGCCGTCCTGCACCGCCTTGGAGATCGGCTCGGCCAGGGGGCCGGAATTGCCGATGCAGGTGGTGCAGCCGTAGCCCACAAGATTGAAGCCCAGGGCGTCGAGGCTTTTGGTCAGGCCGGCCTTGGCCAGATAGTCGGTGACCACCTGCGATCCGGGCGCCAGGGAGGTCTTCACCCACGGCTTGGTCTTCAACCCCTTGGCGACGGCGTTCTTGGCCAGCAGGCCGGCGGCGATCAGCACGCTGGGGTTGGAGGTGTTGGTGCAGGAGGTGATGGCGGCGATCACCACGTCGCCGTTGCCCAGGTCGTGATCTTCGCCCGAAACCGCCATGCGCGCGGCGGCGGTTTCCTCGGTCTTGCCGAACTCGCCGGTGAGTGCGGCGCGGAAGCTCGCGGCGGCGTCGGTCAGCAGCACCCTGTCCTGCGGGCGCTTGGGGCCGGCCAGGGAGGGAACCACGGTGGCGAGGTCGAGTTCGAGGGTGTCGGAGAAAACCGGCGGCTCCATGCCCGGCTCGACCCACAGGCCCTGGGCCTTGGCGTAGGCCTCGACCAGGGCGACGCGATCAGGGTCGCGTCCGGTAGCGGCCAGATAGTCGATGGTGGCGCGGGTCACCGGGAAGAAGCCGCAGGTAGCGCCGTACTCGGGGGCCATGTTGGCGATGGTGGCCTGGTCCTCGACGGTGAGGCTTTCCAGACCCTCGCCGAAGTATTCCATGAACTTGCCCACGACGCCCTTCTTGCGCAGCATCTGGGTGACGGTGAGAACGAAGTCGGTGGCCGTCGCCCCCTCGGGCAGGGCGCCGCTGATGTGGAAGCCGATGACCTCGGGGATGAGCATCGGGATCGGCTGGCCGAGCATGGCCGCTTCGGCCTCGATGCCACCGACGCCCCAGCCCAGGACGGACAGGCCGTTGACCATGGTGGTGTGGCTGTCGGTGCCGACGACGGTGTCGGGATAGGCAAGGGTCTCGCCGTCGGCTTCGCGGGTCCAAACGGTCTGGGCGAGGCTCTCCAGGTTCACCTGATGACAGATGCCGGCGCCCGGGGGCACCACGCGGAAGTTGTTGAACGCCGAGGAGCCCCAGCGCAGGAAGCGGTAGCGCTCGATGTTGCGCTCATATTCCCTGGCCACGTTCTCGCCGAGGCTCTTGGAGGTGCCGAAGAAGTCGACCATCACCGAGTGGTCGATGACCAGGTCGACGGGGTTGAGCGGGTTGATCCGTTCCGGATCGCCGCCCAGCTTGGCCAGGGCGTCGCGCATCGCCGCCAGGTCCACCACGGCCGGCACGCCGGTGAAGTCCTGCATCAGCACCCGCGCCGGGCGGAAGCTGATCTCATGCTGCGTGGCGCCCCGATTGTCGATCCAGGCGGCGATGGCCTTCAGGTCGTCCTCGCCGACCGAGGAGCCGTCCTCGTTGCGCAGGAGATTTTCCAGAAGCACCTTCATCGAGACGGGCAGGCGAGATATTCCGCTCAGACCGGCTTCCTCAGCGGCCGGGAGGCTGTAGTAGCTGTAGGTCTTGTCGCCGACGGTGAGCAGGCGATGCGTTCTCAGGCTGTCGATGGACGGCATAGTTGGGGGATTCCTTCTCTGTTCCAGGCCGTCCGAAAATCGGTTCGGAGGATCGCGCGCAGATCGGAGAGGGCACACAGCGCCCACCCCGCGCAGCGTCGTCCCCGTGCGGCCAGGGGTCTCATAGACCCGGCGGGCGAACACGTCCACGCCAGCGCGCCACCGCGGAAGGGGCGTTGATGATATCGGCTCTCAAAATCGAGGACCTCGCCATCCAGCGTGGCGAGCGCGTGCTGTTCCGCAATTTCAGTCTGGAAATCGCCGCCGGCGAGGCGGTTGCACTCATCGGCGCCAATGGCGCGGGCAAGACCAGCCTGCTGCGGGCGGTGGCCGGGTTCCTGCGGCCGATCGCCGGATCCCTGACCTTCATCGGCGCGGACGGGCCTCTGCCCGCCGACGACGCCCGCCGCGCGGTGTGCCACATGGTAGGCCACCAGGACGGGCTCAAGCCCGGTCGCAGGGCGCGCGAAGAGCTCATTTTTCAGGCTCGCTGGACCGGCGGCGACGAGCCCGCCGCCCTGGCCGCCGCCGCGCGGCTGGGCATCACTCGCCTTCTCGACCTCGAGGTGCGGGTGCTGTCGGCGGGTCAGCGGCGGCGCCTGGCCCTGGCGCGAATCATCGCCAGCCCGCGGGCTCTCTGGCTGCTCGACGAACCCCTCGCGCCCCTGGACGCCGCCAGCCGCGCCCTGGTGGGCACTCTCATGACCGAGCATCTGGACGGCGGCGGCATGATCCTTGCGGCGGTGCACGACCCGCTGCCCATCGCCGTGCGGACCGTGGAGATTGTCGGGTGACGGTGCTGATGGTGCTCATCCGACGCGAACTGTCCCTCGCCTGGGCCCGGGGCGGCGGGGCTCTGCTGGCCGTAGGGTTCTTCGTCGCTGCGGCGGTGATGCTCCCCCTTTCGCTCGGGCCGGCGCCGGCGCGCCTGGCCGCGGTGTCGGCGGGGGTCACCTGGGTCGTGCTGTCCCTGGCCAGCCTGCTGTCTCTGGACCGCATGTTCGAGCGGGACTTCGACGATGGCGCGCTCGACCTTCTGGCGCTGGGGCCGCTGCCGCTGGAGGTTGTCGCTGCGGTGAAGTGTCTGGCTCAGTGGACCGTCAGCGGCGCGCCCCTGTCGATCGCCGCTCCTGTCGTGGCCGTGGCCCTGGGCGCCCGACCGGAAGCGGCGCCGATGATCTTCGTCGCGGCGGCGCTGGGCGGGCTGGCTTTCGCTTTTCTCGGGGGAACCGGCGCCGCCCTGGCCCTGGCCAGCCGCCGCGGCGGCGTCCTCATCGCCGTGATCGTCCTGCCTCTGCTCACCCCGCCGGTGATCTTCGGCGGCGCGGCCATCTCCAACTTCGCCGATCGCCTGCCGTGGATCACCGCGGTCAGTCTTCTGGCCGCCTACGCCCTGGCCTGCGTGGCGCTCACGCCGTTCGCCATGGCCGGCGCCTGCCGCAACGCTCAGTCCTGATCCGCCGTATCCTTAAGGGCGCGTCCGTAAGGGGCCGTCCGTGCTTGCTCCCCCGTCACCGAGACCTTAGGAAGCCCAGATGTTTTCCGCTCTCGCCAATCCGGCCCGGTTCATGGCGTTCTCCCGCTGGGCCGCGCCGATCCTGGCCCTGGTCGCCGCCGGCCTGATCGGCGCCGGTCTCTGGCTCGGTCTGAACGCCCCGCCGGACTATCAGCAGGGCGACACTGTCAAGATCATGTTCATCCACGTCCCCGCCGCCTGGGTGGCGATGATGGCCTTCGCCTGTCTTGGCGGCGCCAGTTTCATCTCCCTGGTCTTCCGCCACGCGCTCGCCGACGCGGCGGCCCGGGCCGTGGCGCCCCTGGGCGCGGCCTTCACTGGCGTGGCCCTGGTTACCGGTTCGCTCTGGGGCCGGCCGATGTGGGGCGCCTGGTGGGTGTGGGGCGATGCCCGGCTCGTTTCGGTGCTGGTGTTGTTCCTGCTTTTCCTCGGCTATCT
This sequence comes from uncultured Caulobacteraceae bacterium, assembly GCA_903923135.1. Taxonomy (GTDB): domain Bacteria; phylum Pseudomonadota; class Alphaproteobacteria; order Caulobacterales; family Caulobacteraceae; genus Acaudatibacter; species Acaudatibacter lapponiensis. Next base: position 12,271 of record CAIXWN010000029.1, on the reverse strand, counting down.
GGCCCTGCGCGCCAGCATCGACGATGAGGCCAAGGGCGCCCGCGCCGCCGAGATCCTGGCCCTGGTCGGCCTCGTCAACCTGCCGATCATCCACTACTCGGTTCAGTGGTGGAACACCCTGCACCAGGGTGAGTCCGTGATGCGGGCCGGCGGTTCGGCCCTGGCGCCGGTCTATCTGACCCCGCTGCTGCTGGCGGGGGCGGGCTATTCGGCGGCTTTCGGGGCCTTGTGGCTGGCGCGCATCCGCTCCGAGGTCTGGCGTCGCCGGGCCACGTCTCTGGCCCTCCGGGCGGCTCTGGCATGACCGAACATCTGTTCTCGGCCGGCAAGTACGCCGCCTACGTCTGGCCGGCCTATGGGGCCAGCGTCCTGGGCTTCGCCTGGATGATCATCGACACCCTGGCCCGCGCCCGATCCTGGCGGCGCAAGGTCGACAGGCTCGAAGCCGACAGGGCCCGCGAAACCTAGGCCGAGGCCATGTCGATCAGGCCGGCCCCGCCGTCCTCGTCGCCCCAGGCCGCCACCCCGCCCGCCAGCACCGCCAGGGCGCAGATCGACGCCCCCTTTTCCGCCTTCAGCGTGACCCGCTTCTCCGAGGCCAGATGGCAGGCCCAGATCCGGCCGTCGTCCAGACCGACCACCAGGTGGTGCCCACGCGCGTCGCCGGCGACGCGCGTCACCAGGGCGGTCTCGTCCCAGCCGATCTCCATCGCCTGCTTGCCCATCGGTCCGTTCGCGCCGACGAAGGGCCAGAGCACCGCGCCGTTGGCCCCCGAGGTGGCCAGCCACGCGTCACCCAGAAAGGCCAGGCTGCGGATCTTCGCCGGATAGCCGCCCATGCGCATGTCCTTGGCGTCGGCGAGCCGCCAGCCGTGCAGCGCCGATTCCTGCATCGACGAGACCAGGAACCTGCCGTCGGGACTGAAGATCAGGCCCACATGGGAGCCGGCCCAGCGCAGCATCACCGGCTTCTGCTCGGCGATGCGGGCGTACCACAGCGCCACGCCGCCATAGGTCGCCGCCGCCAGGCGGCGTCCCTTGGGATCGAAGGCCAGGGCCGCGACCGACGCCTCATGGGCGAAGACCCGTCTGAACTCACCCGCCTTCGCGTCGAGCACGTGGGCGTCCCTGCCGGAAGAGAAGGCGATCAGGCCCGAGGCGACGGACACCGTCAGGGAATCGATCCACCGGCGCGGCAGGTCCGCCAGGACCTGCGTTTCGCCTCGTCGGGACCAGACCAGCCGACCGTCGTCGCCCCCCGTGATGACGCCGTCTCCGCTCGGGTGACGCGCCGCGCAGAGGATGGCGCCATCGTGGGCCTCGGCGCGCGCGCCATCGTCCCAGACCAGGCTGCCGTCGCCCAGGGCGTAGGCGGCGTGGCCCCCGTCGGCGACGATTTCGGTGACATAGGCCTCAAAGGCGAAATTCATGGCGTGGGCCATAGCCGAAAAGGCGCCGACTTGGCGAGACGCCCGCCAGGCGATTCACAGGCTTTACATCGGCGGTTATCCGAGCGATGGAGGCCGACGTATTGCAGGGGTCCCACCGGCGGGCCCGTTACAGGGAGTGCGCCATGGCGGCGAAGATCGGTGGCGGCGGGGGCGGCAAGTTCGACCTCGGACAGAACAGCGACATGAACGTGACCCCTTTCGTGGACGTCATGCTTGTGCTGCTGATCATCTTCATGGTGGTCGCGCCCCTCGCGACCGTGTCGATCCGTCTGGACCTGCCGCCGGCCACGCCGCCGAAAAACGACAACTCCAAGCCGCCGACGTTCATCTCAATCCGCGACAACGGCGAGATCTATGTCTCGTTCGGCAAGAGCGCCACCAAGCTGTCGTCAATGGACGGTCTGGCCAGCGACCTGCCGGCGTCGCTCAGCGTGGCCAACCCCACCAATGAGCGCATCTTCATCCGCGCAGACGCCCATGTGCGCTACCGCCAGTTCATGGACGTGATCAACCAGTTGCAGCGCGACGGCTACTACAAGATTGGTCTGATCGCCGAGAACCTCGGCGGGGGCTGATCCGGCGCGGGCCCGCGCGGTCCGCTCGCTTCGCAACCTCTGGACGCCCTTCGCCGGACCCGGCGGAGGGCGTCTTGCTTTGGCCCATGGCGTCCGTCAGTCGGCGCAGGCTTCGAAGCCGGCCTTGAGCCGGGCCGCGTCGAGCTTGCGGCCGATGAACACCATGCGACTCTCGCGCGTCTCGTCCTCGCGCCATGGCCGCTGCAGGTCGCCCTCCAGCATCATGTGCACCGCCTGGAACACCAGCCGGCGCGATTCTCCGGCCACATTCACAATCCCCTTGGCCCGCAGGATGTCCGGACCCTGGGCCGCCAGCAGGTCGTTCAACCAGCGGGTCATCTTCACCCCGTCCACGGGCGCGGCCAGGGTCAGGGAGACACCTTTGATGTCGTCGGCGTGCAGGCGGCCGGCGTGGCCGTGATCATGGTGGTCGTGGTGGTCGTGGTCGCAGTCCTCGTCATGCACGTGGCCGGCCTCGCCGTGGGCGGGATTGAGGAACTCGGGCTCCAGGGCCACGATCCGCTCCAGATCGAAGCCGCCGCGGCCGAGCACCGCCGCCAGGGCCACCTGAGAGCGCACCGCACGATGGATGGCGGCCAGGGGATTGAGCCGGCGCAGACGCCCCTCGATCATCCGCAGTTCGTCCTCCGAAACCAGGTCGGTCTTGTTCAGCACGATCTGGTCCGCGAAGGCGATCTGCTCCCGCGCCTCGCGGCTCTCCGACAGGCTCAGGAGCACATGCTTGGCGTCCACCACCGTGGTCACCGAATCGAGCCGGGCCCGCGCCTTGACCTCCTCGTCGACGAAGAAGGTCTGGGCCACCGGGCCGGGGTCGGCCAGGCCGGTGGTTTCGATGATGATGGCGTCGAATCCGCGCGTGGCGCTGGCCTGGCGTTTCATCAGGCCGTGCAGCACGCGGATCAGGTCGCCGCGCACGGTGCAGCAGACGCAGCCGTTGTTCATCTCGAACACTTCCTCATCAGCGCCGACCACCAGTTCGCCGTCGATGCCGATCTCGCCGAACTCGTTGACGATGACGGCATAGCGCTGGCCGTGGTCCTCCGAGAGGATGCGGTTGAGAAGCGTGGTCTTGCCGGCGCCGAGGTAGCCGGTGAGGACGGTGACGGGAATCTGGGTCATGTCGCCTAGATAGGGGATCGACCGCCCGACGTCCAAGGGCGGCCGCGCCCGTCAGCGCCCTGTTGTGCGAATGGAAGCGCCCTGACAGGCTCTTCGCCTTGACTCCTCGAAAGGCGCGGGTATACCTCCCCACCCTTCGCCCGCGGGTCCTTCGCGGGCGCTGTCATTTTGCGCGTCCTCTCTCAAAGATACCGAAGGCTTCAACCATGTACGCTGTGATCAAGACCGGCGGCAAACAGTACCGGGTCCAGGCCGGCGATTTGCTGGTCGTGGAAAAACTCGATGGAGAGCCGGGCGCCCAGGTGGCCTTCCAGGACGTCCTGCTGATCGGCGAGGGCGCGGACATCACCCTCGGTGCGCCGCTGGTTGAGGGCGCCACGGTCAGCGCCACCCTGGTCGAGACCCGCAAGGCCGACAAGATCAAGGTGTTCAAGAAGATCCGCCGCCAGGGTTATCGCCGGACCCAGGGCCATCGTCAGGCCGAAACGGTCCTGCGCGTCACCGGCATCGCCGGCGCCGGCAAGCAGGAAAGCTGGGATGGCGTGGTCGATCTTACCCCCTTCTCGGTGCTCAAGGCCCGCGCCCAGAACTTGGCCCGCAGCCAGGAAGCGGCCGAAGCCAAGTGGGCCGAACGCGCCGCCCGCAAGTCCGCCCAAAAGTCCGCTTAAGGCCCGACGGCCCCGGTTCCGGAGATCTAGACAATGGCACACAAGAAATCAGGCGGCTCCTCGCGCAACGGTCGCGACTCCGCCGGCCAGCGCCTCGGCGTCAAGAAGTTCGGCGGCGAAGCCGTCCTTGCCGGCAACATTCTCATTCGCCAGCGTGGCACCAAGTACTGGCCCGGCGTGAATGTCGGCATCGGCAAGGACCACACCCTGTTCGCCAAGGCCCATGGCGCCGTGAAGTTCGTCACCAAGAAGAACGACCGGACCTATGTGTGCGTCATGCCGGCCGAGGCCCCGCAAGCCGCCGAATAGCGATCCGCCTCTCACGTTCGGATCGCGCCCCTCTGAAGCGATCCGGATCCTCCTGGCTTTGAAGCGGGGAAACCGGAGCGCCGGTTTCCCCGTTTTCAGTTTCGGCCTGCGGCGTCCGCCGGACGTCGCCGGGAGGAGATAAAGGACCATGGTCCAGTCCAGCCTGCCTAGCCTCGCTACGCCGCGGCTGACCCTGCGCGCGCCGCGCCTGCAGGACGCGTCCCGCCTGGCCGACCTGGCCAATGACCCGGGCGTCGCCCGGATGACCACCGGGATCCCTCACCCCTACGCCGCCGACGACGCCGAGGCGTTCCTTGAGCACATGGCGCGTCTCGACACGGCCCGGGACGCCGTTTTCGCCATCGAGGCGAACGGCGCGGGCTTCATCGGCCTGCTGGGCTTTCAACCGGGCGAGTGGGGCGCGCCCGAGGCCGGCTACTGGCTCGGGCGGCCGTTCTGGGGCCGCGGCTACATGACCGAGGCGCTGCGCGCGGCGATGTCCTGGGCGGGCGGCGCCTGGGGCAAGCGCTTCGTCCGCGCCGGTCACTTCGCCGACAATCCTGCCTCGGGCTCGGTGCTGATCAAGGCGGGCTTCCTCTACACCGGAGACGTCCTTCCCCGCTTCTCGGTGGCGCGGGGCGAGGCGGCGCCGACGCGGATGCTGGTCTGGCTGGCGTAGGGGCGTCCGTCTTCGTCCGGCGCCCCTAAGCCCCTACGCTGTCAGTATCGCAGTCTGAACGTGCCGCCGAACGCCCGCGGATCGCCCAGCTGGGAAACCAGGGCGCCGGTGTTGCCGACACCCGCGGCGGTGAAGGTGAAGTACTTCTCATCGGTGAGGTTCTTCGCCCACAGATAGGCGTCCCAGCGGCCGCTCTGGCTGCGCACCCCGAGCCGGGCGTCGGCCACGCTGAGGTCGCCGAGCCGCGAATAGATCGAGTCCGTCGCCGCCGAATAGACCGACGACCGGTACCGGTAGTCGACGCCAAGGTAGCCTTCGGCGCCGGACCACACGGCATGATGGAATTCGCCACCAGCGGAAATCGTCCATTCCGGCGTGCCGGCCAGGGGTTTCCCGCTCAGGTCGCAGTGGGGCTGGGTGATGGTTTCCAGGGGGCAGACGCCGTTGACGTAGGACTGGTATATGGCGTCGTCATAGATGCCCGATGCGTACAGGGACCAGTTCTCCGACGGCTGGGCGGTGATGTCGACCTCGACCCCGCGCGAGCGCACCTTGGGCACGTTCGACAGGTACTGCTTGCCCAGGGCCGGGTCGACGATGTTGGCCTGGTAGTTGTGGTCGTCTTCCCAGAACAGGTCGGCGTTGACGGTCACGCGGCGGTCGAACAGCCGGGTCTTAGCGCCGATCTCGTAGTGGTCGAGCGTTTCGGGGGCGATCACAGCGCTGGCGCCGGCGGGCAGCTGGGTCAGGTTCAGCCCGCCCGACTTGTCGCCGTGGGAATAGGTCGCATAGGCCAGGATGTCGGGCGTGATCTGGTAGGAGAGGTCGCCCATGCCCGACAGATCGCCCTCATTGGTCGAGATGGTGAAGGCGGCGGAGGTTCCCAGGGCGGCGCGGAACGGCGCGAGGGCGGCGAGGGGCCCGGTCAGGGGCGCGCCGCCGGAGGCGATCTGGCTGAACCATCCGCTCTTGTGGTCATAAGTGTAGCGCAGACCGCCGGTGAGGTTCAGGCGGGGCGTGATGTGCCACACAGCCTGGCCGAAGGTCGCCAGGCTGTTGGTGTGGTAGCTGGCGCGGAAGTTGAGCGTGTAGCCGTCGGCGACCACCGACGGCAGCGTCGACTTCAGCAGAAAGGCGCTGGCGGCGTTGCCGAACTGCTGTTTGCCGATGGCGGAGATCTGCTCGTTGTAGACATACAGGCCGCCGACATAGTCGAGCTTGTGGACGCCGTTGGAGGCGATGCGCACCTCTTGGCTGACCTGGCGTTGATGGTCGCCGTTCTGCGATGCGGTCAGCACCGACAGCGGCGTGTAGTCGGAATCGTTCGACGGCCACCAGTTCCAGAACCGCCAGGCGGTCACCGAGGTCAGGGTCACCTGCGGCAGGGTCCAGTCGACCTGCGCCGAGACGCCGCCCGTTTCCTGACGGGCCTGGATGGTGGAATTGGTGTCGGCCTGGCGCGCGAAGGGATTGATCACCGGGGTGTAGCCGAACATGGCCGTCAGGGCGTTGAAGTTCTTGCCGTTCGGCGGCGAGACGATGCCGGAGAGGACCAGATCGCAGCAGTTGGTGTCCTGCCGGCTGTAGTCGCCGATCAGGCGCACCTTGAGGTTTTCATTGGGTCGGTAGGCGAGTTGAGCGCGGACGGTGCGGTTGCGATAGGCGTTGACCGTCTTGCCGGAGTAGACGTTGGTCAGCAGGCCCTCGCGCGTCGTTCCGGCCACCGACAGGCGTCCCGTCAGGACGTCGCCGAAGATCGGCCCGCTCACCGCGCCCTTGAACTGGAAATAGCCAAGGTTGCCGCCGGAGGCCTCGGCCTGGGCGTGCGGAACCGAGGTGGGCGCCTCGGTGGTGATGTTGATCGCGCCGGCGGTGGTGTTCTTGCCGAACAGCGTTCCCTGCGGCCCGCGCAGCACCTCGACCTTATCCAGGTCGACCAGATCGAACGTCGCCGTGGCCGGCCGGTCATAATACACGCCGTCGACATAGAACCCGACGCCCGGTTCGATGCCGTCATTGGCCAGGCCGATGTTGTTGCCCAGGCCACGGATGTTGATGTTGGCGTTGCGGGCGTTGAAGAAGGTGAACTGAAGGCTGGGCACGTACTGCGCCACCTGGCTGATTGTGCTGGTGTTGGTCTTGGTGAGGAATTCGCCGCCGATCACCGATGCCGCCACCGGCACCTTCTGGGCGTCCTCGCTGCGGTGCCGCGAGGTGATCACCACCTCGCTCACCTGTACACTTTCTGACTCGGCGTTGGCGATTGGCAGCAGGCGAGCGTGCTCGGCGCCCTGGCTGACGGTGTCGGCCGTCGCCGCCTGGGCGCGCGCCAGGGCCGGCAGGGTGAGCGCGGTCGCCGACAGCAGCAGGGCGATGCTGAGGCGGTTGAAGCGGGCGGCGGTGGTCATGGTCGGCTCCGGGTCAGGATGATCGCGCGTCTGTTCGGCGGCGAGGGCGGGAAAGGCGGGTGAGCCGGCTGCGCCGACGGCGGCCAGGGGCGGGTTCGCGGACGTGGGGGCGGCGAGACGCTGCGCGGACAGCCGCTCGCCATCCGCGCCGTCTCCGGAACGGCGGGTCATCAGCATCACTTTCTTCAGGTTGGCCCCCGGGGAACGACGGCGACCAAGGGCGCCGCCGTAACGGCCCGGGCTAGTCTGTGGCGATTGCCGGCGGCTCGGGCTTGAGGGCGACACTGGCCCGGCCGTCGACGCCGACCGGCGTGTCTCCGGCCAGGGTGACGCGGCGCATCACGCGGCGCTGGTCACCGTAGTCGTTGATCGCATAGTGCTCGGTCGAGCGGTTGTCCCAGATGGCCACGTCGCCAGCCGCCCAGCGCCAGCGCACGGTGTTTTCCAGACGGATCACCTGGTCCTGCAGCACCTGGTAGATCCGGGCCGAATCGCTGGCCGACAGCCCGACAATGGTTCTGACGAAACCGCCCAGCAGCAGGGATTTCGCGCCGGACTGGGGGTGGACGCGTACGACGGGGTGCTCCGTCTCATACACCGTCGAGGCGAACACCTCGCGGTAACGCCGGATCGCCTCGCTGGTCGCGTCGCGGCGGACCGCGGCGTAGTCATAGAGGTTGCTGTGTATGGCGCGCAGCGACTCCGCCAGGGTCTTCAGTTCTGGGGGCAGCTCATCGTAGGCCGTCTCGCCGTTCGCCCAGACCGTGTCGCCGCCGCTGGGCGGCACGATCACCGCCCGCAGGATCGAGGCCTTGGGATAGTCGCGAACAAAGGTCACGTCGGTGTGCCAGGTGTTGGCCCGGCCGCCGCGCTCCGAGTCCAGTTCCAGCAGATAGCTGGAGCCAGCCGCCACCGGCACCGTCGGGTGGGCCACCGGGTCGCCCAGTCGGGCGGCGAAGGCTTCCTGGCCGGCGTCATCCAGGTGGTGCTGGCCGCGGAAGAACAGGACCTTGTGGGTGACCAGGGCGGCCGTCAACGCGTCCAGGATAGTCTGGTCGAGGTCGGCGCTCAGGCGGATTCCCGTCACCTCGGCGCCGATGCGTCCGGCTACCGGCCGCAGATTTTCCACAACATTGAACAGATTCGCGTAGCCGTCGGCGGGCATGAGTGGTTCCAGAGTGCAGATCAAGTGGCGCAATGCCTCTCGAAGCGCCTGGAACATCGGAGAGAAGCCCCCTTAGGGCAAAATAGAATTCCTGGTATCGGCTTTAGCCATTGCTTGATGTTGTTGGGAATGATTTTCATCTGGAAGGGCGATCGAACACTGCCGCGACGGCGTGATGACACGGGTCGCCGCGCAACCCTCGCCCGGGGTCGCCGGTCTCCGGGCCATCGCCGGGGCTGCCGGAAGATCGGGGCTGACAAACCCCGTCGGCTGCGCTACAGAGGCCTCCGATATCGTCCGTTAGCGCTGGATGGCGTTTACGAGCGGCGGCCCAAAAGGCCCGCCGCTTTTTCTTTGCCTGATCCGACGTTGCGTATTTTGGAAGGCTCCCAGGCCCTGCGCGGCAAGACCACCGAGGACCGACGACTGCTGGACCTGCTCGACCCCGTGGCCGAGGCGGCGGGCTATGAGATCGTGCGTCTGCGCCTGATGGGCGGCGACCGGGCCCGGCGGCTGCAGATAATGGCCGAGCGCGACGACGGGACCATGCTGGTGGAGGACTGCGCGGCCCTGGCCCGCGCCCTCAATCCCGTGCTCGACGCCGCCGATCCGGTCGCCGGCGACTATACGCTTGAGGTCTCCAGCCCGGGCATTGACCGGCCGCTCACCCGGCTGAAGGATTTCGACACTTTCGAGGGTTTCGAGGCCCGCCTGGAAATCGATCGCCTGGCTGAGGGGCGCAAGCGATTCAAGGGCGAACTGGCCGGCACGGACGGGGACCTGATCGCCATCAACCTCGAGGGAGAGGCGGAGACTGCCCTGCTGCCCTTCGAGTGGCTGGTCGAGGCCAAGTTGGTCATCACCGACGCCCTGCTGGAGCGCGGAGCCGCGCAGCGCGCGGCCCGGCTGGACGTGCCCGGCGAGTTCGACGACGCCGGGCCGGCTCCGCCGGAGACGCCCCGGCCGAAGCAGCACAAACACGTTCCCAAGCCCCCAAAGGGACCGAAGACCCAACCCGCCCGTCGACCGGGCAAGACAGACCGCCTTGAAGACCAGAAGGACTGATCCATGACGACCCTGACCGGCATTTCCGCCAACCGGCTCGAGCTGCTGCAGATCGCCGACGCGGTGGCCCGCGAGAAATCCATCGAACGCGAGGTCGTCATCGAGGCGATCGAGGAGGCCATCCAGAAGGCCGCCCGCACACGCTACGGCGCCGAGCATGACATCCGCGTCCATATCGACCCCAAGACCGGAGAGACCGAGATCACCCGGGTGGTCACCGTGGTTCCCGACGACGTCGCCGAGGGTGAGGAGCCGATCAACGAATACGCCCAGCGTCGCCTGTCCGACGCCCTGGCCACCGACAAGGACGCGGCGCTCGGCAAGACCTACACCGAGGTGCTTCCACCCTTCGAGTTCGGCCGGGTGCAGACCCAGATGGCCCGCCAGGTGGTTACCGGAAAGGTTCGCGAGGCCGAGCGCGAACGCCAGTACGAAGAGTTCAAGGACCGCGTCGGCGAGATCGTCAACGGCGTCGCCAAGCGGGTGGAATACGGCAACGTCATCGTCGACCTCGGCCGCGGCGAGGGCATCATGCGTCGCGACCAGTCCATCCCGCGCGAGGCGTTCCAGGTCGGCGACCGGGTGCGCGCCTACATCTACGACGTTCGCCGCGAGACCAAGGGCCCGCAGATCATGCTGTCGCGCGCCCACGGCGGCTTCATGGCCAAGCTTTTCGCCCAGGAGGTCCCGGAGGTCTATGACGGCGTGATCGAGATCCGTGCCGTGGCCCGCGACCCGGGCAGCCGCGCCAAGATGGCCGTGGTGTCCAATGACAGCTCCATCGACCCGGTCGGCGCCTGCGTGGGCATGCGCGGCTCGCGTGTCCAGGCGGTCGTCGCCGAGCTGCAGGGCGAGAAGATCGACATCATCCAGTGGAACCCTGACGAGGCCACCTTCCTGGTCAACGCCCTGGCTCCGGCCGAGGTTACCAAGGTGGTGATGGACGAGGAGGACGAGCGCGTCGAGGTCGTGGTGCCCGATGAACAGCTATCGCTGGCCATTGGCCGTCGCGGCCAGAATGTGCGTCTGGCGAGCCAGCTGACCGGCTGGCAGATCGACATCATGACCGAAAGCCAGGAGAGCGAGCGTCGCCAGCGCGAGTTCGCCGAACGCACCGTGCTCTTCCAGGAAGCCCTGGACGTGGACGAGGTGATCGCCCAGCTGCTGGTCACCGAAGGCTTCGCCACGGTCGAGGATGTCGCCTATGTGGAGGCCGACGAGATTGCCGCCATCGAGGGCTTTGACGAGGACACCGCCGAGGAAATCCAGGCCCGCGCGCGCGACTTCCTTGAGCGCGAGGCGGCCGAATACGACGCCAAGCGCCGCGAGCTTGGCGTCGAGGACGCGCTTCTGGATGTGGACGGCGTCACCCTGCCCATGGCCGTGGCCTTCGGCGAGGGCGACGTGAAGACCGTCGAGGATCTGGCCGGCCTCGTGCCGGATGACATCCGGGGCTACTATGAATCCAAGGGCGGCGAGCGGGTTCGGGAACCGGGCATACTGGATTCCTTCAACATGACTCCCGAGGACGCCGAGCGCCTGATCATGCGCGCCCGGGTCGCCGCCGGCTGGATCGAGGCCGAGCCGGAGCCTGAGGAAGTCGAACCCGCGGAGCAACCCTATGATGAAGCCGCCGCCGTGTTCGGCGACAGCAGCCGGGGCGGCTGACCGCACCCGCCATGACCGTTCAGGCCGCGCAGTCCTCAGACGCGACGGCGACGCCCGATCCGGCCGATCCGTCTCCGCGGACCCTGGCGGGGGCGTCGCGCGAGCGGCGTGATCTGGTCACCGGTACGGTTATGGAGGAGGCGCGTCTGATCCGGTTCGTGGCCGGGCCGGACGGTGTGGTGGTTCCTGATCTGGCGCGCAAACTGCCCGGCCGCGGCCTGTGGGTGGCCGCCGACCGGGCTTCGGTGGAAACCGCGACGCGCAAGAGTCTGTTCGCCCGCGCGGCGAAACAGAGGCTCACCGCGCCGACGGACCTCGCCACCCAGGTGGAAGGTCTGTTGATGCGGCGGATGCTCGCAGGCCTGGGCCTCGCCCGGAAGGCCGGGGAGTTGACCACAGGCTTCGAGAAGGTGTTGTCCGCCGTCGCCTCGGGCAAGGCGGCCTTCCTCGTGGAGGCCCTGGACGGCGCCGCCGACGGTCGGCGCAAGATTTTCGGGGCGTTTCACCGCTCTGCGAGGCCGCCCAAAGTGATCGGCCTGTTTTCTTCTGAGGAAATGGGTTTGGCCTTGGGTGGAGAGAATGTGATACACACCGCCTTCCTTGCCGGACGCGGCGCCGAGCGCTGGGCATCTGATGCCCGGCGGCTTGGCGGTTTCCGTCCCCTCTTCCCCGAGAGTTGGCGTGAGGAGCCTTGATGATGAGGATTTGGCGATGAGACGCGCCGGTCCTTTTTTTGATGTTTGAGTGTTTGCCCGGACCTGCTTTCGGCTCCGGGGGATGGTAACCAAGCGAGCGCATGACGGACGAGAACGACAATAACAGGCAGCCCGCCTCACCCGGTGGCCCTTCGGCTTCAGGCGGGCGAACCCCGCTGACCTTGAAGCCGCGCGCCGCCGGCGCGGTGAGCGCCGGTGTGGTCAAGCAGAGTTTCAGCCACGGCCGTTCCAAGTCGGTGGTGGTGGAGACCAAGCGCCGTCGTGTCGATTCGCCGGCGCCGCCGGCAGTGATCGAGCGCCGCGCCGCGGTGGAGATCAAGCCCGGCCCGGCCGCCCCGCCGCGCCCGGCCGCGGCCCCGCCCCCGCCGGGAGCCCGTCCGGTCGAGACCGGCAATCTTTCCGAGAGCGAACGCCTCGCCCGCCAGCG
>CAIXWN010000028.1 GCA_903923135.1 uncultured Caulobacteraceae bacterium | reverse complement strand
GGCCGTGACAACAGTCCCCAATCCCCATCGCGTTGCGCGACACCAACCCATACTGAAGTCCCCCTCGGACCGGCAGCAGATGCGTTTCTTCAGGTCGATCGCGTCAGCTTGCGCCCTGAATTAATTAGAATTTTACCCTTATTGCCCCTCAGTGCTGGCCTTCTCGGGATTATGCACAAGACGCCGGATTCTCAAAGAAGCCGGCGCCGCCGCGATGTCCAGCCTCATTGGCGCCGGGCCCGCGAAAACCAGACATCGCCGGTTGTCTATCGAGAGAACCGCCCGCGGTCTGTGGCAATTCGCACCGGGCCCTTCAGCCGGCCGGATCGCGTTACGCGGACCGGCTGATGTCGAGCGCCCGCCAGGTCTCGGCCGCAAGCGACCGGCGGCCGCGGATCTTCAGAAGGCCGTCCAGATTGTCGTCCCGGGTCGCGGCGATGAACCGGGCCTGATCCCCGTGCAGTTCGACGCAGGTCAGCACGCCGGTGGCGTAGGCGCCGCTATCGACCGAGATCCGGTGGGGCTTGATGTCCGGCCCGACGATGGAATGGCCGTGCACCACGGCGAAGTCGTGGAGCCAGCCCTCTCCGTCCAGAAACGGCTGGCGCATGGTGGTCAGGCGCTGGCTCTCGCCGTCCGCGAGGGCTCGCACGGGGTGAACGCCGGCGTGGACGAACAGATAGCCTCCCAGCTTCAGCCCCGGGGTCAATGTCGACAGGGCCTGCCGTACGCTTGCCGGAGTGGCAGCGCGCACCGCCGCTATGATCGCCGCCGGACCTTGCCTGCGGATGTCTCCAGGGGTGACGCCGAGATTGGCCAGGGTGGCGAGTCCGCCGTTCATCGACCAGAAATCGACGAAGTCCTCACCAAGTGACCCGTCGTTGAGAAAACGGTCCAGAAACTCCTCGTGGTTGCCCCAGAGCCGCGTGACGGTGACTCCCGGGATTTGCAGGTCCGCCAGTCGCAGAAGGGTGGCGATATTATCGGGGCCGCGATCGATGGAGTCGCCGACCGACACCAGGTGTCGCGGACCGGGTGGCGCCGCGGCGATGCGCAGCCGGATGGCCGTCAACAGCGCGTCGAGATGGCCCAGATAGCCGTGAATGTCACCGATCGCCCAGGCCGAAACACCGTCCGGCAGACGCGCCGGGGCGGCCTCCCAGTCAGAGATGAACAGTTTGAACGGCCCGCTGTCGCGGGCGGAAGACGCCTCCAAGCCCGGCCCCTCTTGTCACGTGTCCACGAACAATCACGCTCCCGATCGTCCTGGCTCAAGCCATCCCGGCGCGCGCGCCCTTCATAGCAGACTCCCGTGCCGCCGCCTGGGGTCATGATGCCCGGCTGGCGCCGCAGGGCGGGTTCAGAAGCAGGCTTCCACCAGCTGGTAGCCGCCCCAGCGGGCGTTCCAGACCCATTCTCCGCGGCAGCCCTCGTACCAGCCATAATAATAGGGGCCGGCATAGTAGGCGGGCGGCGGACCGTAGTAGACCCGCGGCGGTCCATAGTAGCCGTGAGGGTGGGCCAGGGCCGCCCCGACAGCCAGACCGGCGAGGCCGGCGAACACCGCCCCGCCCGCGCCGCCGCCCCGGTGGCCGTAGCCGCCGCGGTAGCCATAGCCGCCGCCATAACCGCCGTGGAAGCCGCCGCCGTGGCGTCCCCAGCTGCCCTCGGCCTGCGCGGGCGACGCACTGGCGAGGGCGCCGGTCAGGGTGGTGAGCAGCGCCGCGGCGCCGACAAGAAGCTTTTTCATCACAGCCTCCAGAGGTTCGACAGGGTCCGATCGCACCGGCGTGGGCCCCGGGGGAGGCCACGCCATCGGCTGACTATCCGCCCGGCTGCCTGAACCGTGGCTGAACGGCGGCCTCAGTCCACGGCCGGCCCCGAAACCCGCGGTCGGCCCTTGCGCGCGGCGCGCGCGGCGAAGCGACCGGGGTGGACAAGAGCGGCCAGGGCGCGGGGCAGGGGCGAGGCCGCCCCCATCGCCTCCGCCGCCAGATGTTCGGCGAGCAGCGGCGCCAGGCACAGGCCTCGGGAGCCCAGTCCGGTGAGGACGACCAGGCCCGGCGCCGCGCCGGGCGCCGGCCCGGCCAGAGGCAGATAGTCCTGGGTTGTGGCCCGAACCGCCGTCCAGTCGGCCACCGCCCGTCCCGCCAGTCGGTCGGCCAGGGCGGGCAGGACGGCCCGCACCGCCGCCAGATTGCGCAGGCGGTCCGCCTCGCGGGCCTCCGGCGTCTCGTCATCGCGATCATGGGTGGCCCCGACCAGCACCCCGCGCCGCGTGGGAACAACATAGGCGCCGAACACTGTGGGCTGGGTCCAGGGAACGGTGTCGCTATAGGTCACCTGGCCGCGCACCGCCGTCATGGCCAGGCCGGGAACCAGCTGCGATGTCGCCATGGCGGCGGCAACGCAGACCACGTCCGCCTCGGCCACAACTGTGCCGTCGTCGCCGGTCATTCGCCAGATATCGCCGCTACGACGGACCGACGCGACCCGGGCCCGCCGGGTTTCGCCGAGCCAGGCGGCCAGGATGGCGCGCGGCGAGACCACCATCGCCTCCTCGATCCGCAGCCCCTCCGGCGCGGCCTCTCCCACCAGATCACCGGACATTTCCGGCGTGAGGCGGCGCATGGCGTCCGGTTCGAACAGGGCGCTGTCGGCGATGGCTGCGAACCGGCGGGGATCCTTCGGTCCGACCGCCAGCTGCAGGACGCTGCTGGCGATCACCACCTCCGGCGTCGAGGCGTAGAGACGGCTCGCTCGGCGGGCGGCCTGGGCGAACAGCGCCGCCGCCGGACCCAGGCCCGCGTCCAGCCGCGGCGCCATCAGCCCCGCCGGCGAGCCGGACCCGCCACTTCCCGGTCCGCCGGCGTCGAACACCATCGGCTCGGCACCCAGGTCGCGGAAGGCCCGCACGAGGGACGCGCCGGCGATTCCCGCTCCGATGATGGCCACCCGCGGAATGGCGGGTTCGGTCGATTCGCCCGGAAGATGCGCCTCCAGCCGTTCGCGCTTGCGGCCGTGACCCGGCGCACGCTGCACTGCAAACCCCGCCGCCGACAGGGCGCGACGGATCGCGCCGGCCACGGTGTAGGTGGCTGCCCGGGCCCCAGGGGCCGATCGGCGGGCGACGCCGGCGATCACCTCGTCGCGCCATATCTCCGGATTGAGGGACGGCGCGAAGCCGTCGAGGAACCAGGCGTCGGCCGCGCCGTTCCACGCCTGAAGCGCCTCGCCGGCCTCCAGGATGGCAACGTCCACTGTCGCCGACAGTTCGGGCAGATCGATTCGGTGGAACCCTCGCGCGCGGCCGGGCCAGCGCGCGGTCATCAACGCCGCGACGGAACCGAGTTCCGGCCAGGCCGCCAGGGCCCGGGCCGCCTCCGCCGCCATCAGGGGATCGGTCTCGATGGTGAACACGTGCAGCTGGGCGCCGGGGCCGCGTGTCTGGCGCCACAGATGCAGCAGGGCGGCGATATTCAGGCCCGTGCCGAATCCCAGTTCGCCCACCGTGAAGCGTCTGCGGCCCCTCCAGGCCTCCGGGAGGCCACATCCGGCCAGGAAAACCGCCCGTGACTCGGCCAGGCCGTCGTCGCGCGAGAAATAGACGTCGCCGTGTCGACGCGACCGCGGCGCCCCGTCTTCCCAGGTCACGGCCGAGTCAGCGGGGTCGGGCGACACCATGAAGCTCCAATGAAAAAGGCCGCTCCCTTGTGAGGAGCGGCCCTTCCCTGTCGTCCAATCGTCTGGATGACGAAGCGGACGTCCTGTCTTAGGACGCGGTGTTCGAGGCCGGGGCC
>CAIXWN010000027.1 GCA_903923135.1 uncultured Caulobacteraceae bacterium | reverse complement strand
TATCGCGACTATGATCCGAGCCTCGGGAGATACGCCGAAACCGACCCGTTCGGAATCAATGCAGGGCAGAATGTCTATGGGTATGTGGACGGGGATCCGCTCAACAGGACGGATCGTGAAGGTCTCCAACCCGCACCTGAGCTGTCGGGAACGGAAGCCGACAAATCCTACCAAAATGCGGGAGATGCGATTTGCGATTACTGGCCTGCTTATTGTATAGAGCGAATGCAATACTGTGTATTGATGACATGTAAACGTCACAATTGTGATGGTAAAATGTGGTATGAATATATACGTGTTTGGACGCCGCACGCCCCAATCCCGCTAGATATGATGAAGAAAACGATTTATAATTATAATTGTACCTGTGTCACGTGGAAATACAGAAATGACAAGTAAGAACAATTTGGTATTGATGGCTTTCGTTTTTTGGACAATTACGGCGGCAGGCGCCTTTTCCATCGGTCTAAGCGTCGGTCAAAGATCAATGTTACATGGCGCTGCCGTTTCATTAGAAAACGTGCAAGCAGAGTTGCTATTTAATAGGATTGAAGATGAACAGCATGTTGGCGAGTTATTGAGAAAAAAATGTGTGATCGCCGCGGCGGAATTCGTTGATTACAGAACTGATTCAGACATGCAACAAATGCATAGCTTTATCACAGGTGGTAAATTGAGTGATGCATTGTCTTACATCAGAAATCGGAATCCCGGTATTTTGAAGGAAGCGTCGGCATACGCGCCGCGATTTCCGAATCCGTGGCAAGAAAGAGCGTGTAATTAATGGTTCTTGTAACTGCAGTAGGAGATTGCGTCGACATGATACGCATTGACCGATCCCCCCGCGCCAAGGCCGATCGCGTCTCCGGTCTATGCGAACATCTCCCGCCGCGATAACCTCGACCCATGGCCGCCGCCGCCAAACGGCTGATCAAGCACACTTCGATATCAGGGGACACTATACGCAATTGACGCCTCCGGCGCGGCCGCCTGCCGGCCTAAGCCGCCAAAATCGCCTTTTCCTGCGCCACCATCGGAGCGAAGGACGGCCGGGCGAGGATTCCCGCAAGGTAGGCGGCCAGTTTCGGGTGGTCGGCGGCGACGACCTCGATCCCGCAGTGGGAGAGGTTCACGAACGGGCTGGCCACGGCGATGTCGGCCAGGGTGAGGCGGTCGTCCACCAGGAAGCCGCTGGCCGGGATGACCGTCTCCAGATAGGCGAGCAGCGGCCCCAGCTCGGTCTGGCCTTGGGCCGCGAGCGCCTCGTCGCCCGGCCTGCCCAGGAAGCGCGGCGAGACGATGCGATTGAAGAAGACCTTTCCGGCGGCGGCGACCAGGATGGTGTCGCCGAACTCCTCGTACCAGATGGTGCGGGCGCGACTGGCGGGCTCGGCCGGGATCAGGGCCGGCCGGGGGTGTTTCGCCTCGAGATAGGTGATGATGGCCGTGGAGTCGGAGATCGTGAAATCGCCGTCGCGGAAGCCGGGAATCTTGCCGAAGGGGCTCGCCTCGCGGAACGCCGGATCCCGGGAGCCGAGACCCACCGGCTCGACGTCGACCTGGAGCCCCTTCTCGGAAACATAGGCGAGCGTCTTGCGCACGAAGGGCGAGAGGGGCGAGCCATAGACGATCATGAGGAACCTCCGCTGACGCGGCCCCGCGCCGCGTCTGAGGGTTCTAGCGGGATCGCATGAGCGCGCCTAGCCGGCCGGTAGCTTCACCATCCGCCCGGACGTTGCGCGGGGATGGGGCGCGGCGGCGGGACAGACCCCGGCCGGGCATCGCGGACCACCTTGCCAATCCACAAGCCAAGCGGCGATGATCGGACGACGCGCGCCGACTGAACAGGTGACGGCGCACTGTGTCGAGCCTCGATCTGCCAGAGGAAGGGATGGCTTTGAAAAGCGCCTTTTGGGCCGTCGTGCTGTTCCTGGGTGGTTACCTGATCGCCACGATCGTCGGCTTCGCGACCTACTTCGTCAGCGAGATCCTCATGTGGATCAGCATGTTCACGGCCATGCCCATCGTCTTCAGCCTCCTCGCCTATGCCTATCTGTTGAAATCCCGATGCGCGCCTTCGGAGGCGCGCGGGCAAATGACCAGGCTGATCCTGTTCTGGATCGCACTGTCGTTCGGGCTCGATGCGATGACCTACATCGGCATCATTCCGATCCTGTCCGGCGGCCATGCCAACTGGCATTTCTTCATCGACCAGTCGCCATGGATCTGGCTCGCCTACATTGCCCTCGCGGCATCGGGCGCGGTGGCCTGGTTTGTTTTCAGCAGGCGCCGCGGCAGCCCTACCCTTTGAGGCGTCGCCCTATGGCGCCGCTCCCCGAACGTGCGCCGCGATCTCGAACAGGGGGTGAACCGCGGTGGCGGACATGGCAGAACTCACCGCTGGACGGGTGGATGGGGCGCCCGCCCTGGGCGGTCGACTGAGGGAGAGGGGCGAATGCGGGGTGGACTTTCCGGACGGCTGCTCTCAGCGGCCGCGCTTTTGATGGCCGGCGGCGCGCCGGTCATGGCCGCCGCCCCCGAGGCGCCGATGAGCCCCGACATGGGCGCCATGGCGGCCATGGCCGGACCGCCGGCCACCACGGCCGACTGGGCGCGCGGAGCAATGCTGTTCGAGGGGCTGGGCAAGGTCCATCGGACGATCACCACCGCCTCACCCCTGGCCCAGCGCTATTTCGACCAGGGCCTGAGCCTGATGTGGGGCTTCAATCACGACGAGGCGACGCGCTCGTTCGCCCGGGCCGCCGCCCTGGACCCCCACTGTGCGGCCTGTTTCTGGGGCGTGTCGCTGACCGTGGGGCCGAACTACAACCTGCCGTTCATGAGCGCCGCCCGGGCGAAGGTGGCGTTCGAGGCGCTGGGCCGGGCGCGGGCCGAGGCGGCGCACGCCTCGCCGGTGGAACAGGCCCTGATCGGCGCCCTGGTCAGACGCTATCCCGACGCCGGAGCGCTGGACCCCGCCGCCGCCCTGCCGGTGCTGACCGCCTACGCCGACGCCATGGCCGAGGTGGCGCGCCGGTTTCCCGACGACCTGGATGTCCAGACCCTCTACGCCGAATCGCTGATGAACCTGCACGCCTGGAAGCTGTGGAGCCCGGACGGGACCCCGGCGCCGGGCACGACGACGATCGTCGAGACGCTTCAGGGCGTTCTGGCCAAGGACCCGGACCACCCGGGGGCCAACCACTATTATATCCACGCCATGGAGGCCTCGCCGCATCCGGAGCTGGCGCTGAAGTCGGCCGAGCGGGTCGGCCGCATGGCCCCCGCCGAGGGCCACATGGTGCATATGCCGGCCCATGTGCTGCAACGGGTGGGTCGCTATGAGGAGGCCTCGGAGGCCAACCGCCGCGCCGCCACGGCCGACCGCGCCTATGTCGGCCTGACCCGGGCGCCCGACTATTATTCGGTGATGTACACCAGCCACAACTACCAGTTCCTGGCCTATTCGGCGGCGATGGAAGGCCGCCGGGCCGAGGCGATCGACGCGGTCGACCAGTCACGCGCCGTCGCGCCGGACCCCATGATGCTGATGATGCCGGGCATGGACTGGTATGTGGCGGAATCCTATGGCGCGCGCGTACGGTTCGGCCTGTGGGACGAGCTGCTGGCCATGCCCGAGCCGGACAGCCGCCTGCCCGGACTCATGGGCGGATGGCTCTATGGTCGCGGCATGGCGCTGGCGGCGAAGGGACGCGCCGCGGACGCCCGTACGACCCTGGCCCGTCTGTCGGCCCTCGCCGACGGCCTTGCCGCCGACACCGGCGCCGGCCAGAAC
>CAIXWN010000026.1 GCA_903923135.1 uncultured Caulobacteraceae bacterium | reverse complement strand
CGGCGGTGTCGTCGACCTGGGTTCCGCCGGCCTTGCCGGCCAGGGCGAACTCGCCGATGGCGATGTCGTCGAGGTTGTTGGTGGTGGCGTAGTTGCCGACGGCGACGGCGCCGCGGACCGGAGAGGTGGCGTTGTTGCCGATGGCCACCGAGGCCAGGCCGCTGGCCGAGGCGTTTGTGCCGCCGGCGAAGGAATAGCCGCCCGCGGCGCTGGCCTGGTAGCCGATCGCCGTGTCGTTCGGTCCGCTGGCCGTGGCCCCCTGACCCCCTGCAAACGAATAGCCGCCTGTCGCGGCCGCGTTGACGCCGATCGCCGTGTCGTCGATCTGCGAGCCCTTGTAGGCGCCGGCCGTGGCCCCGTTGCCCACGGCCACATCGTTGGCGCCATAGGCCGAGGTAAATCCGCCGAGGGCGGTGGAACTGGCGCCCAGGGAGCGGGCGGCGACGCCGAGCGCCGAGGAGTATCCGCCGGTGGCCTGGGTCCCCTCGCCGACGGCGGTGTCGTCAAGCTGGGGTCCCCCGGCCTGCCCAGCCAGGGAGAACTCGCCGATGGCGACGTCGTCGAGATTGTTGGTGGTGGCGTAGTTGCCTATGGCCACGGCGCCGCGAACGGGACTGGTGGCGTTGTTGCCGATGGCCACCGTGGCCAGGCCGCTGGCCGAGGCGTTCGCGCCGCCGGCGAAGGCATAGCCGCCCGTGGCGCCGGACTGGTAGCCGATGGCGGTGTCGTTACTGGCCGATCCGCCATAGGTCCCGGTCGTGGCGCCCGTGCCGACGGCGACGTCATTGGCGCCGAAGGCGGAGGTGAATCCGCCCAGGGCGGTGGAACTGGCGCCGAGAGACCGGGCGACGATGCCGAAGGCGGAGGAGGATCCGCCTGTCGCCTGGGTCCCTTCGCCCACGGCGGTGTCGTCGACCTGGGTTCCGCCGGCCTTGCCGGCCAGGGCGAACTCGCCGATGGCGATGTCGTCGAGGTTGTTGGTGGTGGCGTAGTTGCCGATGGCGACGGCGCCGCGAACGGGACTGACGGCGTTGTTGCCGATGGCCACCGTGGCCAGGCCGCTGGCCGAGGCGTTCGCGCCGCCGGCGAAGGCGTAGCCCCCGGTGGCGGTGGCGTTCGAGCCGATGGCCGTGTCGTTGACCTGTGAACCGCCGCTGACGCCGGCCGTCGCCGCATGGCCGACCGCGACATCCTCGGCGTTGTAGGCGGCGGCCTGGGGGCCCACGGCCACGGCGAAATCGCCTGTGGCGCTGGCGGCGGTGCTGTCGTGGAGGGTCACCGGCGCCGCCTGAGTGCCCGAGTTGCCGCCGCCGCCGAGGGCGATCGAATCATAGCCCGAGGCGGTGGCGGAGTTGCCGATGGCGATGGCGTTGATGTTCGACGCCGTGGTCGTATTGCCCAGGGTGATCGAGAACCCGCCGCTTCCCAGCGACTGTCTGCCGATCACGATGGCGGTGTTGCCGCTGACGGTGTTGGCGACCCCGCCCGCGAAGGCCGAGGGCCCGGTGACCAGGTTGTCGTCGCCGATCGCCGTCGACAGCGGTCCGGTGACATCGTTCTCGACACCGAAGGCGAAGGCCTGGGCGGAGCCGGTGCCGGCGAAATTGTGAAAGCCGACCGCCACGCCGCCCCAGGTATAGGTGGTCGAGGCGATGCCGATGGCGACGCCGCCGGCGATCGAATTGGGTGTGCCGCTGATGGCGTAGTTCAGGTTTCCGAAGCCCGTGCGCCGGTTCAGCAGCTGGGTGTTGTTGTTCGGATTGGTCGGCGCCACGCCGCCGCCGGCGGCGTAGCCCGAGACCTGGGCCCGCGCGCCGCCGGTCGGCGTCACCGCGAGCGCCGTCGCGGCCAGGGCGACCGCGGCGCAGGTGACGCCGAGTTCGCCCAGGCCCAGGTCGCGTCGGTTCATCCCCAGGGTCCGGTGCGCCATGCGCAGGATCGCCATCAACCGGGGGCCGCCGCCGCCAGCGCCGGTCCTCCTGGCCCCATACGGCGCGACCTGCCGGGCCGCCCGCCGTGGGTCGGCGAGGCCGCGGACAGGACGGGGCGACTCTTTAGCGGCGTGACGGTTGTCCATGGCGATGTCCTTCGCGATACGGGGCCACCCCACCGAGCCGCCCGAGGTTCCGGCCCGGTCTGGCGGGCTGGCGCCGACACTGGCGGGACGGTCCAGCCGCCTGTCTTGAAAGGCCGCGTGAAAAGTTCTGAAAAATTCTCAAAATATTGTATTCAAATAACTATCCTCGGGGTACGCACCGGAGAGCCTCGGGCTTCCGGGCCTGTCACTCGGGGCCCGGCCGCCAACGACCCGGCGGGCGCTCCGGCATCCGCAGCGCCAGCCATCGCGACTCCCCGTCGGTGGTCAAAGCTGGTAGAGAGATCGGGGGGGATGTCTGGGACGCCGGGGGTGGCTTCGCTATCGATGAACGTCTCTGACGGCGTCTCAACACTCTACCGGTTCGGGCCGTTCGTCCTGGATCGACAGCGTCGCGTGGTGTCGCGCGACGGGCAGCCCGTCGCGCTGAGGCCGACGGTGTTCGACACGCTTCTCTACCTCGTCGAAAATCCGGGCCGGATCGTCACCAAGGAGGAGCTGTTCGAGGCCGTCTGGCCAGGCCGCGTCGTCGGCGAATCGAACATCAGCCAGACCATCCTCGCCCTCCGCAAGGCGCTCGGCGAGAACCACTGCGTCGTCACCGCGCCGGGGCAGGGGTATCGCTTCGCCACGGCCGTCACTGTCGATGCGGGGGGCGCCGCGCCGCCGTCAAGCGCGCCGCCGTCGCCGCGCCGGGATCGTCGGCGGGCCTTCCAGTTGGGGGTCGGCTTCGGGGCCGCCCTTCTGGCGGTGGGTGGCGGTTTCGTGGCGATCCAGCCCTGGCGGGCGGCGCCGGCCGCGGGCCCGGCCGGGGTCATTGTGGTTTCCGATTTCGAGAACGACACCGCCAATCCGATCTTCGACAAGACCCTGACCGCGGCGGCGGCCATCGATCTGCGCCAGTCGCCGCGCCTGCTGGTTCTCAGCCAGCAGAAGGTTCAGGACACCCTGAACGCCATGACCCGCTCGCCGACCGAGCGCCTCACCCCGGCGGTCGCCCGCGAGGTCTGCATTCGCAACAACGGCCAGGAGACTCTTGACGGCGCCGTTGCGCAGGTCGGAGGCCGCTATCTGCTCACCCTGACGGCGACGGCCTGCGGCGATGGCAAGGTGATTGCGGCGGACAAGGCCGAGGTCGACAGCCCCGGCGCCCTGCTTCCGGCTCTGGACGGCCTTGTTGATCGTCTGCGCCGGGACCTTGGCGAAACGACGGTGTCGGTGCAGGCGTTCAATGTGCCGCTGGTCAGTCGCAGGACCGCCTCGCTCGAGGCGCTGAAGGCCTATTCCGAGGCCACGGCGCTGTTCGACCACGGCCGCCACCTGGAGGCGATACCGCTCTATCAGCGGGCCATCGAACTCGATCCGAAGTTCGCCATGGCCTATGCCGATCTCGCGCGCGCCTACGAAGGCCTGCACGAGACGAAGAGCGCCTCCGACCTTATCACCAGGGCCTACGCTCTGCGTGACACGGCCGGAGAGCGCGACAAGTTCGATATCACCCTCCGCTATGGCCGGATCGTCACCCAGGATGATCTGGCGGTCATCCGCTCCCTGCGGTCCTGGGCCAGTCTCTATCCGGATGATCCTGAGCCTCGACTGGACCTGGCCAGCGAGGAGGAATGGCTGGGTCAGGTCGGCCCGGCCCTGGCCGACGGCCTGCGCGCCCTGGCGATGGCGCCGGACAAGGAGCGGGCCTACGAGATCGTCATGCGGGCCTATCTGCTCGCCAACAAGGTCGATCAGGCGCGCGCCATCGGCGCCCTGGCGATCGCCAGGCATGTTGACGGCGACAGGATCCACAGGCGGCTCTTCGAGATCGCCGTCGCCTCTGACGACCAGGCGGCGGCGGCGCGAGAGCTGCAATGGTCCAGGGACAAACCCGCTGAGCGTATCCTGCTGATCGACGCCGGCCAGGCGGCGATAAGCCTGGGGCAGGTCCGCCGGGCCCAGACCCTCTTCGACCGGGCGCTCGTCGTGGGCAAGGCGGCCGGACTTGGCAACTACTTCGCCGGCGCCTACGCCCGCCTGCTGGCGGACATCGGTCTGAAGGACGCAGCCCGGCGCGAGCTGGCCGAGGCGCCTCCCGGCTTCGACTCCACCGACTATCGCGTGACCCTTGCCGAGGTGGGAGATGCGCGCCGGGCCGAAGCCCTGCTTGCCAGCGCCGTGGCGAGAGCGCCGTCCGACACCCTCCTCAACGCCATGTCGGCGGCGGAGACCCGGGCCGCCCTGGCCATGGGGCGCGGCCAGGCCGCCCAGGCTGTCGAGGCGCTGGGGCCGGCGGCGCCGTACGAACTGACGGACTTCTCGGTTCCGTATCAGCGGGGTCTGGCCTATCTGGCGCAGTCCGATGGGGCGCATGCGGCGGCGGAGTTTCTGAAGATCCTGAACAACCGCGGCGTGGAGCCGTTGTCGGTCCACTATCCGATGGCCAGGCTCGGCCTGGCCCGCGCGCTGCGCCTGCAGG
>CAIXWN010000025.1 GCA_903923135.1 uncultured Caulobacteraceae bacterium | reverse complement strand
TGCCGCCGCCCATGGTCAGCCCCACCAGGATCATCCGCCACAGGGGTTTCGGCGCCGGGAACAGCCATGGCGACATGGCCAGGGCGATCACCGCGAACCGGGCGGCCGCGTAGAACAGCGGCGGGGCGCCAAAGTGCGAGATCAGCACCTTGGACATCACGCTGTTGACCGCCCAGACCAGGCAGATGACGACCAGAAGGCCAAGGTCACGAAACGACATGGGCGCGGCTTAGGGGGCGCCGCCCCTGCTGGCAATCGTCAAGCGCGCCGCGGGCATTGCGCATTTTGCCGGGCGCGCAGGGCCGCGGGTGGCTGACACAGCGACCAAGATGGCTCATGTCCATGAGCGGACCGCGGCGGGTCACCGGCGCCCGCCACCGCTGACAACCGGAAGAGGATCCCATGACCGATCGACTGAGTCCGCTCGCCGGAAGACCCGTCCCAGCGGCGGGCCTCGTCGACATTCCGCGACTGGTGACCGCGTTCTTCGCCCTGACGCCCGACGCCGGCGAGCCGGCGCAGCGTGTCGCCTTCGGCACATCGGGACACCGGGGTAGCGCCCTGACCGGCTCGTTCAACGCCGCCCACATTCTGGCCATCAGCCAGGCCGTCTGCGCCCACCGCCGGCGCGCCGGAATCGACGGGCCGTTGTTCCTGGGGATCGACACCCACGCCCTGTCGGAACCGGCGCTGGCCTGCGCGCTCGAGGTGCTGGCCGCCAATGGCGTGGAGACGATGATCGATCACGCCGGCGGCTACACCCCGACGCCCGTGATCTCTCACGCGATCCTGGCCTACAACCGCGACCGCTCGCGCGGGCTGGCCGACGGCGTCGTGATCAGTCCTTCGCACAACCCGCCCGAGGACGGCGGCTTCAAATACAACCCGCCAAACGGCGGGCCGGCCGACGTGGACGTGACCGGCTGGATCCAGAACACCGCCAACGACCTGCTCGCCGCATCCCTGCTGGGCGTGGCGCGCACGCCGTATGAACGGGCCCGGCGCGCGGCCTGCGTCCACGGGCACGACTATGTCACCCCCTATGTCGAGGACCTCGCCAATGTCGTCGACATGGCGGCCATCCGGGAGGCCGGCGTTCGAATCGGCATCGATCCCCTGGGCGGGGCGGCCGTGAACTACTGGGCGCCGATCATCGAACGCTGGGGCCTGAACGCCACGGTAGTGAACCCGCTGGTCGATCCGACCTTCCGCTTCATGACGGCGGACTGGGACGGCAAGATCCGCATGGACTGCTCCTCGCCCTACGCCATGGCCGGCCTGATCGCCCTGGCCGACCGCTTCGACATCGCTTTCGCCAACGACACCGACGCCGACCGCCACGGCATCGTCTGTCCCTCGAGCGGCCTGATGAATCCCAACAGCTATCTGGCGGCGGCGATCGGCTATCTGTTCACCCATCGGCCGGACTGGCGGCCGCAGAGCGCTGTCGGCAAGACGGTGGTGTCCAGCGGCATGATCGACCGGGTTGTGGCAAGGCTGGGCCGGCGCCTGGTGGAGGTTCCCGTAGGCTTCAAATGGTTCAGCGCCGGACTGATCGACGGCAGCCTCGGCTTCGGCGGCGAGGAGAGCGCCGGCGCCGCCTTCCTGCGCCGCGATGGAACGGTATGGACCACCGACAAAGACGGCCTGATCCTTGGGCTGCTCGCGGCCGAGATCCGCGCGCGCACCGGCCAGGACCCGAGCCAGTTCTACGAGACGATCACCGAGGGCCTGGGCCGGTCGTTCTACGAGCGCATCGACGCGCCGGCGACCGCCGCACAGAAAAAGGCGCTGGGCCGGCTCGACCCGGATCAGTTCAACGCCACCACCCTCGGCGGCGAGCCAAACACCGGCAAGATGACCCGCGCGCCGGGGAACGATCAGGCCATCGGCGGGATCAAGGTCACCACGGCGAACGGCTGGTTCGCGGCCCGGCCGTCAGGGACCGAGGACGTCTACAAGATCTATGCGGAAAGCTTCCTGGGCGCAGAACACCTCAAGGCGGTGCAGCGCGACGCCCAAACCGCGGTCGACGCGGTGCTGGCAGGCGGCTGACGGCGACGGCCCCCCTTCGCGGGGGTGCCGTCGCCTTGATATCAGGCGCCGAGCGACAGCGTCTCGTAGCGGTGGAGATGATGGTCTACCGAGCCGAACTCGCCCTCGATCATGGTGGCGCGCTTGAAATAGTGACCGATCGCCATCTCGTCGGTCATGCCCATGCCGCCATGCAGCTGGATGGCGTTCTGGCCGACGAAACGGCAGGCGCGGCCGATCTGCACCTTGGCCGCCGACAGGGCCTTAGCGCGTTCGGCCGCCGGCTCGGAGAGCTTGATGTGGGCCATGTAGGTCATGGAGACGGCCTGTTCGACCTGGATGAACATGTCGACCATGCGGTGCTGCAGCACCTGGAAGGCGGCGATGGGTTGGCCGAACTGCTTGCGTTGTTTGGTGTATTCCAGGGTGCCCTCGTGCAGCTTGCGCAGCACGCCGCAGGCCTCGGCGCAGGTGGCGGCGATGGCCTCGTCGACGACCTGCTCCACCAGCGGCAGGGCGGCGCCCTCCTCGCCGATCAGGGCGCTGGCCGGCAGCGAGACGTTCTCGAAGAACACCTCGGAGGCGCGGCGGCCATCAACCGTGGGATAGTCGCGGGTGACCACGCCGCCGGCGTTGCGGTCCACCAGAAACACCGAGACGCCGCCGGCGTCGCGCTGTGCGCCGCCCGTGCGGGCGGTGACGATCAGGTGGCTCGCCCACGGCGCGCCGATGACCACCGCCTTGTGTCCGTTCAGCACCCAGCCGGCCCCATCCTTGCGGGCGGTGGTGACCAGATTGGCGAGGTTATAGCGGCCCTGCGGTTCGGCGTAGGCGAAGGCGAACGTCACCGAGCCGTCGATGACGCCCGAGATCAGCTCGGCGGCGCCGGCCGGGTTGGCATGCTTGAGAAAGCCGCCGCCGATCACCACCGTGCCCAGATAGGGCTCGACGACCAGGGCTTTGCCAAATTCCTCCATGACCACCATGTTGTCGATCGCCCCGCCCCCGAGGCCGCCGAGTTCCTCTGGGAAGGCCGCGCCCAGGATGCCGAGTTCCTCGGCGAAAGCCTTCCACACCTCTGGGCGCCAGCCGGACGCCGACTTCACGGCGGTACGGCGGGTGTCGAAATCATAGTGGTCGGCCAGATAGCTGGCGACCGTGTCGCGCAGCATTGATTGTTCGTCGGTGAAGCTGAAATCCATGACTTGTCTATCCTAAGGTTTCCTGGGCGGGCCTTCCCGGCCCTGTTCGAGTGTGCGGCGGCCGGGACCTAGAGGCCCAGAACCGCCTTGGCGATGATGTTGCGCTGGATCTCGTTGGAGCCGCCGTAAATCGAGGTCTTGCGGGTGTTGAAATAGGCTCCGGCGACACCGTGCGCCTCGTCGGGACCGATGGCCCCGATGTTGTGCGGCAGACCGCGCAGATAGGGCGCGCCATAGTGACCGGCCGCTTCCAGGGCCAGTTCAGTGAGCCGCTGCTGGATCTCGGTGCCCTTGATCTTGAGGATCGAGGATTCCGGCCCAGGGCCCTTGCCCGAGCTTTCGCCGGCCAGGGTGCGCAGTTCGGTGAACTCCAGGGCGGTCAGGTCGATCTCGAGTTCGGCCACCTTGCGCTTGAAGAACGGGTCGGCAAGCAGGGGGCCGGCGTTGTCGGCAAGCTGAGTGCGTGCGACCTGGCGCAGCCGCTCCAGCCCCCGCTTCGACCGCGCCACGCCGGCGATGCCGGAGCGTTCGTGCAGCAGCAGCGCCTTGGCGCAGGTCCAGCCCTGGTTTTCGTGATAGATGCGGTTTTCCACCGGCACCTTCACGTTGTCCAGAAACACGTCGTTCACCTCGTGGCCTCCCTCAAGGGTGATCAGCGGACGGACGGTGACGCCCGGCGAGGTCATGTCGATCAGCAGGAAGCTGATGCCGGCCTGCGGCTTGGCGTTGGCGTCGGTGCGGACCAGGAAGAAGCCCCAGTCGGCGTACTGGCCGAGGGTCGTCCAGGTCTTCTGGCCGTTGACGAGATAATAGTCCTTGCCGTCATCGCCGGTGATGCGCTCGGCCTTGGTCTTCAGCGAGGCGAGATCCGACCCGGCGCCGGGCTCGGAATAGCCCTGGCACCACCACACCTGGCCATCGCGGATGCCCGGCAGGAAGCGCGCCTTCTGCTCCTCTGTGCCGAAGGTGTAGATCACCGGGGCCAGCATGTTCACGCCGAAGGGGAGAACGGCGATGGTGTCGGCCCGGGCCTGTTCCTCGGACCAGATGTACTTCTGCGTGGGGGTCCAGCCAGTGCCGCCCCACTCCTTGGGCCATGACGGCGCCGACCAGCCCTTCTGGGCGAGGATGCGGTGCCAGGACAGGTAGTCTTCCTTGCTCAGGGCTTCCTCATCGCGCTGCTTGTCGCGGAGAGCCTGGGGGTAGTTTTCAGCGATGAAGGCGCGGACTTCGGCGCGGAACGCCGCATCCTGCGGTGAGAAATCGAGATCCATGACACAGCCTCTGGCGTGGCCCCGACATAGGAGCCGTGAAGGCTGTAATCGCCCACGCCCCCAAGAGTCCAGCACCGGCCAGCGCAATATGGGGCGGCGGACCCGGCGCCCACGAAAAGCGGCCCGGAGCGGGGGGACTCCGGGCCGCCAGACGCGGGGAACTGGAGGGGGATCAGTTCGTCCGCGTGGCTCCGACCGGGCTGGTCGCCGCGGTCATGGTGCCGCCGGTGAACGACCGGCATGCGCCGTCGCGTTCGGCGATCAGGCCGGCCTTGCCATAGACGCCGGCGTGGCTGGCGGCGCGGGCCGCGTCGTCGCGAGCCTCATCGGCGCGATCGAACACCGCGGCGGTGCGCGCGCCGCCGTTCGCCTTGAGCGCCTGATCGATGGCGCGGGTGTCCTGACGGCCGAGCGAGGCCGAGGACATAAGGGCCTGGCAGCGCGCGGCGGCGATGTACTGCGCGTCGCTGAACCGCGCGGGCTCGGCCAGGGCCGCCGTCGACAGCGCCAGCGGGACGACCATCATGAAAGCTTTGAGCATTGACATTTTCCGTTCCTCTCCGGGGTTGGTGAGGATCATATGCTTCAGGCGCCGCTGATTTGACAAATTAATTATAGTAAATGATTCAGATTACCAGATTGTAAGCTTAATTCAGGATAATTATTACATTGTTTACATTAACAGCTCGTCATGTTGACGACGGCGTCACGAATATTGCGTCGAGCGCGGCAAGACGGCATGGTCCCCCCATGAGCGGCCCGCCCACACCCATCGCCACGCCCTGCATCAAGGTCTGTGTCGTCGACGGCGAAAGCGGCCTGTGCATGGGCTGCTACCGGACACTGGCCGAGGTGGCCGGATGGTCCCGGCTGGACGAACTCACCCGGGCGGCGATCCTCGCCGACCTGCCCGGCCGGCCCGAACGGGTCAGGCCCGAAAAACGGGCGATGTTCGGGCGCGGATAGGCCGGCCGCACTTCCGGTGGCGGTCGGCGGCGCCGGCCGCCGGATTCCGGCGGCGCGCGACTCAGGCCGGATTCAACTCGACCTCGGCGGCGAGGAAGGCCTTCAGCCAGGCATATTCGTCGGGCGACCGGAGCCCGAGAACCGCGCCGAGAATGGCGACAAGATGGTCCTGGAACCGCCGCCCTTCTACCGAAAAGGACACGATGGCGCGGGCGAATCGTCGCCGGTCCGCCCAGGAAACGCCGCTCCACGCCGCCTTCAGCCGCGGCGTGTCGAGCGGATGGGACCGTTGCAGGGCCGCGAGCGCGCCCTGCTCGACGGCGTAGGTCAGAAGCGCCTGTCTGGAGTCGGCGCCGGCCGGCGCGCCACAGGCCGCAATCACGGGGTCCAACGGCTGCTTGCGCACAACATCGATCGAGGCCTCCGGCGCCACGGCCCAGGTATTCTTCAGGCCTGACCGGACGTTCTGCGGCAGATCGGCCCACGCGCAGTCGACCTTCCATGGGTCGCCCCGCGCCGGCCATGGCGACTCGGACCAGGCCCAGGCCTCATCAAGGCCGCCATAGGCGGTGACCCCATGGGCCTCCCTGTCGAGACAGGCGGCGCGGATCTCCGCCGCCACGATTGGCGACTCCTGGGCCCGCCGCGTTGCGCCCGGCGCCTCCACCGCCCGCTGGAACCCTCCCAGGCGATCCCAGGCGGCCTGAGCCTCGATCCGAAGAGTCTTGTCGACGCAGTCGTATGTCGTGCGCCTGACGGCCGCGACGGAGCGCCAGAGCTGGACGTCACCCTGCGCCCGATGCGCCTCCGCGCCGAGCAGGACCAGGGTGAGCCCGGTCACGGTCCGGCCGCTCCGGACACGACTTGCCCGGTCGATGAACAGGAGATTGTCGAGTCCGCCACTGCATCCGACGAGCACGAAACGGTGCGGGGCGCCCTCCCCTGTCCAGGCCGGGGGCGCAGGCGGCGGCCTCACCGGCGCGATCATGAGCGGCGGGGGCGGGGCCGATGGAGCGCCGGCCGGAGGCGGCCCCTGCGTCCCGTAGGCGGCCAGGGACATGGCGGCCGCCACGTCACGAAGGCCTGCCGTCTGGGGTCGCGGGTCGGCGTCGCACCAGCGGTCCGCGGCCTCGGCCAATGCGTCGCCGGGTATGAGCAGGCCGACGCCGGTCAAAACCAGCCCCTGGCGGCCGCTGTCGGTGACCGCCCGCCCCTCTTCGTCGTAGGCGACGGAAGGCGGCGACTGGGCGACGGTTCGCCAGCCGCAGTTGATGGCGACGCGCTGAAGGGAGCCGACCGTGGCCCCGGGGACGGTCTCCGTCGCCGCTGATCCATTGCGACGGATCTGAAAGCCGAGGAAGCGGGTAATCACCAGTAGATCGAAGGCGAGTGTGTCACCGTCGCGCGTGACCGTGTCGGTGCCAAGGAACAGGTTCGGCCCGCCGCTCGCCGCCTGGTCGCCAACGGGAAGGAAGGTGTGGGCCAGGACCGGCCCGCCCAGGACGAAAATCAGAGCGACGCAGACAATGGCGGCGGCCAACCGGGTGTTCACACCCGCCTCGCCGGGCGTCCTCGCTGTTTCGCTCACGCACCGCTCCCCACTGCTGTCCCTGCGTCAGCCTACGACGGCGAGGGCGGCGAGAAAAAGGCGCGGCCTAGGCCGCGCGGCGCTGGAGAGCGTCGGTCACGGCAGCCATCGCCCGGTCGATCACCTCCACCCCCGCCCCGGGCGCCAGGCTCTCGACCGTCAGCGTGCGGCGCCAGGCGCGGGCGCCGGGAAGCCCCTGGAACAGGCCCAGCATATGTCGGGTCATGGCGGGCAGCCGGGTTCCCCGCTCGAGCTCCGCCTGCACATACGGCCGGTAGCGCTCCACGGCCTCCGATGGCGACACCTCCGGCGCCTCCGGATCGTAGAAGCGCCCGTCGACCGCCCCCAGCAACCCCGGATCATGATAGGCGGCCCGGCCAAACATGACTCCGTCCAGCCCCGCCGTCTCCGCGACGGCCGAGTCCAGCGTGTTCAGGCCGCCGTTCAGCACGATCGTCAGGGACGGCCGTTCGCGTTTCAGACGGCGGACGAGGCCATAGTCCAGGGGCGGGATGTCGCGGTTCTCCTTCGGCGACAGCCCCTTGAGCCAGGCCTTGCGGGCGTGGACGATGAAGACGGTCACCCCCTCGGCGGCGCAGCGGTCGACAAGGCTGAACAGGCTCTGCTCGGGGTCCTGATCGTCGACGCCCAGTCGGCACTTCACCGTCACCGGCGCACGCGCGGCCACGTTCATCGACCCCACGCAGGCCGCCACCAGATCCGGTTCGAGCATAAGACAGGCGCCGAAGCGGCCGCTCTGGACGCGGTCGGACGGGCAGCCAATGTTGAGATTGATCTCGTCGTAGCCCCAGTCCGTCCCGACCCGTGCTGCGGCCGCCAGAGCCTGCGGGTCGGAGCCCCCCAGTTGCAGGGCGACGGGATGCTCGGCGGGATCGAAATCCAGCAGGCGCGCGCGGTCGCCGTGCTGCACAGCGCCGGCGGTGAGCATCTCGGTGTAGAGCCGCGCCCTTCGGGTGAAGACCCGGTGGAAGGATCGGCAATGTCGGTCGGTCCAGTCCATCATCGGGGCCACACAGAAGGCGTGGTCGGTGTTGCGGGACGGGTTCACGAGGGGCGTTCCGGGCATGGCGACAAGTCTAACATATCCTCATCCGGTCGCCCCGAGCCGGTCTCCTGGCGGCGATCCAGACGACGAGCCCGCCCAGACCTTGATCTTTGCGCGAATTCCATCGTCCTATGGGTTCGCCAACCGCGAACAAATAGGCTAATTTGGCGCGCAGGCGAGGGCGGGGGTTCAGCGTGGCCGACGGGATTGCGAATCTTAGGCAGGCGTCGATCGTTTCGGTCGATCTATTCGGGTTTGCCCGGGCCACGGAAGAGGACCGCGAAAAGGTCGCCAACGCCTTCGAGGCGTTGACCGCACGCCTGGAAGCCACGGCGGTTCGCCACAGCGGCCGGGTGTTCAACAGTGACGCCGACGGTTTCTTCCTGGAACTGCCCACCCCCGAAGCGGCCCTGGCGGCCGGCGACGAAATCGCCAACGGTCCGTGGCCTCCGGTGCGCGTGGGCGTCCACCAGGGTGCGGTCTCGGCCCTGTTCACCGGCCAGCTTTCGGGCGAGGCCATCTCGACCGCGGCCCATATCCAGCAGGCCGCCGACAAGGGCGTGGTTCTGGTCTCGGACGAGGTTCGCAAATCCGTCCGCGACCCGGCGATCACGAAGCGGCTGATCAGGGACACGGCCTCGGTGGGGACCACGCCCGTCTACCGGCTGGCGTTCCAGGCCCCCGTTGACGAGGCGGCGCTCAAACAGTCCAACCGCCGGCTGATCCTGTCCCTGGCCGGCGGCGCCGCCATCGTGACGGTGCTGGTGGGCGTCTTCTTCGGACGCGACATCTACACGACCCTGTTTCCCAAGCATGACCATGTGGCGGTGCTGGCGCTGAAGGCGAAGAGCGGCGGCAAGGATGCGCAGGAGTTCGCCGACGGGCTCACCGACGAGATCGCCTACACGCTCAACCAGGGCAAGATTCCCACGGTCGTCGGCAAGGTCGCCGAATCGCTGCGCGGACCTGACCACGACGCCCAGGCGCGCCGCTATCAGGTCGGCGCGGTGCTCGACGGCTCGGTGTCGGGCGACGCCAACGGGCTTTCGATCACCCTTCGCATCGACGATCCGGTCCACCACCAGACCATCTGGACCCACGATTTCCGCGGCGCGGGCGAAGACCTGCAGACCCAGGTTTCGTCCCGGGTAATCAGTATCCTGACCTGCGCTTCCCGCGCCCTGCAGCCTGGTCCCAGCATGGCCAGCGGCGATATCGAGGCGCTTTATCTGAAGTCCTGCGACCTGGACCTGGACGCAGCCGGCGACGCCAACGCCCAGGTCGCCGAGGAACAGGCCCTGCGCCAGCTCGTCGCCAAGGCGCCCGACTTCTCCTACGGCCATTCCAGTCTGGCCCTGTTCCTGTTCGGCAAGTCCCAGGTGGACCCGACCAACGCCACGGCCCTGCTCGCCGAATCGGCGCGCGAGGCCGAAAAGGCGATCGCCCTGGATCCGAAGAACAGCGAGGCCTATGCGGCGCGGGCGCGCCTGGTGCCGCCACCCGGTTGGCCCGAACGCGAAAAGAACCTGGCCCTCGCGGTCACCCAGCCCGGCGCCGGTCTGCTGCCCAACGCCATCTACGCCCTCATGCTGGGCGAGGTCGGCCGGCTGAACGAAGCGGCGGTCTACGCCCAGAAAGTGGCTTCGGAAGACAGCGGCGACCCGGACTACGTCAGCCTGATCGCCACCAGCCTGGCGGCCCAGGGAAAGGACGACGACGCCGACCGGGCCCTGACACGGGCCCTGCAGATCGCCCCGACCAATCCGGTCAACCAGGCGTTCCGGTTCCATATGTATGAGTGGTTCGGACGCTGGGACGAGGCGCTGCGCATCCTGGAGGATGACGCCAACCGCTCGCCGCTGCTGACCCAGGAAGAGGATCTGGCCGCCGGCGAGGCCTTCATCAAGGCGATGGCCACCGACGACCCGTCCGCCAGGGCGACAGCGCGCGACGCGGAGTTCGTCTCGGTGTCGCACGACCGGGCGCATCTGATGGTGGCGATCAGCCATCTGTCGGCGCTCGGTCTCGTGGACGACGCCTACAGGCTCGCGGCCCAGGTTCCGCCATCGGCGCAGCAGGACGACCTTTCCGTCCTGTTCACGCCGCTGAACGCCCAGCTCCGACGCGACCCGCGCTTCATCGCCCTGGCCGCCAAGGTGGGTCTGGTCGGATACTGGACCGCTTCGGGCAAATGGCCGGACTTCTGTTCGGCGCCCGATCTGGGCTATAACTGCAAGGTCGAGGCCCAGAAGGTCGCGTCGAAATAGGTCGGGGGCGACCTGAGGATAGCGTCTTGAAAACATCGCCCCGCGTTCCGGGCCCCTGGATAGTCGCCATGGCGACGGCGGCGCTTGCCCTCGCGGGGCAGTCTTGCGCACAGGTTCTCGAAGTCCACCTCGATGGCTCCGTCGTTCAGTACGACGGTCCGACCCAGTACCTCTCCGACGGCGCCCATCCCATCGCCCTGATCAGGCCGTCGCATCCGACCCGCCGCGTCGGGCGCCAGACCGCCCCGCCCCCGGCGGTGGCCGAGGCGATCCATGCGGCGTCGGCCCGCCATCAGGTGGACGAGCATCTTGTTGAGGCCGTGGCCTGGCAGGAATCCGGGTTCAACACCGCGGCCCTGTCGCCCAAGGGCGCGCGGGGCGTGATGCAGCTGATGCCCCAGACCGCCCGGGCCCTCGGCGTCGACGCGACCGACCCGGCGAGCAACATCGACGGCGGCGCCGACTACCTCTCGCAAATGCTGCGCCGTTTCGACGGCGACACCACCAAGGCGCTGGCCGCCTACAATGCCGGCCCCGAGGCTGTGGAGCGCTACCGGGGCGTCCCGCCCTACGCCGAGACCATCGCTTATGTGGACGCCATCCTCGGTCGGCTGAACAAGCCCGTGCAGACGGCTGCCGACACCCCCACGATCGTGCTGAAGTCCCGCATGGGCGCGTTCTGACGCGACGAGTCCATCGGTCTCAACGGATGTTCGTGTCTCCGTTCGCTCGCGACGGACGGAAGACCACTTCGCTGACCACGCGCCGCCCGTCGGTGCGCTTGAGTTGCACCACCACGTCGATCACCCGCCGCGCATAGGCCTGGATGGCCGCCCAGCCCATGTCGACGCCGCTGAGCAGGGCCAGCATGGTGATCTGATCGATGGCGCCGTCGGGGCTGTCGGCATGCACCGTGGTGATCGACCCCGGGTGGCCGGTGTTGACCGCGCGCAGGAAGGCGAAGGCCTCGGCTCCGCGCAGCTCCCCCAGCAGGATGCGGTCGGGCCGCATACGCAGCGAAGCCTGCAGCAGGTCCTCGGCCCCGACCCGCGCCTCGCCCGCCTCGCCCCGCACGGCGATCAGGCCGACGGCGTTGGGATGATCGAGCCGGATCTCCGGGGTGTCTTCTATGACCACCAGCCGCTCGGCCAGATCGATTTCCTTGACCAGGGCGTTGAGCAGGGTGGTCTTGCCCGACGAGGTGCCGCCCGACAGGACGATGGTCTTGCGGCGCTTCACCGCCAGGGTCAGGAAACCCATGAGATCCGACGCCGCCAGCAGCGCATCGAGGGCCTGATCCTCACGCGCGGCGGCGCCGGACTCGCTGGCCGCGTCGAACAGGCCTGCGCGGCTGAGTTCGCTCATGGAAAGATCGGAAATGGCGTGCTTGCGGATGGCCAGGACCATGCCGCCGCGGGTCGCCGGCGGCGCGATGATCTGCACGCGGGCGCCATCGGGCAGGCTGGCCGAAAGCAACGGCTGTTCGCGGTTGACCCCCTGGCTGGCCGCGGCGGCGACCTGCCGGGCCAGGCGAGACAGGTCGACCTCGGTCAGTTGTGGCGCGTCGAAGCGGCTGGTCTCGCCGGAAACGGTCTCGACCCAGACCTCGCCTGGACGGTTGACAAGGATATCGGTGACATCGGGCCGGGAGAGCCAGGGATCAAGCGGCGCCAGATAGCGCCTGAGGTAGACCCGATCATTCATCGGGCCTGCATCACGTCCGAGAAATCCAGGTCGCGGGAGACGAACACGCGGATCGCCTTGCCCTGCGGCACGGTGATCGTGGTGGGTATGTCGATATCCTTCTGCAGGGCGATGGTGGCCACATTCGCCGCCTGCTGAGGCGAGCCGACGACGATGGCGTTCGCCCCGGAACTGTTCTGGGTGGCCAGGGCCTCGAGCCCCGCCGAGATCACCGACAGCAGGATCGCGGCGCCGAAGCGGTGGACAAAGTGGGTGTTTGTCTCGCCGTCGAGGCCGCCGCGGCCAAGGCGATCGGTGGCCGGCGACCCGAGCTTGATCGACACCCCGTCCGGCGTCAGCAGCCGCGACCAGATGACGAAGGCGCGCGACTGGCCTTCGGCGACCCCGCTCTTGTACTCGCCGATCAGCTTGGAGCCGCGGGGAATGAGCACGGTGGAGCCGTCAAAGCCACTGACGTCGCGACTGACCACCGCCCGGACGAACCCGGGCAGATCGGAGTTGATGCCGGTTTCCAGGACCGCGGAGATCACCGTGCCCTGAGGGGCGATCAGGGCGGTGTTGGCCAGGCGCGTGGCATGGGCGGTGTCGACCTGGGCGGCGCTCACCCGATCGGCGAAGCCTTCGTTTGAGCCGGCCTTGGCGGCGGCGTCCCGGGCCGCTTCGCGGCCGCCGACCGCAGGCATGGCGACGGTGTTCTGGGCCACCTGAGCGGCGCCGGCCTCCGGCGCCTCGCTGAGGTCCACGACCATGGACGGCGCTCTCAGCCTGGCCTGGGCGTCCGCCGCCGCGGCGGTGCTGTAGCCGGTGTTTGTCGCGGGCGGATTGTAGGGCGCCGGCTGGAAGACCGGCGGCGAGGAGCCGCCGCCCGGATTCACCGGAGCCAGGGCGGTGGGGATCGGAGAGGTGGGGGCGCTGGCGGTCTGGGCCCGGGCGTGACGCCCCGCGCTGAGGGACAGATAGACCACAAGACCCAGGCCCACGGTGCCGGCCAGGCCGGCCATGAAGCCCCAGGGGCTCTCCGCCCGCGCCACGGCGGAGACCGGCCGCGACAACTGCTCCATGAGGGCGGCATCGGTGTCGGTGAGCGGAACACGTTCGGTTCGGATCATTTGAACAGGCCCCTGTGTCGTCTGGGCGGCTTGCGAGAGGAGATCCCGACTCCCGGCTCGTGGTAGCCGTCGTTGGTCACCCGGGTCACCTCGGCGCCCCGCCGCAGCATCCAGGCCCCGGCCAGACGGTCCACGACCACGAACCCGTCGCGGGTGGCGCTGTTGACCACGGCTTCCTTGTTGTCGGGATCGACGGCGAAGATGGCCGGGTACTCCTCGGTTTCAGGAAAGGTGAAATAGGTGTCGTGTCCATCGTCGAACACACGCAGGGGCGCGCTTTTCGTTGACCCTTGCAACCGGTAGGCGTGGTTGACGTCCTTGGGCGGCTCTGGCGGCGGCGGCGGCGGCTTGGGCTCGGGAATCGCGACAAACGGTTCGGGGTACTCGAACCGCACGCGGAAGATCAGCGAGCGGTCGCCCCGCTGCAGCGCCCGCCGGGCCGTCAGGTCGAACACATAGCGACGGAGGTTGGTGACCACCGTCATGTCTGTGACGCTGCGGACGTCCAGCGGCTTGAGGAAGAGAAGGTTGGCCTTGTGGTTCGGCGTCACCTGCCAGCCTAGGCCGTCGCCGATGGAAACGTTCTCGATGTGCTCGCCGGGGCCGAACTCCAGCGTCATCTGATAGCCGATGGTGGCCTGAAGTTCGACCACCTGGTCGGGGTCATAGTGCACCACACGGATGCGCGGATCGCCTGGACCCGGCTGCGGCGAGATCGCCGCCACGCCCGCCACCGGGGCGAGGAACAGCGACAGGACGCCGAAGGGAATCGCCAGTCGCTTCATGCCCGCCCCGCCGCGCCCGTCCGGGTCCGATCTCGCATGGTCACTCCCCGCCGAAAGGTTTCGCCAAGCCGATCCGGGCGCGCGGGCCCGTCGGTCCGCATGCCGTCCGGTTCTCCCCGTATAGACGCCAGGGAGACCGCGCCGCCTCCGGTCTCGCGCGAATAGGTCGCCGACGAACGCTGGAGGCTGGCGGCCAGGGCCTGGGCGCGCGTCTGCACCTCAACCACCGAACCGCCGACGGCCCCTTCGGGCGCCGCAATCCGGCTGCTCTCGGCTGGCGTGCTGCGGCGGCTCAGGTCGAATCCGCCAGCCACCATCAGGCCGCCAAGAATCAATACAGCCTGGGCGCCGGCGAAGATCAGCACCAGGGCGCAGGCCGCGTCGGCCACGTCCAGGCTGATAAGCTGGGCCGCCCGTTGTTCGGCCAGGATGGCGATCCGCGGCGCCAGCACAACCAGCATCAGGCTGGTGGCGATCCAGCAGACCATCGGGGTGAGCATGGCGCCGACCAGCGCGCGCACCCAGCCGGTGAAAAAGCCGCGGGTCGCGTCGAACAGTAACAGGGCGATGAACAGCGGGCCTACGGCCGTAAGCACGCCTGTGGCGATGAAGGCCATGGCCAGGACCCCGGCGGTGCTGCCCACCAGCACCGTGGCCGCTTGGCGCAGGGCCGCGGCGGTCGCCTTGGCGGCGTCGACGCCGGGCGACGGCGGCGACCCGGGCGTCGAAGCGTTGGCCTGCCCCGCCTTGGTCGACAGTTGCAGAGCGTCGGCGTTGAGTTCGTCATAGGCGACCTGGAGCCCCCGCACGGGGTCCTCGGCCAGGCCCGGGCCGTTCTGGGCCATGGGGCGGCTGATCACGCGGCCGATCTGCATGGGCGCATTGGCGTCCAGATCGAAAACCAGGGTCTGGAAGACGCTCCAGTTGAGGGTGATGGCCAATATCGCGCCGATCTTCACCGCGATGAGCGGCGTGTCGGCCAGCCGGGTTCCGCCCACCGCGAACAACATACGGTAGCCGAGAAGGGCGACATAAATCGTCAGCATGCCGGTGAGGGCCGCCGGCAGCGGCGAATCCGGTCCGGTCAGGGCGCGGTAGCCGGCCGCTGAATAGAGCTGCACATTGCAGTCCACAGAACCCAGGATATCGCGCACGATACCCACATCCACCGGCAGGGCGGGACAGACGCTCACGGAGACGACCGCGCCTTCTGCGGCGCCGCCGGGGCGACGAACGGCCCCATCCAGGCGTCGGGATCATCGCCGACCCGCGCGCGAATGGCGTCGAGTTGCCTGACCGACCGCTCTGTCCCGGCCAGCACTTTCAACTCCCCGGACATGCCGGTGAGGTCGAGCCTCGCGACGACGCTGTGGTCGGCCTGCTTGACGAGGAAGCACCGCGACGTGTCGGGAAGCGAGCGCACCAGCTCGTACTCGTGATCGGTCAGACCGAAGCCGCCGACATAGTCGGCCCGTCGAGCCTTGGGGTTGGGGAAAAAGATCTGGGTGGCCGTCTGTTCGATGATCGCCGGACCGATGCGGCTTTCCAGGGCGTCGCTGGCGTTCTGGGTGCAGAACCCGATAACGCCGTTGCGCTTGCGGATCGTCTTTTCCCAGTCCTTGACGCGGTTTACGAAGATATCATCGTCCAGAGCCTTCCACCCTTCATCGACGATGATGAGGGTGGCCGCACCGTCCAGCTGCTGCTCGATGCGGTGGAACAGGTACATCATCGCCGGCGTGCGGGTGACCGGTGTGTCGAGGATGCGGGTCATGTCGAACCCGAATACATCGTGGTCGAAGTCCACCCGGTCCTCGGCGTTGTCGAAGAGCCAGGCGTGCTCGCCGTCGTCGCACCAGGCCTTGAGCCGCGCGGCCAGGTCGCCGGCGCTGGGCCGGCGGGCGCCGACGAAAAGCTCACGCAGATAGCGCAGGCGGCGGTGGTCCCGCGGCTGGCTGAAGTTGGCGTCGATGGCGTCGACGATCAGGGCGCGATCCTCGGCGTCGAGCGCCTCGCCGGCGATCGACAGGATCCGGCCCAGCCAGTCGGCCAGGAAACTGCGGTTGGCCGCTGTGTCCTCGATCTGCAGGGGATTGAGACCGGTCGGCTCGCCGGGCCGGAGAATGTCGTAGCGGCCGCGGACCGCCCGGATGAAGATCTCCGCGCCGCGGTCCTTGTCGAAATACAAGACCTTGGGGCGGTATTTGTTGGCCTGAGCGGTGAGGAAGGTCAGCAGCACGGTCTTGCCCGATCCGCTGGGGCCGATCACCGTGAAGTTGCCCAGATCGCCGTTGTGGAAATTGAAGAAATAGGGACCGAAGGCGGTGGTCTCGAGCACCGACACCGCCTCACCCCAATGGTTGCCCTCGGCCGAGCCCTGCGGGTGATTGTGGAAGGGGGCGAAACTGGAGAAGTTGGCCGCCGAAATCAGCGCCTGTCTCGCTATATATTTGAAATTACCTGGAAACTGGGCCCAGAACACGGGTTCGAGATTGACGTCCTCGCGAACCGCCGCGGCGCCGGTCTCCGACAGGGCCGACTGAACCTCCGCCGCGGCGCTGTTGAGCGCCTCGAGGCTCTCGGCCTTCACCAGGATCGACAGATGATGTTCGCCATACGCCGCCCGACCGGCGGCCATGGAGTCCCTTGCGGAGCTGAGTTCGTCCCGCGCGCTGACCGCGGCGTCATCGGCGGCGCGAAGGCGGCGCAGGGCGAGGCTCATCCGGTCGAGGGTTGCCTGACGGTCGACAAAGGCGAAGCTCTGGGTCAGCACCATCTCGAATGGCAGACGGACAACCCCATCGAGCATTCCCGGCGCCGAGCTGAGCGGATAGTCCTTAAGCG
The DNA here is from genome assembly GCA_903923135.1 of uncultured Caulobacteraceae bacterium. Taxonomy (GTDB): domain Bacteria; phylum Pseudomonadota; class Alphaproteobacteria; order Caulobacterales; family Caulobacteraceae; genus Acaudatibacter; species Acaudatibacter lapponiensis. Next base: position 12,774 of record CAIXWN010000025.1, on the reverse strand, counting down.
AGATGGCTGCGCCGAACGTGGCGGGGCGACCGCCCGCCGCGGCGAATTCCATCGCGTCGAGCCCGAAGGTCAGTCGCCGGTCAGCCAGGGCCTGGCCGATATCCTGACCCGGGGCGAGCACGGGCCGCATTTCGCCGGTGACCAGCGAACCGAGAAAGGCGCAGGGCTCCGAGCACAGACCGTGCCGGCCGGAATAGGTGGTCAGCAGCCGGGCGCCGTAAGGCGCCAGGGCCGCCAGAAAGGTCTCGCGGGTGGCGTCCAGCTGCCGCAGTTCCTGCGCAAGATTGCCGGCGTCGCGCGCCGCCGACCTGAACAGGCGCTCGGCGAAACCGGCGTTGCCCTGGAGCGGACGCCGCACGAGCGTCAGGAAGAGCTCGTTGACGAACAGCCGGCGCTCGGCGAGCTTCGCCTTCCAGGTCGCATCGAGCTGGCGGCAGAATGGATCGTCGAACTCGGCCGCCAGTTCCGGCGTCACGCGGCGCCGGACGATGTGGTGGTAGATGGCCAGCCGCGAGTTGGCCGCGCCGCGATAAAGCGATTCGCGGACCTGCTTCCGGTAGCTGAGTTCCTCGCTGTCCACGGTCTCGAAGGGGAACCCGTCTAGCCTGAGGACCTGGATCAGCAGCCCGTCCCGGGTCTGAATGGTCGATTCATCGAGATGCCGCGCATAGGGCAGGCGGTCGCCGATAGACGCCTCTTTCGCAGCCAGCCTGCGATGCACGTCCGCCGAGCGGTAGGACTGGGTCATGGCCGGTAGGAGTTGGCCCGCCAGAAACCGTGGTTCGGCACCCTTGGGCAGCTGCGCGCGCGGACGATCCACAGGTCGAAAAAGCGCGGCTCGTGGAGGCAGCCGAAATAGCCGACCGCATGGATCGCCACAGCCGCCAGCAGCGACCAGAACGACTTGGAGATCAGAAAAGCTTCCACCGTGACGATCATGTTGAAGATCGCGTAGCTGTAGGTGACCCCGGCGAACATCTGCGGGCGGGTGAGCACCGTGCAGACAGGATCGGCGGCAAGGGCGGCCAAGGCGCTATCGGAGCCCTGTGGCCATGCTGCGCATGCCCGCCACGATCGCCGCCGCGCCGAAGATTATGAAGGCGCCGATCACCACGGTGACGCCGCGCCGCCACTCGATACGGCCAGTGAGCATCATCAGGCCGACCACGGCCACGGCGATCACCGCGGCTGTCGTCGCCAGATTGCCCAGCAGCGTCCCCTGAACCCATTGCAGCGCTCCGAGGATCGGGCCGGACCCCGCCGGATCGGTCTGGACCGACTGCGCCGAAACCGAGGAGGCGAACGCAGAGGCCAGAGCGGTGAGAACCGGGAGCCGGGCGCGCAGATTGACGGACAAACGACTCAACCGTGGCTCCTGGGACAAGCGCGAAGGGCAGTGCGAGGGAGGCGTCACACGCCATGGGAAACATGTCACTCGCATCCTCCTGCGTCAACGAACCGCACACCGCGGAGCCCGCCGGACCGGCCGGGCCGTGCGCACTTTGTCCAAACCCTCCGGACGAGCCCAAACGCCCTTGTCGGCGAGCGCTCTTGACGCCTAATTGCGGCGTCATTTAGCCGTCTGCGGTCTGGCTGGCGACCTGGCAGATTCGCGTCGACTTTTTATAGAGCGCTGTCTTTGTGAACTTTTTGTCGAAGTTTGATGACCGTGCAACTTTCTTCAGTGATTGTTAAAATCCAATTTGATTTGATAATTTCCCTGTTGTAACTTTGATCGATCGCAAGGCCTTTGGGCGGGGCTCTGCCATCGTTCGACTTCAAACGTGGAGAGGAATCCCCCCTATGGCCTCATCGGTCACGCTCAACATCAACGGCGTCAGCCACACCGTGTCGGTGCCGGACACCGGGATGCCGCTCCTCTGGGCGATCCGCGACATCGTCGGCCTCACCGGCACCAAATATGGCTGCGGCGTCGAAATCTGCGGGGCTTGCACCGTTCTGGTCAACGGCCATCCGGAAAAGTCGTGCGACATGGACGTCGGGTCGGCGGTCGGCAAGACGATCCTGACCGTCGAAGGCCTCGCGAACGACCCCGATGGGCAGAAGGCCCAGGCGGCCTGGATCGCCAATCAGGTGCCGCAGTGCGGCTACTGCCAGTCCGGCATGCTGATGTCGGCGGTCGGCGCCATGAAGGCCGGCCACCACGGCAGTTCAATCCTCGGCGAGATGAACAACGTCTGCGTCTGCGGAACCTACCAGCGCATCAGCAAGGCCGTTCTGAGCCTCTGAATCCCTTCGTGAACCTCCACCCAATTTCGGGGAAGACTCAATGACCATTTCCATTGATCGGCGCACGATGATCGGCGCCGGCGCCACGGCCCTCGTCGTGCCTTTCGCAGTGACCTTCGTCGGCGGTCCGACGCCCGCGGGCGTCGGCGCCACAGCCGGCGCCGCGCCGGCCCTGCCCTCCACTTCGTTGGGCGCCTATCTGAAGATCGACACGGCCAACGTCGTAACGCTCGCCATCGGCTCCACGGAGATGGGCCAGGGCATCATGACGGGCATGGGCCAGCTTGTGGCCGAAGAGCTGCAGCTGTCGTGGAGCCAGATCCGCGTCGTACACGCGCCAGCGTCGGCCGCATCGCCCAATCCCTACGCCAACCCGCTGTTCCACGCCCAGCTCACCGGCGGCAGCACCAGCACCCGGGGTTGGTACCTGCCGATGCGCAAGGCGGCGGCGATCGCCGGCCAGATGCTGGTGTCGGCGGCGGCGACGCTCAAGCCCGGCGCCACGTTCGCGCTGGCCAGCGGCGGCAAGGTGACCGACGGAACAACCACCTATCTGTTCAGCGATCTGGTCGCCGTCGCCGCGACCCTTCCCCCGCCCGCCTCGGCCCCGCTGGCGACCACCAACACCTTCATCGGCCAGCGCATTCCCCGCACCGACATCCCGGCCAAGGTCGACGGCTCGGCGATCTTCGGCATCGACGTGCAGGTTCCGGGCATGGTTTACGCGTCCGTCGTTCACTGCCCCACCCTGGGCGGGACGGTGGCCTCCCTGCCGACCAATAGCGGCGGCCATACGCTGATCAATCTCGGCAACGCCGTCGGCGTCGTGGCGAACGACACCTGGAGCGCGATGGGCGCGGCCAATTCCCTGGCCACCAGCGTCAAATGGACCCTGCCCGCCAGCACCGCCTCGCGCGATTCGGCGAGCATCCTGGCGACAGGCAACGCCCTGCTCACCTCCACAACGGTCACGCCGCACGTCTATGAGACGACGGGCGCGGTTGATCCGGCCGCGGCCCTGGCCGCGGCGAAGACCACGATCGACGCCACCTATCAGCTGCCCTACCTCGCGCACGGCTGCATGGAGGTGCTCAACTGCACCGCGGTGGTCACCGCGACCTCATGCGAGGTCTGGGCGCCGACACAGGGCCAGCAGTTCTGCATCCCGACCATCATGGGTATCACCGGCCTGCCGGCCAGCGCCATCACCGTGCACACCACCTTCCTCGGTGGCGGCCTCGGTCGCAAGATCGAACAGGACTACATCAGCCAGGCGGTCACCATCGCCAAGGTCGTTGGCAAGCCGGTGAAGCTGACCTGGTCGCGCAAACAGGACTTCCAGAACGACAAGTACCGCCCCTGCGCCTCGATCCGGGTCCAGGCCGGCCTCGACGCCGGCGGAGCCATCTCCGGGATGATCTACCGGAACGTCTCGCCGTCGATCAACATCCAGCGCAACACCGTTCCGGGCAACAATCCCGAGGACACGGGGGCTGTCGCCGGCGCTCTGGGCCTGCCCTACGCCATCGTCAACCGCCGCATCGAATTCGTACCGAATCCGGCCGACATCCCGCTGGGCTACTGGCGGTCGGTGGGCGAGTCCTACAACACCTTCGCCGTCGAGAGCGCGATCGACGAACTGGCCCTGGCAGCGGGGAAGGATCCGCTGGCGTTCCGCAAGCTGCAGGCGGCCGGTGACCCCCGCGCCCTGGGCGTCCTCAATGCGGTCGACACGCTCAGCGGCTGGTCGACCACGGCTGCGCCCAAAGGCTCGGCGCGCGGCGTGGCGTTCCTTAGCGGCTTCGGCAGCTACATCGCCCTGGTGGCGCTGGTGTCCGGGACGACGGCCAATACAATCAAGGTCAGCAAGGTGTTTTGCGCCATCGACTGCGGCGTGGTGATCAATCCGGACTCCATCGAAGCCCAGATCCAGGGCGGCATCGCCCACGGCCTGTCGGCGACCCTGTGGGGGCAGGTCACCTTCGCCGCCGGCAAGCCCAATGTCGTGAACTTCAGCAACTACCGTGTGTTGCGACGCGGCGAGATGCCGACGGTGAGCGTGGCGATCGTCAACAGCACCGCGGCGCCAGGCGGTGTCGGCGAAACTGGCGTGCCCTGCGTGGCGCCGGCGGTGGCCAACGCCTTCGCCAAGCTTACGGGGATCCGGGTCCGCAGCCTGCCCTTCCAGCCGGGCGCGAAGATGAGCGACGGCTAGAGTCCCAGAGTCGGACCGGACATCGGGTCCGGCGTCGTCAGTCGTTTCGGTGAACGTCGACAAGCGCTGAGCCGGTTGCCCAGGCGAGGCGCTGGCTTCGGGATCGCGCGCCTGTCCCTTGCCCAGCCGGCAATTGCCCGCGGCCGGGGCCGCTGATACCAATCCGGTCCCGATCCCGGGCGTCGATCCCGGTGTGCCGGATCGCGGGGGCAACAACGTGACAGGCAAGGACGCGAGGCCGCTGCGCCGCCTGGCGATCAGGGGGACCCTGGCGGGCCTGATCATCCTGACGCTCGCCGGCGCTTACGCCCTGTTCGAAACCAGGCGGCGCGACGTCGACATCGCCCCGTTCCTGCGCACCCACGCCGTCACACACAGTGTCGCCGCCGCCAACCAGCAGGGGCAGGCCACCACCTATGACGAGCAGCTCGCCCAGATCAATCGCACGCTGGACTTCGCCCTGGCCCGCGCCCGGACCAGCGCATCGGACTGGCACGCCCAGAGCGGCCTGGCGACGCTCTATCTGGGCCGCGCCAGGCTGACGGGCTCGTTTGACGACTACGCCACCGCGGGGCGGTTGTTCGACAGGGCCTTCGCCCTGGCGCCCGCCGGACATGGGCCCTGGCTCGACCGGGCGGTCTGGAACTTCTCCGTCCACCGACTGAACGCCATGGACGCCGACCTGCGGGCGGTCGAGCACTATGCCGTTCCCGACGACGGTGCGACAGCGACCGTCCTGGGCCTGCGGGGCGATCAGGCCTTCTACGCCGGACACTATCACCAGGCCCTGGCCCTCTATGAGGCGTCGCACAGGCGGCTGTTGATGATGTCGACCAGCTTCCGGCTGGCCTATTACTGGGGCCGGATGGGCGACCCCGACAAGGCCCGACGCTATCTGGACGAGGCCGAAAGCACGATCATCGGACCGCAACAGCAGCAGCGCAGCTTCCTGGAGCTGTATCGGGGAATCCTGGCGCTCGACTACGGCCGCTGGGACGAGGCGGAGAGTCACTTCCGACAGGCCGACGCCATCTTCCCCGGCTCATGGATAGTCGAGGAACACCTGGCGATGGTCCTGGCCCTGAAGGGCCAGCCCGACCGCGCCATGGCGATCTATCAGGCTATCGCCGCCCGGACATCGCTTCCCGAAGCGGCGGACGCCGTCGCCGGCCTCTACCGCGCCACCGGGGATCTGCCGAACGCGAAAGCCTGGGCCGCACGGGCCGATTCGCTGTGGCGGGGCCGGATCGCCCTGTTGCCGGAAGCCGCATACGGGCACGCCCTGGATCACCTGCTGGCGTTCGGCTCGCCGGCCGAAACCCTGGCCCTGGCGCAGAAGAACTACCGGGCCCGGCCCTATGCCGACGCAGCCACCCAGCTGGCCTGGGCCTATATGGCCAACCACCGTCCCGCCGACGCCCTCGAAGCGCTCAAGCCGGTGCTGTCTTCGGGCTGGGTTTCAGCGGAGCCCCATGTGGTGGCGTCGGAAGCCTGGGCGCTGCTGGCCGAAGGGTCGAGGGCCGACGCCGAGCGAAAGGCGGCCCTGGCCATCAATCCCCGCAGCCTCGACCGGAACCCCGGACTGGTGTGGCTCGAGCAGTGAGCGCCGCGGCCTGCCCCCGACCCGGCCTGATCGCCGTGGTCCTTCTTGCCCTGGCGGCCAGCCTCGCGGCGACCCCCGCCCTGGCCCACCTCATGCCCAATTCCGTGATCAACCTGGATTTCGGCAGCAGGGCGGTCTCCGCCGAGATCCTGTTGCCGGTCAATGAGATAAGCTACGCCACAGGACGGCGCCTGCGCCTTGACGGCGGCCCGATCGCCGACGCCGACCGCGCCTTCCTCGCGAGCTACCTCCTCGGTCATCTCTCCGCCCGGGCGCCGGACGGGCGGCCATGGACGATCACCCTGACTGACATGCGCCTCGTCTCGGACGCGTGGGGCGCGGACATACGGGCTGAGGTCGCTCTGAAGCCGCCAGCCGGCGCCTCGCCCCGCAGGCTCTCCCTTCACGACGGCGCGATCATCGACCAGGTGAGCAACCATTTCGTCCTGGTCTTCGCCCACAGCGATTTCCGCACTGGCACGCTCTCGAGCGAACCGCAGATGATCGGCGGCCTGCAGGCCCCGGTGTTCGACGTCAAGATCGATCGAGGACAGGGAAGCGACTGGCGTGGCTTCGCGGCGGCGGTGCGTCTGGGCATGCGCCATATCGCCGAGGGACACGACCACCTGCTGTTCCTCATCGCCCTGATCCTGCCGGCGCCGCTGCTGGCCCGCGGCCGGCTTTGGGGACAGTTCGGGGGATTGCGTCATACGGCGCGCGGGCTGGTGGCCGTCGTCAGCGCCTTCACGGTCGGTCACTCGATCACCCTGATCGGCGGGGCCCTCTTCGGCTGGACCCTGCCGTCCCGCCCCGTGGAGATCGGAATCGCCCTGTCGATCTTCATCTCCTCGATCCATGCCTGGCGACCGCTGTTCCATGGCAGGGAGGCCCTGATCGCCGGCGGCTTCGGTCTCGTTCACGGCCTCGCCTTCGCGACGGTCATCGCCAATTTCGGCCTGGAGCCGTTGCAGAAGGCGCAGTCGATCCTCGGTTTCAATCTCGGCATCGAACTCATCCAGCTCGCCGTGGTGATTTCCCTGCTGCCATCGCTGATCGTTCTGGCGCGACTGCCCCTCTACGCCTGGCTCCGCCGCGGCGGGGCGTTGCTGGCGGCTGTCGCGTCCCTGGCGTGGATCGTCGAGCGGGCGTCCGGTCGGGCGAACCCCGTCGCCGACACCATCGATCTGGCGCTGGGGCAGTCGCCATGGCTGCTGGCGGCGGTGTCCGCGGGCGCCCTCGCCGCAGCTGTGCGGCTGTGGCGGGGCGCCCGGCCCGACGCGGTCCGCGCGCAGGAGGGGGCTGACAGGTCTTCAACGTGCGAAACCTCACCAAATCTGGCGACGAATCCGCCCCGAACCGCCCTCAAGCCACGTTGAGACGGACGGGTCCTTCAGTTATCCTAACGTAACGTGACGTCTTCCGGGACTGTCGCGAGGCGCCCAATTCTGGCGCGTTGGCGCACGGGCCGCGTCCCGGGACGGGTGGGGTGGAACGGATGCGAAGACGAGAGACCGCAGCGGCGGCGCTGATTGTGGCCGCCCTTTCGATCGGGGCCGCGGGCCTGGCGTTTCATCACAAGGCCCGAGCGGCGGACCATCTGGATCCGCCGGCGCGGACCACGGGCGAGGGCGCAGACGTCGCCTCGGACATCGCCGACATCTTCGTCTGGAACGACGCCAGTACGGTCAAGATCGTGATGACCACCGCCGGACCGCAGGCGCCCGGAACACCGCCGACCTATGACCGCGACGTTCTCTATCAACTGCACATCGCCAACACCGGCGACCCCACCACCAGCCAGTTCGACATCAACATCCGCTATGGAAAGGACGCCGCGGGCAACTGGGGCGTTCAGTTTGTCGGCATACCGGGCGCGAGCGGACCGGTTTCCGGCCCGGTGCAGACCGTTCTGGCCGATGGCGCTCTGGTCAAGGCCGAGGCCGGTCTGTTCACCGACCCGTTCTTCTTCGACCTGGAAGGCTTCAACGACACCAAGGCGACAGGTATCCTGTCCATCACCAGCGGCCGCAACTTCTTCGCCGGCAAGAACGATACGTCGTTCGTCATAGAGTTTCCGCGTTCGGCGATCGAGAACGGCGGCAAGCCGATCAACGTCTGGGGTGAAACCCGGCGCATCACGGGGACATGATGATGAAGCTCGTGAGTCTCCTGGCCCCCCTGGGTGTCACCGGCCTGCTGCTCGCCGGTTGCGGCGGCGGCGACAGCAGTTCTTCGCCGACACCGCCCGCGATCGCCGCCGTCGATGTCACCCCGTGCCTCAACCAGGTGGTCTATGAGGGGCGGACGGTCGCCAATCTGGTGGTGCCCGACGTCCTGCAACTGGACATGAACCAGCCCTCGGGCTTTCCTAACGGCCGCAGGCTGACCGATCCCGTGGTCGATCTGACCCTCGCCGTTCTGTTCCTGGACCTGAAGTCAGAGCCGGTGGACACCCTGGCCAAGCTTCCCCTGGATCCCAGCAGCACCGGCGTGCCCCAGTTGGCCAGCTTTCCCTATCTCGCGCCCGCCTCCGGCGGAGCTCCGGCGCCGGGCGCCGGCGCGGGATTCGCCTTCCGCACGGATCCACCGGCCGCCTACACCCGTGTCGACCGCATGGGTATGCCGGCGGTGGCCACGGCCCTGATCAACGGGGCCAACAAGACGCCGTACAACGACGACAACCCGGCCATCGACGCCACCGGCAAATGGGTCCCGACGATCAAGTCTGACCTGCTCGCCCTGACCACGCCGCTGATCGGTCAATTCCGCAGCCTCGGGCTGAAGACCTGCGCCACGGGCGGAACCGGCAGCTGATCCCTGGCGCCCACAGCCGCTTGCCCGGGCTTCCCGCGGCCCGCTAAGGTCGGGGGCAACCCTCAAAGGTGAAGGCATGACCGCCCCTGCCCTGTCGATCCTCGTCCTGGCTCTGACGATGGGGCCCCTTTGGGCCTGTTCGCCGGCGCCGGCCCACGCGCCCACGCCCGCTGCGGCGGTCAACCGCACGGCGCCCCCTGCCCCGCCGCCGAAGATGATGAGGATGATCTGCCGCAACAGCCAGGACGGTCGAAAGGTCGAATGCGGCACGCCCAACGCGGTCATGGTCGGCATGGAGCCCATGTGATGGCGTTGCGGCGCCGATTCAGCTGAACTTGGGCGACGCCGGCAGGCCTGGTTCGAACCCGCCGAAGCCGCCGCGGTTGTCATAGAGCAGAGACGCGGGCGGAGCGGCCCCCGAGGCCACCGACCCGGGCGCGCCGACGACATATCGGACGACCTCGGTTCCGGCCCAGTCGCCGTCAAGCCGGGTGATGATGACCGCCAGGCCGTCGGCGCGGATGGCCGCGGTGGCATAGACGGCGTTGTCGACGATCGCGCCGAGCTTTGTCGCCGTACCCATGTACCACTCATCCAGCGCGGCGCTGTTTCCGGCCGTCGCCAGCGTCAGGCCCGCGCCGATGTAGGACACAGGCACGGTGCAGACGTTGCCTGAAAAGGTGGGAACGTCCCATTCCGGACCGCGGTTGAGAGCGCGATTCTGGGCGAAGGCCGCCTGCCAATCACGGGCCATCCGTCGGCCTATGCGCCGCGCGCCCTGGTCGGCGTGATCTTCATGCGGTGAGAAGGTCGCATCGACCGAGTGATCGTAGTACCAGGCGCTGGCGAGGGCGAAGGCCAGAGGACTGCCTCCCGTCGGCCACAGCGCCGCCTGCGCCTGACGGACAATGTCGACGCGCGCCAGGGTCTGCAGTTCTCCGGCGCCCGTCTCCCTGCCCTTGGGCGCGATGATCATCGGCGGGGCGGCGCAGGCGGCGTCGATCGCCAGACCCCGGCCGAGGTAGCCTGGATACCAGGGACCCCCGGTCATCATCTGCTGCAGGAGTGTCAGCTTGGCCGACAGGTTCGCGGTCATGCCTGCGACGGTGTTGGAATCGCTCATGTTGCTGGTCACCCACCAGGTCCAGGCGAACGACCATCCATGTCTGAGGCCAATTGCGCCGATGGAGTCGGCCGCCTCCCGCACGCCCCAGCCGTTGATGTTCGCCGACTTCGGACGGTAAACGCCGCAGAGGGTCTCCTGTTTGAAGGTCCAGGTGGCGCTGAATCCCGCCGTCGACGGCGGCGAGTCGAACGTCAGACTGATGGCGCCGGTCATATAGTTGATGGTTCCGGACGCTCCGTTGTCGCCGGCAAGGGCGCCGATGCAGAAGTTCGAGTCGGAATAGCCGGGGAATTGATCGCTGACGGTCACCGGAGCGCCGCCATTGGGGAAGGTCAGGGTGACCGAGCCGGGCCGGACGCCGTTGAGGAGCGACTTGATGGCAAGACCCTGGAAGCCGTATTTCGCCCTCACCGCCGTCGGATTGATCGCCAGCACCCCCTTGAGCGGGTCTGCCGCCGCGCCGGTTCCGCCAAGCGCCGGGGACAGAGTGAACGTCTGGCCATCCCAGATCATGGCGTCGATCGGCGTGCCCGAGCGGGTGAGCATGACGAGCATGACCGAACACTTCAGCAGCGCGATGGCCTGCACACACGCCTGCACCACACCATCACCCGGCAGGCCGTTGCCCGCCATGATCTGCGGACGCCCCGGCACGCCGCGAATGTGAAAGTTGTCCACGCCGCCGTTGGTCAGATCGACGATATCGAGCCAGCTTGCCCAGGGACCCGTGTAGGACCCGGGCATCGGGAGACTATGACCTGAATTGTTCAGCGCTGCGTCGGACACGCTCGGGCTCACGCCGCCTCGCCAGTGGTTGAGGTGTTCGCACTCGGACTGGCCCAGGATCGGAATGACAATGCCGACATCCATGATGTCGCCGTCCAGCCAACGAGAACCGTCGGCTTCCAGGGTCACCTGACGAAAGAAGGGCCTGCCCCCCGGCGACCGGATCGACCCGACAAATGCGCCCGTGGAGGAGGATTGAGCCTCGACCACGGGCGACTGACTGCCATCAGCATAGATGAGCTGACAGGCGACCACGTTGTCGGGCGGAGCGGTTCCCTCGAACCAGACGGCGCCGTCGCTGGCCCCGCAGGCCATCGGGAACACATAGTGGGCGCCGAGCCGGCTGAGCGTCACGGTCGCGGCGCCGCGGATCGGGGCGCAGGGCAGCAGGTTTGAACCCACCACCGTCGCCGACGGTCCGACCTGCGCGGGCAACGCGCCATTGTTCAGGGTGGTCGCGTCAAGCGGGTTCCAGTAGGCCAACTGTCCGACGCCCAACAGCGCGGTCATATCGCCGATCGCCACGGCGCCGGAGGCGAGCGACCGGGCCTGATCCAAGGACGGAAACGGAGCCGAGTAGACGGCGAAGTCGCCGACGGTCCCGCCGAATCCCATCGCGTCCTGGCCGGGGCCGGCTGTCCCTACCGCGCCGATCTGATCGAAGAGGGGCTTGCCGGTGAGCCGCTTTGTTGAAAGCGGCTGGGGGCTCTGCGCGGTCTGGCAGGAAAGGTCCGCAAGCCTGACCAGGATCATCTGGCCATAGTCCGTTCCGCTCACACCCTGGATGCCGAGAAAGAGGGCGTAGTCGGTATCCGGGGCCAGGCGGACCCCTGTCGGCGCGCCCGCCCTACTCTGCGGCCAGAGACTGAAGGCCCCGCTCTTTCGTTGGCACTGGATCATTCCGGCCGTAGCCAGAATGTCCTGACCGGTGGCGCCGTTTCCCGTCACATGGACCGGGCTGTCGAAATAGACCCCGCCGAAGCCCGCGGGGCCCTTTGCGACGCCGCCTCCCCGCACCGCCAGAAGCGTCTCCTGTCGCTGGGCGGAGGACCCCATCGCCGCAGTTCGAAAGAACAGGACCAGCCAGTGATCACCGGCGGCCGGAACATCGGCGTAGCCCGCAGGGAACTGGACGGCGCGATACAGCTGCGGCCCGAGGCCGCCGAACGTTGTTCCCAGGCTCTGACTTCCCGCGGTCGCGCCTGAAAACATGTAGGCGTTGTTCTCGGGTCCCAGGCGCAGGCCGGGCGTTGCAGGGGCCTGGCTCAGACCACCGGGAACCGCGAGAACCTTCGCGGCGTTGTCGCCGGCGGTCCCGAGGCCGCTCGTCCACAAGGCGACACCGGCGGCGCCGACACCGCCGAGCGCCAGCCCGCCGGCGATCGCCGCCCGACGGTTCAACATCAAACGTCACCAAGGTCAGCGGGTTGCACGGAGCATGGCCAAACACGGCCAGACGAAAACCTAGCGAGGCTCTGTGACAGTTCCCTGACACGGGCCTGCGCCAAACCGCCTTTGGCGAGGCGCCCTTGGAATCCCGGATCCCTCCTCGTCGGATCAGGCGCCGGGCACGTTCAGTTGCTTGGCCGCCTGGGACAGCATCGACTGGTCGGACGGCGAGCCGTTAAACGCCTTCATGGCGTCGTGATAGGCCGCCGTGGCCGCCTGGGGATCGTGCAGGACCATGCGCGCGCGCATCAGATTGACCCAGCCGTCGGCGTTCTTCGGATTGGCCTTGAGCTTGGCGGCCAGGCCGTCGACCATATTGTGGATCATCGTCTGCTGGTCGCCGGCGGGCAGTTGCTGGGCCGCGGCCACCTGATCCGGCGTCGGGCCGCCGGCGGCGGGCGCGGCGTCCGGTCCCGTCGCCTGGGCGGGAGGCGGCGGCGCCGGGGGCAATCGGGACGAGACGTCCTCGCCGCGTGAGGCGGCGATCCGAACCACGAAACCGCGCACCTCGGCCGCCCAGGGCGCCCCGGG
>CAIXWN010000024.1 GCA_903923135.1 uncultured Caulobacteraceae bacterium | reverse complement strand
CGGCGGCCATCGCCCGGGCCGGCCCGCCGAAGGGCCGGCGGCGGATGAGAACCCCGGTGGCCCCCCGCCGTTCGCAGGCCAGCTGGAGACGTCGGCCGGCCGTCAGATCGACCTCGCCGGCCTCGCCGATAGCGGCGGCGACGCCCGCGCTTCCCAGGGCGTCCTCGAGGGCCGCGAGCGCCTGGGCCTCGTCACGCGCCCGCACCTGGATCAGGCGCTCAGCGGGAAAGCCGAATCCGGCGAGGCCCGGGGCGTAGAGATCGCCCCGTCGCATCACCCAGATCACCGCCCCCCGCCGCGCCAGGGGGCCGGCCAGAGCGGCGGCGAAAGCCCCCGGCGCCGCCGCTGTTTCAATCTCCAGCCCCTCCCCGGCGATGTCGTGCCAGCATCCCAGGGGCAGGCCCCCGCCCGGAAAGGCCCGGTCGAGCCGGGCGTCCCCGAACGACAGGACGGCCCTGGCTGGCCCACCGCCGGCTTCCATGGCGGCGACCTTCGCCCGCACCGCATTGAAGCTCGCCGCGCGAGACATGACCTGGAGGACTCCTTTTGTTCTCTTTTTGTTCTAATCTTGCGTCCCGGGGAGTCAAGCCGGCGACCCGATGGCGGACGGAGACAGCGCTTTCGCGTCGCCACGGCGGGGACAAACGCGCCGACGGCATGGCGGCCCACAGGGCCGGACTCTATGGTGGAGGGCAAAGCGCCGTCCGAGCCCTAGAGGAAGCCTGCAAACGCCCATGACCTTCACCAACATCCTGATCGCCAACCGCGGCGAAATCGCCATTCGCATCGCCCGGGCGGCGGCGGACCTGGGCCTGGCCTCGACGGCGATCTATTCCACCGACGACGAACGATCCCTGCACGTGAAGGCGGCCGACCGTGCCATCGCCCTGGGGGCTGCGGGCGCCCGGGCCTATCTCGACATACCGGCCATGATCGCCGCCGCGCGTGCGGCGCGATGCGACGCCATCCACCCCGGATACGGCTTTCTTTCGGAGAGCGCGGCCTTCGCCCGCGCCTGCGCCCAGGCCGGCGTCACCTTCATCGGTCCGTCCCCCGAAGCCCTGGAGGCGTTCGGCGACAAGGCGCGGGCGCGCGCCCTGGCCATCCGCGTCAAGACCCCCGTCCTGCCCGGAACAGAGGGCGCCGCTGACCTGGCCGAGGTCGAGGCCTTCTTCGACCAGTTGCCGCCGGGCGCCGCGATGATGATCAAGGCTGTCGCCGGCGGCGGCGGCCGCGGCATGCGGGTGGTGCGTCAGCGCGCGGATCTGGCGGCCGCCTTCGCCGCCGCCTCGCGGGAGGCCGAAGCCGCCTTCGGGGAAGGCGCGGTCTACGCCGAACGGCTGATCGAGAACGCCCGCCACGTCGAGGTGCAGGTGGCGGGCGACCGCACCGGCGTCCTGGCCATCGGCGAGCGGGAGTGCTCGCTGCAGCGCCGCCACCAGAAGATCCTTGAGATCGCCCCGGCCCCCGGCCTGAGCGAGTCCCGGCGCGCGCGGCTGTTCGAGGCGGCGGTGAACCTCGCCGCGGCCGCCCGCTACCGCACCCTGGGCACCATCGAATTCCTGCTGGAAGCCGGCGGCGAGGAGTTCTACTTCATCGAGGCCAACGCCCGCCTGCAGGTGGAGCACACCATCACCGAGGCGGTGACCGGCGTGGATCTGGTGCAGACGCAGATCCGCCTGGCCGCGGGCGAGACCCTGGCGAAGATCGGTCTGACGGCCACACCGGAAGCCCGCGGCGTCGCCATCCAGGCGCGGGTGAATCTGGAAACCCTCACGGCCGACGGCGGCGCCCAGCCCAGCGGCGGCCGGCTCACCGCCTATGAGGCGCCCTCCGGTCCCGGCGTGCGGGTGGATGGCTATGGCTACGCCGGCTACCTCACCAACCCCAACTACGATTCCCTGATCGCCAAGGTGATCGCCCACGGAACCAACCTGGTCCACGCCGCCGACCGCACGGCCCGGGCGCTGTCCGAGTTCCGCATCGAGGGCGCGGAGACCAATATCGGCCTCCTCCGCGCCCTGCTGGCGCGGGAGGATGTGCGGACCGGCGTGACCACCACCCACTATGTCGAGGACAACGCCCCGGCGCTGATCGCCGAAGCCGGCGCCCTGACTCACCGCAACTATGCCGCCGCCGCCGGGTCGGCGGCCGCCGCGGAAACCCGAGAGGAGAGCATCGAGGGCGCGAGCCCGGTCCGGGCGCCGCTGCAGGCCACCGTGGGGTCCATCGACGTCGCCGAGGGCGACCTGGTCCGTCCCGGTCAGACCGTGGCCATCCTCGAGGCCATGAAGATGGAGCATGTGGTCACCGCAGCGGAAGGCGGCCGTATCGTCCGCATCGCCGCCGACAGGGGCGAGGTGGTGCTCAAGGACCAGCCGCTGGTGTTCGTCGCGCCCGAGGCGGTGGAGGGCGCCGTCGAGGACGCGGAGGACGCCGTGGACCTGGATTTCATCCGTCCCGACCTTGCCGAGGTGAACGAGCGCTGGCGGCTCACCCTCGATGAGGCCCGGCCGGAGGCCGTGGCCCGCCGCCGCAGCCGCAACCAGAGGACCGCCCGGGAGAACATCGACGATCTGGTCGATCCGGGGACCTTTCTCGAATACGGCGCCTTCGCCGTCGCCGCCCAGCGCCGCCGCCATTCGGCCGAACACCTGCTGAAGATCAGCCCGGCCGACGGCCTGATCTGCGGCGTCGGCTCGGTGAACGGCGGCCTGTTCGGCCCCGAGAAGGCCCGCTGCGCAGCCCTTTCCTATGATTTCACCGTCCTGGCCGGCACCCAGGGGTTGATGAATCATCTCAAGACCGATCGCCTCCTCGAAATCGTCGAGAGCGAGGAGTTGCCGGTCATATGGTTCGCCGAGGGCGGCGGCGGCCGGCCGGGAGACACCGACGGCATCGGCGCCTCGGGCCTGGCGACGTCGAGCTTCAAGGCCTTCGCCCAGCTGGCCGGGCAGGTTCCCAAAATCGCCGTGGTCTCGGGCCGTTGCTTCGCCGGCAACGCCTCCTTCGCCGGGGTGAGCGAAATCCTGATCTGCACCAAGGGCGCCAACATCGGCATGGGCGGGCCGGCGATGATCGAGGGCGGCGGCCTGGGGGTCTTCGCGCCGGAGGACATCGGGCCGATGGACGTGCAGACGGCCAACGGCGTCGTCGACATTCTCGCCGAGGACGAGGCCGACGCTACGCGGCTGGCCAAGCAGGCGCTCTCCTATTTCCAGGGGCCGGTGGCCGGATGGGCGAGCGCCGACCAGCGCGCCCTGCGACGGGCCATTCCGGAGAACCGGCTGCGCGTCTACGACGCCCGCAAGGTGATCGAGACCGTGGCCGACACCGGCTCTTTCCTGGAGCTGAGGCCCGGGTTCGCACCGGGCCTGATCACCGGATTCGTCCGCGTCGAAGGCCGGCCCATGGGGCTGATCGCCAACGACCCCCGGCATCTCGGCGGGGCGGTGGACTGCGACGGCGCCGACAAGGGCTCGCGGCTGTTCCAGCTGTGCGACGCCTTCGACCTGCCGGTGTTGTCGCTGGTGGACACGCCCGGCTTCATGGTCGGGCCCGACAGCGAGGCGGCGGCGGCGGTGCGCAAGACGTCCCGCCTGTTTATCAACGCCGCCCGTCTCGGCACGCCGATGTTCGCCATCGTGCTGCGCAAGGCCTATGGCCTGGGGGCCCAGGCCATGGCCGGGGGCTCGACCCAGGCGCCGGTGTTCTGCGCCGCCTGGCCGACAGGAGAGTTCGGTGGCATGGGCCTGGAAGGCTCGGTGCGCCTGGGCTATCGCCGGGAGCTGGAAGCCGAGACCGACCCCGCGGCGAGACAGGCGTTGTTCGACAAGCTGCTGGGCAGCCTCTACGCCCGGGGCAAGGCGATCAATGCCGCCGCTTCGCTGGAAATCGACGCCGTCATCGATCCGGCCGACACCCGGAAGTGGATCGTCCAGGGGCTGAACACCTGCCGCAAGCGACACGCCCCTCGCCGCCGCTTCGTGGACGCCTGGTAGGCGCGTCCGGCGGCGCGGACCGGCCGCTCAGGCCGCGGTCATCACCAGACAGCCATTGGTGCCGCCGAAGCCGAAGCTGTTGGACATCACCGTGGTGAGCTCCCGGTCCAGGCGCTGGCGGACGATCGGCATGTCGGCGAAGGCGGGGTCCAGATTGTCGATATTGGCGCTCTCGGCGACGAAGCCGGCCTTCATCATGAGCAGGCAATAGATCGCCTCCTGGGCGCCGGCGGCGCCCAGGCTGTGGCCTGTGAGCGCCTTGGTCGAGGAGATCAGCGGCGCGGCGTCGCCGAAGGCGTCGCGCACGGCCCCCATCTCCTTCAGGTCGCCTACCGGCGTGCCCGTGCCGTGCGGGTTGAGATAGTCGATCTGCCGGTTCCCGGCGCTCTTCAATGCGAGGGTCATGCAGCGCGCCGCGCCCTCGCCCGAGGGCGCGACCATGTCGTGGCCATCCGAGTTGGCCGCATAGCCAACGATCTCGGCGTGAATGGGCGCGCCGCGGGCGACGGCCCGGTCCATATCCTCCAGCACCAGCATGCCCGCGCCGCCGGCGATGACGAAACCGTCGCGATCGACATCGTAGGGCCGGCTGGCCCGGGAGGGGGTGGCATTGAAGCCGCTGGACATGGCGCCCATCGCGTCGAACAGCGAGGACAGGGTCCAGTCGAGTTCCTCGCAACCGCCGGCGAACATGACGTCCTGGTTGCCCAATCTGATCTGCTCATAGGCGGCGCCGATGCAGTGGGTGGAGGTCGCGCAGGCCGAGGAGATCGAATAGTTGATGCCGCGGATCTTGAACCAGGTGGATAGCGTCGCCGAAGGCCCCGAACTCATCGCCTTGGGCACGGCGAACGGGCCGATCCGCTTGACGCCCTTGCTTCGCGCGGTGTCGGCGGCCTCGACGATGGCCCGGGTGGAGGCTCCGCCGGATCCGACGATCAGCCCGGTGCGGTCATGGGAAATCTCGCCAGGCTCCAGGCGCGCGTCGGCTATCGCCTGCTCCATGGCCAGATGCGCGTAGGCGGTGCCGTCGGCGAGGAACCGCGCCGCGCGCCGGTCGACCAGGGTCTCCCAGGCCACGGCCGGGTCGGCATGAACCTGGCATCGAAAGCCCAGCTCCTCATACCTGGGCGCGGCGGTCACGCCGGACCTGGCGTCCCGCAGAGAGGACAGAACCTCTCCGACGTCGGCGCCGATCGAGGAGATGACGCCCATGCCGGTGACGGCGACTCGCCGCATGTCCGTTTCCTCTTCCCGTCAGGCCAGGTCGGCGGCGTTATAGAGGCCGACCTTCAAGTCCCTTGCCTCGTAAATGGGTTTGCCGTCGGCTTCCAGCACCCCATCGGCCACGCCCATGACCAATTTCCGCAGGATCACCCGCTTGAAATCGATCCGATAGACGACTTTCGACACGGCGGGGGTGACCTGCCCGCTGAATTTCACCTCGCCCACACCCACCGCGCGGCCGCGTCCCGGCGCCCCCGACCAGGCCAGGAAGAAGCCCACCAGCTGCCACATGGCGTCCAGCCCCAGGCAGCCGGGCATCACCGGATCGCCGATGAAGTGGCAATCGAAGAACCACAGGTCCCGGCGGATATCCAGCTCGGCGGTGAGCTGGCCCTTGCCATGCGGGCCGCCGTCCTTGGAGATCGAGGTGATCCGGTCGAACATCAGCATCGGCGGCGCTGGAAGCTGGGCGTTGCCGGGGCCGAACATCTCGCCCCGGGCGCAGGCCAGCAGGTCGTCGTGATCGAAGCGGGTCGGTCGGGTCGTTGTCATCCAGCCCGGTTAGCACGCGGACGCATCTGGCCTCAACGGCATTGCGCGGCGGGCGCCACGCCCCAGACCTGTGCGGCCATCACCCAGCCGGTGACGCCGCCGACGCTGATTCGGCACCATCCGGACTGACAGCGGTCCAGGCCGGCCAGAGCGCGTGGGTTGAGCAGACCGTCCACGCGGGCCCCGGCGCGGGGCGAGCGCAGGATGCTGACCGGCGCCGGGCCGAGCGCCTCCACCGAGCGGCGTCCGTCGACCATGGAGCGGTGAACCCAGACCGCGCCGCCATCGGGGTCGCATATTCGCCGCCAGTCGAGCGTCTCGCCAACCACCTGAACCGGCAGGCCCTTGGCGTGATAGATCCACAGGGCCTGATAATCCACGCCGGGGCCTTTGCGGGCGTAGACCTTGTCCCGCTTGAGGCTGACGTAACGGGGGACGCAGAATCCGGACACCGTGGCCGCGCTGGCGGTGGGCGAGCAGTCCTTGCCTTCCCCGCCATGTCCGCCGCAGGCTCCCAGAATCAGGGCAGCCGCCGCGAGGACAGCCGAAAGACCCGCGCGCCGGCGGCAGTTCTCGCTTGCTTGGCCGGCCAAACCCGTTTTGGTAGGACCGGCGACGCGCCCGTCGCGCTCAAACATTTGCCTCTCAGACCCGCCCATGGCCCCTCGCAAGCCGAAAGTCGTCGTAACGCGCAAGCTTCCTGATGCGATCGAAACCCGCATGCGCGAACTTTTCGACACCGAACTCAATCTCGACGATACGCCCATGGGCGTCGAGGCCCTGGTTTCCGCCATGGAGCGGGCCGACGTCCTGGCCTCGACGATCACCGATCGGCTCGACGCCGCCGTGATCGCGCGGGCCGGCGACCGGCTGAAGCTGATCGCCAATTTCGGCGTGGGCGTCGATCACATCGATGTGACTGCGGCCAACGCCCGCGGCATCACCGTAACCAACACGCCCGGGGTGCTGACGGACGACACCGCGGACCTGACCATGGGCCTGATTCTGGCCTCTGCCCGGCGGGTGGTGGAGGGCGCCAATATCGTCCAGGCTGGCGAGTTCCATGGCTGGACCCCGACCTGGATGCTGGGTCGCCGTCTTCGCGGCAAGCGCCTTGGCATCGTCGGCATGGGCCGCATCGGCCAGGCCCTGGCCAAACGGGCGCGCGCCTTCGGGCTGGCCATTCACTATCACAACCGCAAGCCGGTCAGCGGCCGCATCGCCGAGGAACTCGAGGCCACCTACTGGGAGAGCCTCGACCAGATGCTGGCCCGCACGGATGTGATCTCGGTGAACTGCCCGCATACCCCGGCGACCTATCACCTGCTCTCCGCCCGTCGCCTGAAGCTGTTGCAGCCGCACGCCCTGGTGGTGAACACCGCCCGCGGGGAAATCATCGACGAGGCCGCCCTGGCGGGCATGCTTCAGCGCGGCGAAATCGCCGGCGCGGGCCTCGACGTCTATGAGCATGAGCCGACGGTGAACCCCAAGCTGCTCAAGCTGCCCAATGTGGTGCTGCTGCCCCACATGAGTTCGGCCACGATCGAGGGCCGCATCGACATGGGCGAGAAGGTGATCATCAACATTCGCACCTGGATGGATGGCCACCGCCCGCCCGACCGTGTGATCCCCTCGATGCTCTGACCCCGTCAATGGCCGGCCCCGCAGACCGGGCAGGCCGGATCGGGTCCGATGCGCACCGTCCGCGCCTCGGCGGCGAGGCCGTCATAGATTAGCAGCCGCCCGGTCAGGGGCTCGCCCGCGCCGGCGATCACCTTGACGGCCTCCAGGGCCATCATCGCGCCGATGACCCCGGCCAGGGCGCCGACCACCCCCACGACCGCGCAGGTCTCGGCGTCAGGCGGGATGTCCGGCACCAGGCAGCGGTAGCATGGCCGGCCGGCGAACACCCCCACCTGGCCGGTCCAGCGCCCGATGGCGCCGCTGACCAGGGTGCGGCCGGTGGCCACACAGGCGGCGTTGACGGCGAAGCGGGTGGCGAAATCGTCGGTGCCGTCGAGCACCAGATCATAGGCCCCGGTCAGGTCGGCGGCGTTGGCGGCCTCCAGCCGGACGGCCAGGGGTTCGACGGTGACATGGGGATTGAGCTCGCCCAGACGGCGGCGGGCGACGGCGGTCTTGGGCTGTTCGAGATCGGCGACGCCGTAGAGCACCTGCCTCTGCAGATTGGAGAGGCTCACCGTGTCCGGATCGGCCAAGGCGATGTGCCCCACCCCGGCGGCCGCCAGATAAAGCGCGGCGGGCGCGCCCAGGCCCCCGGCCCCGACGATGAGCACGCGCGCCGCCTTCAGCGCCTGCTGACCGGGGCCGCCGAGCTCACGCAGCACCAGATGGCGGGCGTACCGTTCCACCTCTTCGTCGGAAAACCTCATCCGCCTTGACCCCATCGTCCCTCGCCGCCACATCCGCTGGATGCACAGCCACGCCGCCCTACCCGATTGGCACGGGACCACCATTCTCGCCGTGCGCAAGAACGGATCAACCGTGATCGCTGGCGACGGCCAGGTTTCCATGGGCCAGACCATCGTCAAGGGCAACGCCCGCAAGGTGCGGCGCCTGGCCGGCGGCAAGGTCGTGGCCGGGTTCGCCGGCGCAACGGCCGACGCCTTCACCCTGATTGAACGTCTGGAGGCGAAGCTGGACCAGTATCCCGACCAGCTGGCCCGCGCCTGCGTCGACCTGGCCAAGGACTGGCGGACCGATCGCTATCTGCGACGGCTGGAGGCCATGCTCATTGCCGCCGACGCCTCCTCGATCTTCACCCTTTCCGGTGTCGGGGACGTCCTGGAGCCGGAATTCGCCGTGGCGGCCATAGGCTCGGGCGGGTCCTTCGCCCTGGCCGCGGCCCGGGCGCTGATGGACTTCGACCTCACCGCCGAGGAGATCGCCCGGCGGGCCATGGGCATCGCCGCGGAGATCTGCGTCTACACCAACGGCGCCCTGACCGTGGAAACCGTCTGAGCGCCCGATGACCGAATTCACCCCCCGCGAGATCGTTTCCGAACTCGACCGCTTCGTCGTCGGCCACGCCGAGGCCAAACGCGCCGTAGCGGTGGCCCTGCGCAACCGCTGGCGTCGCCGCCGGCTGTCCGCCGACCTCATCGACGAGGTGACGCCGAAGAACATCCTGATGATCGGACCGACGGGCGTGGGCAAGACCGAGATCGCCCGCCGGCTGGCGCGCCTGGCCCAGTCGCCGTTCCTGAAGGTCGAGGCCACCAAGTTCACCGAGGTCGGCTACGTCGGCCGTGATGTCGACCAGATCGTCCGCGACCTGGTGGAAAACGCCCTCGCCATGGTGCGCGAGCGCCGGCGGGGCGCGGTGAGGGCCAGGGCCGAGGCGGCGGCGGAGGAACGGCTTCTGGACGCGCTGGTCGGCGCACACGCCCAGGCCGCCACGCGCGACGCCTTCCGGCGCAAGCTGCGCGCCGGCGAGCTGGATGACAAGGAGGTCGAACTGAACCTGCCCGATACGACCGGTCCGGCGGCGGGCTTCGACATTCCCGGCCAGCCCGGCGCCAGCATGAGCATGCTCAGTCTCTCCGAGATCATGGGCAAGGCCTTCGGCGGCAAGCGCAAGGCGCACAAGACCACGGTGACGGGCGCCTGGGCGCCGCTGATCGCCGAGGAGAGCGACAAGCTGCTCGACGACGAGGCGGTGACAGCGGAGGCTCTCGACCTGGCTCAGAATGCCGGTATTGTTTTCATTGATGAAATCGACAAGGTCGCCTCGCGCGCCGATCGCGCGGGGGCCGACGTTTCCCGCGAGGGGGTGCAGCGCGATCTGTTGCCGCTCATCGAGGGCACCACCGTCTCGACCAAGTACGGTCCGGTGAAGACCGATCACATCCTGTTCATCGCCTCGGGGGCTTTCCACGTCGCCAAACCATCGGACCTGCTGCCGGAACTGCAGGGCCGCCTGCCGATCCGGGTGGAGCTGAAGGCGCTGACCCGCGATGACCTGCGCCGCATCCTCACCGAACCCGAGGCCAACCTCATCCGCCAGCATCAGGCGCTGTTGGCCACCGAGGGCGTCACCCTGAACTTCACCGACGAAGCGCTGGACGCCCTGGCGGACGCCGCCGAGGCCGTCAACGGCGCGGTGGAGAACATCGGCGCGCGGCGGTTGCAGACGGTGCTGGAGAAGGTGGTGGAGGAGATCAGTTTCACCGCCGCCGACCGGTCGGGCGAGGCGGTTCTGGTCGACGCCGAGGACGTGCGACGCCTGGTGGGCGATCTGGCGCGGAACGCCGACCTTTCGCGTTACATCCTCTAGAGCGCGCCCGAAGACGCCTGCCCCACGTCTGAGCTACGCCTGAACGTCGCCCGACCGCGCACGCCAGATGGCCGCGTCGAGCGCCTTGGCGAAGGCAAGGCGTTCTGGGCCGCTGAGGCCCCGCCCGACGTGAAGCTCGCGGTCGGACAACCGCAGACGAAGGTCGCCGGGCCCGTCGCCATCGCCGATCAGGGCGATGCGCGTGAAGGCTGTCGGTGAGACCCAGACGGTCGTCTCGTCTCTCCCCGGCGACTGGCGCACGACCCGAACCTCGGCGGCGGTCACCTGGATGCGCTCCTGCCGCGCCGCCGCCCGGTTGGACATGGCGAAGGCGACGATCACGGCCACCAGATCCAGACCGAGAAACACGGGCACCGGACCGGCCCCAAGGAGAAGGAAAAAGACGGCCGAACAGGCGTTGATCGCCGTCAGCACGCTGATCAGGACGATGAACCCCCGCGGGGAGAGCGATCGGTGCGGCGTGATCACCGCGTCCATGAAGAGGGGGCCATGCATGCTGCGCGAAAAAATAACCGCCGCGGGCCGTCTTGGCGAGACGGGCCGCGCGGGTCATGGTCCGGCCATGCCGACCACCCCGCCTTCCCCCCGCGAGAAGAAGCGTTTTCGCGAGATCTTTGACCGCTTCGAGGCGGCAATGCCGGATCCGCGGACCGAACTGACCTACGCCTCGCCGTTCACCCTGCTGGTGGCCGTGGTCCTGTCGGCCCAGGCCACCGACGTTTCGGTCAACAAGGCCACGCCGGCGCTGTTCGCGGCGGCTGACACGCCGCAGAAGATGCTGGCGCTCGGCGCGGAGGGCGTGGCGCCGCTGATCTCCGCGATCGGTCTGTTCAACACCAAGGCCAGGAACGTGGTCGCGCTGTCCCGCATCCTGGTGGAGCAGTACGGCGGCGCTGTGCCGCTGAGACGCGAGGCCCTGCAGGCCCTGCCCGGCGTGGGTCGCAAGACGGCCAGCGTGGTGCTTAACGAACTGGGCGTCGAGCCGGCGATCGCCGTGGATACGCACGTCTTCCGCGTCGCCCACCGGCTGGGCCTGTCCAGGGCCAGAACGCCCGACCTGGTGGAGGCCGACCTGATGGCCATTGTCCCCAAGGCGGGTCTGACGCGAGCGCATCACTGGCTGATCCTGCATGGCCGCTATGTCTGCGTGGCCCGCAAGCCGGCCTGCGGCCGCTGCCCCGTCGCCGACCTCTGCCCGTCGCGGGAGCTGTTCACCGGCGGTTGAGGACCGTCCGATCGCCGGGCGGTCTCGTCAGCGGGGCGTGGGTGTTGTAGGTCGCCCCTTTCCCCGGTTACCGGAGCTGAGATGAACGCGCTGTACGACGTCGCCGCCATTGGCAATGCGATTGTGGATGTGATCGCGCCGGCCGACGACGCCTTCCTGGACACCGAAGGCCTGTCCAAGGGCGCCATGACCCTGATCGA
Organism: uncultured Caulobacteraceae bacterium; assembly: GCA_903923135.1. GTDB lineage: Bacteria > Pseudomonadota > Alphaproteobacteria > Caulobacterales > Caulobacteraceae > Acaudatibacter > Acaudatibacter lapponiensis. The sequence continues at coordinate 101,802 of CAIXWN010000024.1, read as the reverse complement.
CGGCGCCCACGCGACGGCGCTCTACGCCCGCATGGCCGCGGGCATCGAGGCGTCCGGCGGATCGGCGGGGAACACCGTGGCCGGCATCGCCAGCCTGGGCGGCCGCTCCGCCTATATCGGCAAGGTCGCCGACGACAGTCTCGGCGGCATTTTCGCCCACGACATCCGCGCCTCGGGCGCCCATTTCGCCACGACGCCGCTGTCCGACGGCCCGGGAACCGCGCGCTGCCTGATCAATGTGACCCCGGATGGCCAGCGGACGATGTGCACCTATCTGGGCGCCTGCGTCGAACTGACCGCCGCCGACGTCGACCCGGCCGTCATCGAGGCGGCGAAGATCGTCTATCTGGAAGGCTATCTGTTCGATCCGCATGAGGCGCGGCGGGCGTTCGCCAAGGCCGCGGGCCTGGCGCGGGCGGCGGGTCGGCAGATCGCCTTGACCCTGTCCGACGCCTTCGTGGTGGAGCGTCACCGCGACGCGCTGCTCGCCTTCATCGACACCCAGGTGGACGTTCTGTTCGCCAACGAGACCGAGATCTGCGCCCTGTTCGAGACGAGCGACGCCTCGGCGGCGATCCGGGCGATCCGCGGCCGGGTGGAGATCGCCGCGGTCACGCGCAGCGAGGCCGGCTCGGTGGTGCTCTCCGCCGGGGCCGAACACCGGATCCCGGCCGACGCGGTGGAGAAAGTGGTGGACACGACGGGCGCCGGCGACCAATACGCGGCGGGCTTTCTGTTCGGCCTGGCCTCGGGCCGACCGCTGGATATCTGCGGACGCCTGGGCTCCATGGCCGCAGCGGAGGTTATCGGCCACTATGGCCCCCGACCCGGGACGTCGCTGACAGACCTGGCGCGGGCCAGGGGATTTTGACGCCATGAGCAGAACCGCCGAGATCAGGCGCGACACCAAGGAGACCCGGATCCGGGTCCGCCTGGACCTGGACGGGACCGGCCGCGCGGCCGTGTCCACCGGCGTCGGCTTCTTCGACCACATGCTCGACAGTTTCGCCCGTCACGGCGGTTTCGACCTGGAGGTCGAGACACAGGGTGACCTGCACATCGACATGCATCACACCGTCGAGGACACCGGCATCGTCCTGGGCCGGGCGTTCCACGCCGCCCTCGACGGCTTCAAGGGCGTACGGCGCTTCGGCCACGCCTACATCCCCATGGACGAGACCCTGACGCGCTGCGCGGTGGACCTGTCCAACCGCCCCTATCTGATCTGGCGGGTCAACTTCCTGCGCCCGAAGGTCGGCGAGATGGACACCGAACTGTTCAAGGAGTTCCACCACGCCTTCGCCATGAACGCCGGCGCCTGCGTCCACCTCGAGACCCTCTACGGAGAGAACGCCCACCACATCGCCGAGAGCGGCTTCAAGGCCCTGGCGCGGGCGTTGCGCACGGCGGTGGAGATCGATCCCAAGACGCTGGGGCAGGCGCCCTCCACCAAGGGCGTGCTCTAGGGGGCCGACACAGATGCAGACCGTCGCCCTGATCGACTATGGGTCGGGCAACTTGCCGTCGGCCGACAAGGCCCTGCGCAAGGCCGCCGCGGGCCTGACCACGCCCATGACCGTGGTCACCACCGACGATCCGGACGTCATCGCCCGGGCCGACCGGGTGGTGCTGCCCGGCGTCGGCGCCTTCGCCGCCTGCCGCGCAGCGCTGCAGGCGCGCTCCGGCGTGGTGGAGGCGATGACGGAGGCTGTGCGCCGACGCGGGGCGCCGTTCCTGGGCGTCTGCGTGGGCATGCAGCTGCTGGCCTCCCGGGGGCTGGAGTTCGGCCTGACGCCGGGCCTGGACTGGGTGGCCGGCGATGTGAGGCTGCTCGAACCGAAGGGCCCCGGCCTGAAGATCCCCCACATGGGCTGGAACGGCCTCGACGGCGCCCTGTCCTCGCCGCTCTTCGAGAGCCTCGGGGCTGGCGTGCACATGTATTTCACCCACTCCTTCGCCCTCTTCGCCGAGGACGAGGCGGACGTGGCCGCCTGGACCGATCACGGCGGCGCCTTCGCCGCGGCGGTGGTCAAGGGCAACGTCGCGGGAGTACAGTTCCACCCGGAAAAATCGCAGGGCGCGGGCGCCAGGCTTCTCAGCAACTTTTTGAATTGGCGGCCATGATTCTCTATCCGGCGATCGACCTGAAGGACGGCCAGTGCGTGCGCGTGGTGCGCGGCGACCTGGCGACGGCGACGGTGTTCAACACCGATCCGGCGGCGCAGGCGCGCGCCTGGGCCGAGGCGGGTTTCGGCTGGCTGCACGTCGTTGATCTCAACGGCTCTGTTGCCGGACGGGCGATCAACAGCGAGGCCATCGAGGCCATCCTGGAGGCGGTGAGCATTCCGGTCCAACTGGGCGGCGGCATCCGCAGTCTGGCCGACGTCGAGGCCTGGATCGAGGCCGGGGTCAGCCGGGTGATCCTGGGCACCGCGGCGGTTCGCGACCCCGAACTGGTCAAGGCGGCCGCGCGGCGGTGGCCCGAGCAGATCGCCGTGAGCGTCGACGTCCGCAAGGGCCAGGTGGCCGTGCAGGGCTGGACCGAGGACTCCGGGCTGGAGGCCATCACCGTGGCGCGCCGGTTCGAGGACGAGGGCGTGTCGGCCCTGATCGTCACCGACATCGACCGGGATGGCGCGCTTCTCGGTTTCGACATCGAGGTCTTCGGCGCCATCGCCGACGCGGTGACGATTCCGGTGATCGCCGCCGGGGGCCTGGCCACGGTGCAGGACATCATCAAGCTGGCGGCGCGCAAGGGCACGCCGATCGCCGGGGCCGTGCTGGGCCGGGCGCTTTACGCCGGCGCCATCGCCCCGCTCGAGGCTCTGGCGGCGGCCGCCTGATGCTGAAGGTTCGGGTCATTCCGTGCCTGGACGTGCGTGACGGACGGGTGGTGAAGGGGGTGCAGTTCGTCTCCCTGCGCGACGCGGGCGATCCGGTGGAACAGGCCCGCGCCTATGACGAGGCCGGGGCGGACGAGCTGATGTTCCTGGACATCACCGCCAGCCATGAGGGTCGCCCGGCCATCCTCGACGTGATCGCCCGCACCGCGGAGGTGTGCTTCATGCCGCTTTCGGTGGGGGGCGGGGTTCGCTCCGTGGAGGACGCCCGACGCCTGCTGCGCGCCGGCGCCGACAAGGTGGCGATCAACACCGCCGCCGTGGAGACTCCCGAGCTGATCAGCGCCTGCGCCGACGCCTTCGGCGCCCAGGCGGTCGTGGTGGCGGTGGACGCCAAGCGCACCGAGGACGGCGGCTGGCATGTGTTCACCTACGGCGGGCGGCGCGACACCGGCGTCAACGCCATCGACTGGGCCGCCGATGTCGTCCGCCGCGGCGCCGGCGAGATCCTGCTGACTTCCATGGACCGCGACGGCGCCAAGATCGGCTATGACCTGGACCTGCTGCACGCCGTCTCCTCGGCCGCCAGCGTGCCAGTGATCGCCAGCGGCGGGGCGGGAAACGCCCAGCATCTGATCGACGCGGTGAAGATCGGCCGGGCCGACGCGGTTCTCGCGGCCTCGATCTTCCACTTCGGCGAACTGACTATCGGCGAGACCAAGTCGGCGATGGCCGAGGCCGGTATCCCGATCCGGCCGGTCTGGACCGGCGCCCGATGAGCCGGTTCGGAGAGGTGGTCCAGCGGCTGGCCGCCGTGATCGAGACGCGGCGCGGCGGCGACCCGACCGCGTCCTGGTCGGCCAGACTGATCGCCAGCCCGCCGCTGGCGGCGAAGAAGCTGGCCGAGGAGGCGGTGGAAACCGCCCTGGCCGCGGCGCAGGGCGACCGGGCCGGCGTGATCGCCGAGAGCGCCGACCTGATCTATCACTGGCTGGCCCTGATGGCCGCGACGGGCGTGACGCTGGACGAGGTGGCGGAGGCGCTGGAGGCCCGCGAGGGACGATCGGGCGTGGCCGAGAAGGCCTCCCGGCCGGGCTGACGCCGCATCGCCGCGCCGGGCGCGGCCGGAGAGACGCCATGCCGGATGAACAGGCGATCTATTTCCACGGCGCGCCGGGGGGCCCCGCCGAACTGGGCCTGTTCGGGCCGCCGCCGGCTGGACTCCACGCCCCGGACCGGTTCCTCGATCGCCCCGACCTGCCGTTGGACCGCTACCTCGACGTCCTGGCCAACGAACTCGACGCCCGTTTCGCCGGCGCGCCGCTGCGCCTGATCGGCTTTTCCCTCGGCGCCCGGATCGCCCTGGAGGCCGCCCTCCGCCTGGGCGGACGGGTCAGCGCCATCGAGCTGATCGCGCCGGCCGCGCCGCTGCAGCTGGGCGACTTCCTGCCGCGCATGGAGGGGCGGGCGGTGTTCGCCCTGGCGCGCGACACGCCGGCGCTGTTCGGCGCGGTGGTCTGGCTGCAGGGCGTCGCCTGCGCCCTCTTTCCGGAGCGGATGTTCCGCCTGGTCTTCGCCCATCCCGCGGGCGGGGACGTCGCGCTGGCCGCCGACCCGGCCTTCGCCGCGGCGATCACCGCCCTGCTGCGCCGCAGCCTCGGCCCGGGGGCCCGGGGCTACAGCCGCGAGGTCCGCGCGTTCACGCGCCCGTGGGATGATATCCTGCCCCGCATCACCGCCCCGGTGCGGATCTGGCACGGCGCGGCCGACAACTGGACGCCCCCGGACATGGCCGCCGCCCTTGTCATCGCCCTTCCGGGGGCGACGGCGGCGCACGCCCTCGAGGGCCTTTCGCACTATTCGACGCTCGGGCGCGCGCTTCGGGCGTTCGGCGCGGGGCGGGGGTTATCCTAACGGGCGACGCCCGGGAACATCCTCAGCACCGCCTCGTTGTCCCGCGCCCGGCCGGTGTAGGCATGGAGCTCGCGCAGGGCCGGATGGCCGACAAAGGCCCGGAAGCTCTCGGCGGTCAGGCCGGGAGTCGCGCCAACCCTCAACCGGCGCAGGGACGGCGCACGCGCCGCGCCGGCGATGTCGGTCAGCGCTTTCATGGTGTCGAGGCGCAGGTCCTCCAGCCAGGTCAGGCGCGAGAGGTCCGGCAAGCGGGTCACCTTCGCCAGCCAGTCCAGATCCATGGCCCTGAGGGCGGTGAGGTCAGCGAGGACGTCGACGTCGGCGAGTTCGGTGATCCGCATAAGGCGCAGGGTCTCAAGGGCCGGCAGGGCGGCAAGCCCGGACAGGTCGCCTATCCTGCCGAAGCCGAGCCGGAGGGTCCGGAGACCTTGCAAGGGCAGCAGCGGTTTCAGATCGGTGAGGCCGACCCCATGCAGGCCCAGGCTGTCCAGGCGCACGAGGGTGGAGACGACCGCGACATCCCGCGTGTGACCCTGCAGGAACAGGTCCCTCAGACCGGCCAGCCGCTCAAGGAACCGGAGGGAGAACCGCGCCCGGGTCTTGGGGAAAATCAGCGAGTGGAATTCATCGGACAGGTGCCTGAACCCGGAGATGTCCTCGATGTCCCACACCGCCAGCTGAAGCGAGCGGAGGTCGGGAAAGTAACGCAGGAATTCGAGATCCCTGACACCGCCATAGACATAGAGCCGCACGTCGGGCCGGCCCTGAAACAACGCGCCGATGGCCTGCATCTGGCCGTCGTCGTGGGGCCGGCTGAACTGGACGGTGTGGCACTCCGGCGACAGGGGGCGGAAGGCGTCGCCGAAGTGAGCGGGATCCCGCAGGCAGTCGTCGATGAACCGGCGGTGGTCAGACACGGCGACGGCACTGGAGCTCATGGTCGCGCCTCTGGCTGGCGGGCCCGAGGCGGACCCGCCTCACGCCACGCCGAGAGTCTCGAACATTTCCGGGAGCTGAGTCCAGGGCCGCATCGCCTGCGAGATCATGTGGTCGAGAGCGTGGTTGCGCGGGGCGCTGGCCAGGTAGAAGCGCTCATAGAGCTCCACGCGACCGCCCAGGGCCGAGCCGGCGAAATCCCAGGCGGCGCGGAACAGCTTGGCGCGTTCGCGGGCGGTCATGCCGTTGGCGCCGGGCATATAGGTCTCGATCAGCGGACCCAGGCGAGGATCGTCCAGGGCTGCAAGCGACGGGGTAGCCAGCAGGTTGTGAGAGCCGACGGTCTTGAGGATGTCGTTGGCCCGCACCATCCAGGAGGGCATGATCGAGCGGGCGGCGTGGAAGGGCCGGTCGTTGGGGAAGAAGGCGCCGTTGCCCCAGTCCCTCGCGTCCTTCTCCGCCGAGTCGACCGCCGCGCGCGTCAGGCAGGAGTAGCCCCACAGCTCGCCCAGCATGGCCGCCGTGTCGGGGCGCTTGTCGGCGTTGGTCGCCTGGGCCATGCGAGTGGCGAGTTCGTAGGCGAATTCCAGCTTCACCGCCGCCCGGATGCAGGTCTGCTGCATGATGTTGGCGGCCCAGCCGTGCTGCATCAGGCCGTTGTAGACGTCCCGGTCGCCGTCGATGAACACCCGTTCGTTGGGGATCTCGACGTCGTCGAAGATCACGAAGGCGTCCTGTTCGTCGAACCGGCTGGAGAACGGGTGATCGCCGACGTCCCTGTTGGTGCCGTAGTGGTCGCGGCACAGGATAATCATCCCCTTGGTCTTCATCGGGATCGAGAAGGCCAGCAGGGCGGCGGGGTCGGCGTCCGGCGGCTGGGGGGCGCCGGGATAGACGAACATCTCTTCGGCGAAGGGTCCGAGGGTCGCCAGGATCTTGGCCCCGCGGACGATGATGCTGTCGGGCGTCCGCCGGACCACCTTGAGGGCCAGGTCACCGTTGATCCCCTTCAGGTCGGGCAACGTCTTGTCGACCACCGGGTGGATGATGCAGTGGGTCATCGACAGGTCGCCCTCCACCACCTCGCGGTAGAAGCGCTTCAGCCGCCCCGAATAGGTGGTGTCGCCCTTGCTCTCGAAGATGTCCGAACGGGCGACGAAGCCGGCCAGGGTGACGTTCACATAGTCCGGCGTGCGGCCGAGCATGCCCTGGGAATAGCGCGCGAAACGGTCGAACGCCCGGTGACGCCGCTGCAGGTCCTCCGCATTGCGCGGCACAATCAGGCTGGCGCTCATCGGCCTGCCGGTCTCGCGGTCCTCGACCAGACAGTCCTCGGCGTAGCGATGCTGCCAGTCGAAATAGCCCGCCATGCCGCCGATACTGCCGGCGAAGGCCGGCTCGGTGAGGACATCGACCCGGCGATCGCCGAGCCAGACCTCCCGGTCGTCCTTCAGGCCGGCGCGAAACTGCTCACCCGTGCGTGCGGTCATGGTTTGCGATCCTCCCGCGCCCGCCTGGCGCGCGTTGCGGTGTTGTCAGAACTGGCCGAGCGCCACGCGGCGCACGGCGAGGGTGTCGGTGGGCTGGTGGCCGACGTGATGAGCCGGGGCGGGGATCTCCTGGACGGTGTTGGCCAGCCGTCCGACGCCGGTGACCTCGACCTCGACCACATCGCCCGGGGTCATCGGGCGCGAATTGGCCGGGGTGCCGGTCAGGACGATGTCGCCAGGCAGGAAGGTGATGTGCCGCGACAGGTCGGCGAAGATGTAGTCGATGGGGAAGACCATCTCGCTCACCGGGCCGTCCTGGACGACCTGACCGTTGATGTAGGTGCGCACGCGCTGCTCGCGGATATCGACACCACGCACGATTCCGGGGCCGACGGGGCAGAAGCCGTCCTGCCCCTTGACCCGCAGCATCGAGCCGGCGTCGGTGTCGCGGAAGTCCTGGGCGCCGACGTCGTTGGCCGCAGCGAAGCCGGCCAGGTGGTCCCAGACGTCCTCGCGGGCCACATTGCGCATGGGCTTGCCGACGATGGCGGCGATCTCGCCCTCGTAGTTGAGATACTGGCAGTCGGCTGGCCGGCTGACGTGGCCCCGGTGGCTGTTGAGCGTGGTCAGGGGCTTCTGGAAATAGGTCGGCGTCACCAGCGGCGGCGCCTTGAACTCAACGCGGCGCGAATCGTAGTTGAGATGGATACAGATGATCTTGGTCGGTTCGCAGGGCGGCAGATAGATCGCGGCCGCCTCCTCGACGAGGCGCCCGTCGCCCAGGCGCAGGCGGTCGCCCTCCGGCCGCACCCACTGCGGCGCGCCCTCATGGAGGATGCGACGCCATTCTTCTCGGGGGCCGGTCAGGACGGACATGGGGCTCTTCTCGTCTTCAGGGGAGGGGAGGGGGTGGGCGGGAGGGCGGCGAGGGGCGTCAGATCTCCATGACGCCCTTCATCACCCCCGGCACGGGGGCGTGGCCGTAGGTGTCGCGCTGGTAGTATTCCGACTGGTGGGTGGCGGCCCGCGCGCCCCATCCGATCTCGATCATCCAGCCCGACGGGTTCATGAAGTAGAACGAGTACATGTGGTCGTTGGCGTGCCGACCTGGCGTCATGGCCATGGCCAGGCCGGCGCGCTGCACGATCTCGTAGGTCAGGCCGACGTCGTCGAAGTTCTCGACCTCGAGCATCAGGTGGTTGATGCGCTTCTTTCCCGGCGCGCCGAAGGCGACGGTGTGATCGCGTTCGTTGCAGTGCATGAACAGCAGCTCGGCGGGACCCGGCGCCCCCGGTATCGGGATGCGGTACTCGACGCCGCCGCGCATCCCCAGCAGCTTGTAGAACTCGTAGGTCCGGTCCAGTCCGACGGTCTGGTGCTGGATCAGGTGGCCCATGCCGCCATCGCCGGTGCGGAAACGACCGTGCATCCGCCGCCCCGGGTGGAAAGGCCGGTCGGCCTGGACCTGGGGACCGTGGAAAATCTCGATGGGATAGCCGCTGGCGTCGTTCAGCATCATGATCTCGAGGACCCGGCGGGCGTCGGCCTCGGCCGGGGAGCCGATGCGCACCGCGACGCCGGCGTCGGTGAGTCGCCGGGCCATGGCCCGGAATTCCTCGACCCCGGCGACGCGGAATCCCAGGACGTTCAGGTCGTCGGATCCGTCTTCGTCGAGGATGATGCGATGACGCCAGTAGTCCATGCGCAGGTAGGCGCGTCCGGGTTCACCCTCGTCGAAGGCCTCGAGGCCGATGATGCTGGACGCGAAAGCCGTCCATTCGGCGAGGTTCTTCACCCCAAGGGCAACGTATCCGAGCTCGGTGATCTGGACCATGTCAGGCTCCCGTCGGGGTCTTGAATCCGCCCTTGCGGACGGAGATGTTCTTGATGTCGGCGTAGAAGTCGAAGCTCCACGAGCCGCCCTCGCGGCCGATGCCGCTCTGTCGCGAGCCGCCGAACGGGGCAGCCAGGTCACGGACGAAGAAGCAGTTGACCCACAGGGTGCCGGCGACGACCCGGGAGGCGATGCGCATGGCGCGGGCCTCGTCACCGCAGAACAGGGTGCCGGCGAGGCCATAGCGGGTGTTGTTGGCGATGGCGATGACCTCGTCGTCGGACGAGAACGTCTGCCAGATCAGGACGGGGCCGAAGACCTCCTTCTGGGCGATCTCCATGTCGGAAGCGACGTCGCCGAACATTGTCGGCTGGAAATAGAGCGCCCCGACATCCGCCCTCGAGCCGCCCCACAGGGGCGTCGCCCCGTCGGTCCGGGCCCGGTCGACGAAACCGGCGACGCGATCGAAGTGCTCGCGGGTGATCAGCGGGCCAACGCGGGTGGCCTTGTCGCGGGGGTCGCCCAGGGTCATGCGCTGCGAGGCCTCGCGCACCTTCTCCAGGAACGGCGCGGCGATGGAGTCTTCAACCAGGATGCGGGTGCCCGCCAGGCACACCTGACCGGCGTTGTTGTACTGGCCCGCCACCGTCTGGGCGGCGGCGTCGAGGTCGGTGTCGGCGCAGACGATGAAGGGCGACTTGCCGCCCAGTTCGGCGCTCATGGCCGTGATCGACCGGGCGGCGGCCTGGCCGATGAGGCGGGCGGTGTCGGTCGACCCGGTGAAGCTGATCCGGTTGAGGTCCGGGTTGTTGACCAGGGCGTCGCCAGCGGTCTCGCCGATCCCCTGCACGACATTGAGCACGCCGGCCGGCACGCCGGCCGCATGGGCGATGTCGGCCATCAGGGAGCAGGTCAGGGGCGCCCACTCGGGCGGCTTGACCACGACGGTGTTGCCCGCCGCCAGGGCCGGCCCGACTTTCCAGGTGGTCAGCATCAGCGGCGCGTTCCAGGGCGTGATCAGCGCCGCCACCCCGGCCGGGTCGTATTTGACGTGGTTGACCACCTCCGGCGAATCGATGGTGTGGCCGTCCAGCGTCATGGCCCAGTCGGCGAAGAACTCGATATTCTGGGCGGCGCGCGGCACGACGCGATGGACGTTGGCCATCAGCAGCGAGCCATTGTCCATGGTCTCCACGGCCGAGAGTTCGCCGACCCGGGCGCGAAGACCCTCGGCGAACCGCTTGAGAATCGGCAGCCGACCCTCCGGTCCCAGAGCCGCCCAGGCGGGAAAGGCCCGGCGGGCGGCATCCACGGCCGCGTCGGCCTCGGCCCTGCCGCCGGAGGCTACATCCGCCAGATGCGAGCCATCCACGGGGGACATGTCCGCGAAGCGTTCGGCGGAGGACACCCGCCTGCCGTCGATCCAGTGGTCGGTGGAGACCTCCACCCCCTCGACCGTCACCGTGTTCGTCGTCATCACCGGGTCTCCGCCGTAGGGTTCATCATCGGGGCGCCGACCGGACGAACCCGTGCAGACAGCGTCTGGACCTCGATCGGCATGACTTTCGCGCGCCTCCCTCGGGTCGCCGGCGTCCGGCGAACGCATCGCCGGGCCGCCTCGGCGCCTGGAGAGGAATTTAGTGACACGGCTCAAAAATGAGTGCAATCATTTTTATTCCCCGGCCGACGACGGCCTTGCCACGGAGAGCCGCCCCGGCGGACAAAGGATGCGCGTGACGTCGGCCCCAGGAGCTGTGGCGAACTTGACCCCGTCCGTTCAGAATTCCGCCCTGGCGACGGCCGCCGAACCCGCGCCGGGTCGGCGGGAGCGCAACAAGCAGGAGAAGCTGCGCCGCATCATCGCCGCGGCCCAGCGGCTGTTCGCCGAGCGCGGCTTCGAGCACACCACCACCCAGGCCATAGCCGAGGCGGCGGACATCGGGGCGGGGACCCTGTTTCTCTATGTGAAATCCAAGGAAGACCTGCTGATTATGGTCTTCCGCGACGAAATGGTCGCCACCACCCGGCAGGCTTTGGAGGCGCTGGACGCGGAGGCGCCGTTGATCGACCAGCTGGTTAGGGTGTTCGGGGTGATGACCGACTACCACGCCCGCGACCTCGATCTGGCGCGGGTGCTGATCAAGGAAATCGCCATTCCGGCCTCACCGCAGACCCACCCCTTCATCCAGAGCCTGATGCGCGAGATCTTCGCCGGCCTGGGTGGCGTCATCATCAACGGCCAGAGGCTGGGACGGGTTCGCCCGGACGCCGATCCGGTTCTGGCCGCCGAAGCGCTGTTCGGGGCCTACTATCTGGGCCTGATTTCCTGGCTGGCCGGCATGACGCCGCGGGCCCTTTTCGCCGCGCGACTGCGCAAGCGCCTCGATCTGATCCTCACCGGTCTCGGGCCCGTCTGATGCGCCGGGCAAGGCCGGTTTCACGGGCGGAGGACCGCAAACCTCAAGGAGAACGCCGTGCTGGATGACGCCACCCGGTCCGCCATCGTCGACGACCTCATCGAGGTCTACAGCACCCGCAGGCCCCTGCCGCTGCTGACCAGGACCTACCCCGGTATCGAGGTCGAGGACGCCTATCGCATCCAGGAGGCCTTCGTGGCGCGGCGTCTGGCCGAGGGCCGCCGGATCCGCGGCTACAAGGTCGGCCTGACGTCCAAGGCCATGCAGGCCATGGCCGGTTCGGCCGAGCCGGATTTCAGCGCCATGACCGACGATATGTTCTTCCCGGAGGATACGCCGGTCCCCATGGCGGCGCTGTTCGACCCGATGATCGAGATCGAGATCGCCTTTGTCATGGGTCAGGCGCTCCGGGGACCAGGGGTTCTGCCGGTGGACGTTCTGCGCGCCACCGAGTTCGTTCTTCCCGCCATCGAGATCGTGGATTTCCGGGTCGCCAGGGGCCCCGGGATGGACCTGATCGACACCGTCGCCGATCTCGCCGCCTGCGGGGCGGTGGTTCTGGGGGCCAATCCGCGACGCCTGGACCAGATCGACATCCGCACCGTGCGGGGATCGATCGTGCGCCGGGGCGAGGTCGAACAGGAGGGCGTGGCGTCGGCCGTGCTGGGCAATCCGGTGACCTCGGTCGCCTGGCTGGCCAACAAGCTCGGCGAGTTCGGCGTCACCTTCGAACCCGGCCAGGTCATCCTGACCGGGTCCTTCGTCCGGGCCATTCCGGTCAGGGCCGGCGACGACATCGTCTGCCGTTTCGATCAGGGCCTGGGCGAGGTGCGCACCGCCTTCGTCTGAGCCGCAAAGCCGAATGACCGAGCGATCAGACGATCTGGCGGTTTTCGCCCCGTGGCTGGCGCGCTGGCGGCTGTTGCCGGACGGGGCGCCCTTCGCCAGCCAGTGGAGCCGGCTGCTGCCGGTGCGGCGGGGCGGCGCGCCCCTGATGCTCAAGGCCGCCATGGCCGAACAGGAGGTCGCCGGATCGCGCTTTCTGCAGGCTCTGGACGGCCAGGGCGCCGTGCGGGTGTTCGAACGCGAGGCCGACGCGGTTCTCATGGAGCGCGCCGCCGGCGCCCACCGGCTCGGCGACCTCGATGAGGACGAGGCCCTGGAGACGCTCTGCGGCGTCGGCGACGCCATCCATTCCGCCGGAAGGGCCGCGATATACGACGGCCTGGTCCCGCTGGACCGCTGGCTGGACACCCTGCCCGGGGCGGCGTTGGAGCGTGGGGGGACCTTCGTCCAGGCGGCCGGGACGGCGCAGCGGTTTCTGGCGACCACCGTTGAGATGCGGCCGCTGCACGGCGACCTGCACCACGGCAATGTGCTCGACGCCGGAGAGCGCGGCTGGCTGGCGATCGACCCCAAGGGCCTGCTCGGCGATCGCGCCTTCGATCACGCCCTGATGGCCATCGCGCCCGACCCCGTGGCGGCGCAGGCGCCGGGCGTCCTTCGCCGGCGCGCCGGGACGATCGGGCGGATGACGGACCTGGAGCCCGGCCGGCTGCTGGACTGGGTCTTCGTCCAGGCGTCCCTTTACGCGGCGTGGTACGGACCGTCGGACGATCTTTGGCCCGCGGTCGCGGCCGCGGCCCGGCGCTGACCGCCGATCGAGGTTCACGGCCTTGCAGGCCCCGGCCCCCCGCGCTGCGCCGCCAGCCGCCGGCGCAGGTCGTAGACCTGGTCGAGCAGCAGCAGGATGACCGGCAGGGCCGCCTCATCGATGGCCAGGTCGTCGCGCAACTCCCGGATGAGCCGCACCCGCGCCACATCGATCTCGCGGAAACCATAATGCCCCTGACCGCCGTCCGGCCTCACCCAGTCGTTGGAGATCCAGCGCTCCAGGTCCCCGAGAGGCAGGCCGGGCAGTCGGGTGAGGAGCACCTCGACGGTGATCATGGCCGGGTCTCCATCGATGACCGGGGATTGCTGGCGGGGTCTGGCTTCCAGGTTTCCAGGAACACCTTCAGGGCCTCATCCGGCGGACCGATGACGACCCGCAGGGTCGCGTACAGATCGCCGGCGGCCTGGCCGGCGTGGGCCGGCGCTCCCCGGCCGCGCAGCCGGAGTTCGGAGCCGTTGTCCGAGCCGGGCGGGATGCGGACGCGCACCATGCCGCCCGGTGTCGGAGCCTCGATGGCGCCCCCGAGCACGGCCTCTGACAGGGTGATGGGAAGCTCCATGCGGATGTCCTGGCCGGCGCGCGTGAAGACCGGGTGCGGGGAGACGATGACCTCGACCAGCGCATCGCCGGAGGGGCCGCCGTTGCGGCCCGGACCGCCCTGGCCCCGCAGACGCAGGATCTGTCCGTCGGCGGCGCCCGCCGGGATCTTGGCCTCGAGGGTCCGGCCCGAGGGCAGGGTCAATCTTTGCGTCGCGCCGTTGATGGCGTCGAGAAAGCCGACGGCGAGAGAGTAGTGTTCGTCGGCGCCCCGGCGGGATCTGTCGCCGCCGCGTGTCGCCCCGGCTCCGAAGGTCGTGCTGAAGATGTCGGCGAAGTCACTCTCGTCCCAGTCGCCCGGGCCACCACCCCGGCTGTAGCGCCGCCCGGTGTCACCCTCGGCATAGTCGCGATAGGACGACCGTGGCGCCTGCGCCTGCCCGGAGGCGTCGATCTCACCCCGGTCGAAACGCGCCCGCTTTTCGGGGTCGGACAGGATGTCGTTGGCGGCCGTGACGCCCTTGAACACGGCCTCCGCCTTGTCGTCGCCCGGGTTGAGGTCCGGGTGATGGGTCTTGGCCAGCTTGTGATAGGCCCGGCGGATCTCGGCCTGGGTGGCGTCCGTCGAGACGCCGAGGGTCTTGTAGGGGTCCCCCAAACAATCGGTCCTTTGCTCTGGGCGCCGCGACAGGACGGTGTCGGGCCGTCGCGGCGACGATCAGGTGGTCGGCGGCGACCTGATCCTGGTGGGGCGGTCCCGATCGAAGATCGCCCGACATTTCCCGACAAGCCGACAGACGTCGGTGGCAATCCTGCCACCCTGCGGCAGGGGAGTCCCCGGCGACAGGGTCGGAAAATACTCAGGCCGGGTGAGGCCTGAGCGCATCCGGCGCTTGACCTGCGGCCAGGCCTGTCATCCTTGGTTCCATGATAATGCGCGCCTTGAGCCTGGGGCTGGCGATGGTCGCGGCCTTTGCGGTTCCGGCCCGGGCGGCCGCGCCCGCGCCCACACCGACGGACGCGGAAATCCGCACCCTGCTCGCCGACCGGGTCGACGGTCGTCGGCAGGGCAGCGGTATGGTGGTGGAGATCGTCGGCCCCGCGGGACGGCGCACCATCGCTTACGGGACCCTGGCGCGGGGTGACGGAAGGCCGATGACCGGCGAGACCGTGTTCCAGGTCGCCTCCGTCACCAAGGTCTTCACCGCCCTGCTGCTGGCCCAGGCTGTCGAGAGTGGAGCGCTGATGGTGGATGGCGCGGTGGCCGACTCCCTTCCCAGGCCCGCCAACCGGCTCCCGCACGCCGGCGACCTCGCTGTGACCTGGGCGGATCTGGCGACCATGACCTCTGGCCTGCCTGCCTGGCCGAGGAACCGCGCCTCGCGCGATCACACCAATCCCTTCGCCGGATATTCCCGCGGCGCCCTTTTCGACTTCGTCGCCTCAGAACCGCCGGTTCCCCGGGCGCAGCGCCGCTACGCCTATTCCGACCTCGGTTACGGCCTGCTGGGCGAGGCCCTGGCGACCCGTGAGGCGGTGGGCTGGCCTGCGCTGGTGGAGGCGCGGGTGACCGGACCGCTGGGCCTGAAGGACACCCGACCCGAACTGACCCTCGACATGCGCGCGCGGGAGGCCGTGGAGTACGACATGACCGGCGGGCGCTCCACCCGCCGCGACTACGGGGCCCTCGCCGGCGCGGGCGCCCTCTATTCAACGGCCGACGACCTTGCGGTGCTGCTGGAGGCCCTTTTGGGCCGGCGCGAGCCGAGCCTGGCGGCTGGTCTGCAGCGGATGCTGGCCACGCGCCGGCCGGGCGGTCAGCCGCCGTCGACCGAGGCCGCGCTGGGGTGGAACGTTGTGCGGGAGGGAGGGCGGGAACTGATCTGGAAGGACGGCTTCTATCACGCCTTCATCGGTCTGGACCGCGACGCCGGCGTGGGCGTGGTGGTTCTGGCCAACGGCCAGGCCCCCGGAGGCGTGAACGACCTGGGCCTGGGCCTGCTCGATCCCGGACGCGCCGCCAGGCCGGCGCCAGCCGCGCGCTGATCGCCGACCAGATCGGTCCAGTTCAGTGTCGGACGCGAACGCCTTCAGGACGTTTTGCGCCGGGCGGCCCGGGCGGCGAGGATGCGGTCGCGGGCGTCCAGATAGGCGTAGATGGCGTCGATCTCGCCGTCGGTGAAATGACTGAAGCTGGCCTGGGCCGTCTCGTTCATCAGGGCCATGTTGCCGGCCCCGACCGCTTCGCCCTTGCGCAGCAGGGTGTGGAACTGGGCAGGGGTGAAATAGCCGCGCACGGTCATGTCGGGACCGGCGTCACGCACGCCGCCAAGGTCGGTCCCGTGGCAGCGTCCGCAGGCGATGGCGGCAAGATGGCGGCCGGCGGCGACGGCCGGCCCGGCGTCAAGGGGCGGCCGGGCCCTCAGGACGGCCTCGGCGTCCGGCCTGACCCAGCCCGCCACCAGAGCCACGCGAAGGAAGGGCCCCGGATGCGGTCGGGCCGGCTGGACCCCCTTTCCCGGAAGACTGCGCAGATAGCCGATCATCGCGGCGACCTCGTCATCGGTGAAGCCGGCGTAGGCGGCCGAGGGCATGACCAGTTCGCTGGTTCCGTCCGGGCGCAGACCCCGCCGGATCGCCCGGTCCAGTTCGGCGTCAGATTGCCTGGATGCGAGACGCGTGAGATTCGGCGTGGGGACCTGCGTCCCGGCGACATTGAGCGGACCGCCGGTGAGATCGGGGCCATGGCAGCCGCCGCAGGCGGTGACGGCGACCAGTCGCCCGCCGCGGGCAACCGCCTCGGGTGTCGTCGCGGCCGCCACGGGGCTGGGATCGAGGGGATGGCGCGCCTCGACAATCGCCTGGGACCGCGACTGGATGAACGCCCACGCCCCGGCCAGGACCACCAGCCCGACCATCACGGCGGCGGCGGTCGCCAGCGGCCTCGTCCTGCCCGTCGTCATCCGCTGAACCTCTTCGCCCCGCCCGCCGGCTCCTCATAGGCGGAGGGGCGGTCCGTTGCGAGGCGCTTTCTCTGGCAGCGACCGCCTGTCAGCCTGCCGGGTCCAGGACCGCCGGGTCGAAACGGACCCGAACGGCGGGAAAGTCATCGCCGTAGGGTTCCACCACACCGCCACAGGCGCGGACCATATGCAGCATGGCGCGATTTTCGGCGAGCACGACGCCCTCCACCCGCGGCAGCCCGCGGGCGACGGCCCAACCCAGCATCTCCTCCATCAGGCGACGGCCGACGCCGTGGCCCTTGAGGTCGGAACGGACCATGACGGCGAACTCGCCGCTGCTGTCGTCCGGCGCGCAGATCAGGCGCATGACCGCCAGGAACTCGCCCTCGCCGCGCGGCGAGGCGGGATCCCAGGCCGCCACGGCGATCTGCCGGTCGTGGTCGTAGCGGGTCAGACGGGCGGCGAGCGTGCCGTGGTCGAGTCGGACCGGCGTGAAGAAGCGCAGCCGCAAATCCTCCGGCGTGGAACGCTCCGCCATTTCGATGAGCGCCGGCGCATCCTCCGGCCAGATGGGGCGGATGCGCAGCCGCCAGCCGTCGCGGGTGACGATGGACCTGTCGAGATCGAGAGCTGCGCCCTGGACCATGGTCAGCCGCCTCGTCTGATCATGGGCGACCCCGCTCCAGCTCGACCGCGCCTGTTCTCAGTCTACAGGGAAAGGGCGCCGTGCGAACCCACCCGTGGCATGCGGCCAGAAGTCCGCCGCCTCGGCCGGGTGAAATCGGCGCCCCCCGCCTACCGCGGATCGGCCCGCTTGAGCGCCACATAGATCGCCCCCTCGCCGCCATGGCGGCGGTGGGCCTCGGAGAGACCGGCGACGATCTGGCGAAGGGGCGGCTCGCCGAGCCATTCGGGCACCCGGCGGCGCAGGACGCCGTCGCCCAGCGCCCCCTTGCCGGTGATCACGAGTATTGTGCGGCGGTTCTCGGACCAGCCCCGCAGAATGAAACCGGTGAGCGCGGCCCGGGCCTGGTCCTGGTTGAGGCCATGAAGGTCCACGACGGCCGCCGGAGGCTCGTGACCGCGATCGATGCGGCGGCGGCGGCCGGGTTCGATGGGCTGAGGCGGCAGGTGGGGCCGCGGCGGGGTCTTTCGCGCGGCCGGCGCGTGTGGCGGATGGTGTGGGGCCCGGGTCCGCGCGGGGCCTGGCGGCGCAGACGGGGGCGGCGGTGTCACCGCGGGCGTCGCTGGCGCGGCAGCCGCCGCGACCCGCGGCCGGTGACGGCTGCGCAGCGGCCTGACCGTGGCGGTGATCACGCCCCAGAGTCGGGCGTCGGCGTCGTCGGCCGGCGGTTTCATGCGCCCGGAGGCAGGACAGGAACGAGGCGGTAGAGACGAAGCACGTGGCGCACCCGCCCCGCCTCCAGACCGGCGTCGGGCCCGCGGCCGAGATAGAGGTCGACACGGGCGGGCCCGTGGATGGCGCCGCCGGTGTCGAGCGCCAGCGCCAGGCGCCGGTAGGCGGGAAAGGCCCCGCTCAAAACCGGCGAGGCGGCGTCCAGCCAGAGGACCTCGCCCATGGCGTGGGCGGCAGGGTCCACCGCCAGGGCCCGGCCCGGTGTCAGCCTCAGGCCGGCTGCGCCGGCCGGTTCACCGCCATCGTCCGGCTCAAGACGGAAGAAGACATAACGCCGGTTCAGTCGCATCACCGCCTCCGCCCGCGGACCACGGTTGGCCGCCAGCCAGGCGCGGATGCGCTCGGCGGAGGTGTCCTGGTCGACGAGCAGGCCCTGCTGGCGCATGGGCGCCGCCAGGCCGAGAAAGGGGGCGCCGTTGGAGCCGTCAAAGACCGCCCGGCGACGACCGCCATCAGGATCCTCCAGCACCCCGGATCCCTGGATCTGCAGGAAGAACAGGTCCTCCGGTCGCATCCAGGCCAGGGCGCCATGGGCCGGTCGGCGTTCGATCTCGGCGCGATCGGGGTAGAGGGGCGTCGCGGCGCCCGCAACGGGGCGCGGCAGATCGGCGGGGCGGGGGCGCACCGGCGCGGTGAACTCGCCCCCCCGGCGGGACCGCGCCTCATAGACGGGCGTGAAATAGGCGGTGAGCAGGCCGGTCTCGGGGACAGGCTGCGGCCGGAAGTGGGTTTCCAGGAAGGCGCGGGCGCGGGGTTCCTCGAGATGGCCCAGGGCTGCGGCGCGGCGACAGACCTCGGCGAGGTCCGCGTCACGGGCGACGCGGCAGCCGGCGAGGACCGCATCCAGGGCGGCGGCGTGATCCTCCTGGTCCCAGCCGCCGAGGGCGTCAAATGGCGAGCCCGGCGCGGCGGGTGTGGCGGCCGCGGGAGGAGCCGGTTCGATCGGGGCCGGACGCGGCCCGGGAGACGGCGGCTGGGCCACGGTCGGCAATCGGCCCGTCGACGGTGGGCTCGGCGCCTGGCTGGCGCAACCGGCGAGCGCGGCGGCGGCCAGCAGGGCGGCCAGAACCCGGCCGCGCATCAAGCCTCCGCGGCGTCCACGTGCACGAGGGTCCAGTTGGGGTCGCGGCTCTTGAGATTGCGCTGGAACGTCCAGATCTCGGCGGTGCGGCGATCGTCGACCGCCTCGCCCTCGGGCCCCTTGGAGCGGCTGCGGAATTCCGCCAGGAAGCGCACCGAGGCCTTCGCCAGATCACCTACCAGACTGACACCTTCGAAATCGGCGCGCGGGGTCTGCAGGAAATCGACGCTTTCGCTACGGCCCTCCGCCTCGCGCTGGCGGATGGCGGCGTCGAAGCCGGTCATGACGTCCTCGGCCAGCAGGGGCTTCAAGACGGCGCGGTCGCCGGTGGCGAAGGCGGTGACGATCATCTGATAAGCCTGCCGGGCCCCCTGCAGGAAGGCGGTGACATCGAAGCTGGGATCGCGGGCGCGCAACGCCGCCAGACCCGACACATTC
The DNA here is from genome assembly GCA_903923135.1 of uncultured Caulobacteraceae bacterium. Classification (GTDB taxonomy): domain Bacteria; phylum Pseudomonadota; class Alphaproteobacteria; order Caulobacterales; family Caulobacteraceae; genus Acaudatibacter; species Acaudatibacter lapponiensis. The sequence goes on along the minus strand of CAIXWN010000024.1, from coordinate 82,260 downwards.
GCGGTCGGTTCGGCGAGCGGAGGCGTCAGCCGGGGGGTTTCCAGTGGCGGGGCGATCGCCCGGGGTGTCTCGTCGGCGCCACGCCCGACCCGGCGACCCAGGACGGCGTAGAGCTGAAACAGGACCACCGCCGCCAGGGCGGCGAGGATGATGAGTTCGAGGATCCGCAAGGGAGGCACACGCCTTTCGAATGGGTGAACCCGCTATATAGGGTAAAGCAGCGGGCGCGTCAGCAGGCTGACGTTGCGACGCAGCGGGGCTCATGATAGCCAGCCGGCTCCTTGCCGCCCGCCCGGGCAGGGCCAACCACGGACGATCCCAGAATGACCGACACCTACGCCCCGCCGCCCGCTGACGCCGACGCCCAGGCGGCCGCCGCCCAGCCCGCGATCCGGATCCTGGCGCAGTACGTCCGCGACCTGTCGTTCGAGAATCCGCGGGCCCCGGAATCGCTTCGGGGCGGCGCCAACTCGCCGCAGATCGACCTGGCCGTCGAACTGAACGCCAGCGGCCGCGAAGGCGGAGTGTTCGAGGTTGAACTCAAGCTCACCGCCGCGGCCCGTCGGGATGGCGAGGCGGTGTTCCAGCTGGAACTGGTCTACGCCGGCCTCTTCCAGATCGTCGGCGTCGACCCCGAGGACCTCGAGCAGGTTCTGATGATCGAATGCCCGCGCTATCTGTTCCCCTTCGCCCGCCGGCTTATCGCTGACCTGTCGGCGGAAGGCGGTTTCCCGCCGCTGATGCTCGAGCCGATGGACTTCGCGGCCATCTATCTGGCCCGCAAGGCCCAGGCCGAGGCGGCGCAGGCCGGCAACGCATGATCCTGCGGAAGGCCCCCGGGCTCAGCCGCCGCCCAGGGTGAGCCAGAGCGCACCCGACTTGATCTCGCTGGCGATGAAGGCCTCGTGGGCCAACCGCTCCGGCTCCGTCAGGCGCGGCGCCAAAGGGCGCGGACGTGGCCCATGGGCGACCTGCCGCACCATCCGCGTCTCCGATCCCGTCGTTGTCTGGCTGAGATCGAGGGTCGCCTCGCGGCCGCCGCGCAGCTCCAGATAGACGCCGGCGAGCAGTTGGGTGTCGATCAGCGCCCCGTGTTTCTCGCGGTCGGCCAGGGAGATCTTGAAGCGCTTGCACAGGGCGTCGAGCGAATTGTAGGCCCCGGGAAACCGCTGCTGGGCCATGGCCAGGCTGTCGATCCAACGCGGTTCGGGGAGCGGCGCCCGTCCGGCGAGGTCGAGCTCGGCGTTGAGAAAGCCGCGGTCGAATCCGGCGTTGTGGGCGATAAGCGGCGCATCGCCGATGAATTCGAGAAAGGCTTCGCAGACGTCGGCGTGGGCGAAGACCGGCTTGTCGGCCAGGAAGGCGCGCGAGAGACCGTGAACCCGCTCAGCGTCCGGGTCGATGTCCCGTTCGGGATTGATATAGCAGTGGAAATGGCGGCCGGTAGGCAGGTAGTCGCGCAGCTCGACGCAGGCGATCTCGATGACCCTGTGGCCCTGCCGCGGGTCCAGACCGGTGGTCTCCGTATCAAGAACAATCTCGCGCGCCATCCGCCGTCACTTCGACTGCTTCGCCCGGTCGCGCAAGATCGCCAGGATGTCGTGAACCTGCCGGCGGGCGCTTTCCAGGCCGTGGCTGGTGTCGACCACGAAATCCGCGCGCGCGCGCTTTTCGGCGTCCGGCAGCTGGGCGGCGAGAATGGCCGCGAACTTGGCCTCGTTCATCCCCGGACGGTCCAGAACGCGCTGTCTCTGCATGTCGGCAGGAGCGGACACCACCACCACCACATCGACGCTCTTTTCGCCGCCGGTTTCCAGCAGCAGGGGGATGTCGAGAACAACCAGGGTCGCGCCCTGGGCCTCGGCGTCGCGGAAGAAGGCCGCCCGCGCGGCGCCCATGAGCGGCCACACCAGGCCGTTGAGCCTGGCCAGGGCTGCGGGGTCGCCCAGAACGGCCTCGGCGAGCCGGGCGCGGTCAACGCCGCCGTCAACCACCACGCCCGGGAAGGCGGCCCCGACCGCCGCGACCGCCGCTCCGCCCGGCGCGTAGAGCCGCCGCACCTCGGCGTCGGCGTCATAGACCGGCGCACCGGCCTCGGCGAACATCGCCGCGGTTGTCGACTTGCCCATGCCGATCGAGCCGGTGAGCCCCAGGGTGATCATCCGTCGTTCTCCATCGCGCTGAGGGCCACGGCCCGTGCATCGATCGGCGGCGGCCGGCGGCCGAAGAACGCTTCGAAACTGGGCGACGCCTGACCGATCAGCATGTCCAAGCCGTCGACGGTTCGCAGGCCGCGGGCGACGGCGGCCTCGAGCAGACGCGTACGCGGGGGCCGATAGACCATGTCCATCACCACGCAGTGGTCCGGCAGGGCGGCGAGCGGCGCGGCGGGCGGCGGAGCGCCTCCCAGGCCCTGGGGCGTGGCGTTGATAAGGACAGCCGCGCCGGCGCAGGCCTGTGCGGCGTTCGATGTGACCCAGCTGCGGGCGCGAGCGCCGAACAGCGCCGCCAACGCCTCCGCCCGGGCCGGATCGCGGTTGACGATCTCGACCCGCGGGGCGCCGGCGTCGAGAAAGGCGGCGACTGCGCCCCGGGCCGCGCCGCCGGCGCCAAGAACGACAACCGGTCCAGCGGCGGCGTCGAAGCCTTCGACCTGACGGTGGAAGGCGTACAGCAGGCCTTCTCCGTCGGTGTTGTCGGCGGCGACGACGCCATCGGCCCCAAAGATCAGCAGGTTCGCCGAGCCCGCCCGCCGGGCCCGGTCCGAAGCCCGGTCGGCGAGAGCCAGGGCCGTCTCCTTGAACGGGGCGGTAACGTTGAGGCCGCGGACGGCCCCGCCGCGCAGGCCCAGCGCGAAGGCGGCGAAGCCTTCTGCCGGAGGGGCGAAGGCCACATAGACGCCGTCGAGGCCCTCCGCGGAGAGCCAGGCGTTGTGAATCGCCGGACTGAGCGAATGGCGGACTGGAAATCCGGCGACGCCAGCGACGAGGGTGGCGCCCGAGATCGGCCGGGTCATGTGGGCAGAGCTCCGGCGGTGCGCAGAAAGTCGAGAAGCTCAAGCAGCGGCAGGCCGAGGACGGCGAAGTAGTCGCCCTCGACGCATTCGAAGAGCTGGGCCCCGGCGGCCTCATAGTGATAGGCGCCGACACTGCCTGCGACCGCGTCGCCCCATTCGGCCAGATAGTCGTCGAGGAACGCGTCGGAGAATGCGCGCATGGTCAGACGCGGGGCGCTGAGGTGGCGCCAGAGGATAACGCCATCCCTCGCCACGGTCACGGCCGAGCAAAGGAGGTGGGTTCGGCCGCGCAGGGCCTGCAGAACCCGCCGGGTCTCGTCCAGAGAGCCCGTCTTGTCGCCGGCGACACCGTCCAGGTCGAGGGTCTGGTCTGCGCCGATCACCAGCCCCGGGTGTTCGGCCGACACCGACTGGGCCTTGATGTCAGCCAGCGTCCGGGCAATTCGGGCAGGATCGGCCGCCTCGCCGCGCAGACGGGTCTTGACCGGTTCCTCGTCGACATCGGACGGCCGGACCAGGAAGGGCACGCCGGCCGAGCGGAGCAGAGCCGCACGCGATGGGCTGGCGGAAGCCAGGAGGATCTGGGTCAACCCAGAACCTCGACCTGTGCGGCGCCGCGCGAGAGGATGTTGATCACCGCCGCGGCGGTTTCCTCCACCGACCGGCGTGTGACGTCGATCACCGGCCAGCCCTGGCGCTCGAACAGCCGCCGGGCGGCGACAACCTCGGCGCGGACGGCCTCGTTGTCGACATAGGCGCTTTCCCGGCTCTCGCTGAGGCTGCGCAGGCGGTTGCGACGGATCTGCACCAGGCGATCCGGGGAAAGGGTGAGACCGACCACCGGCACGCCTTTCAGATCCAGGAGGCGGGCCGGGACGCCCGAGGAGGGCACAAGGGGGATGTTGGCGGCTTTGACCCCCCTGTGCGCCAGATAGATGCAGGTCGGGGTCTTTGACGTACGCGAAACGCCCACCAGAACCACGTCGGCGAGCTTGAGGTCCTGGCCACCCTGACCGTCGTCATGCCCCAGCGCGTAGGAGAGAGCGTCCATGCGGTTGAAATAGTCGCTGTCGAGAGCGTACTGCGCGCCCACCTGGGTCGACAGGGGCGCGCCCAGATACCAGGACAGAGCGGAGACCAGCGGATCGAGCGCCCCGAAACACGGCATTTCCAGCTTCTGGCAGCCTTCCTCCAAGGCGCTGCGCAGGGTCTCATCGACGATGGTGTGCAGCACGACGCCCGGCGCGTTGGCGATCTCCACCAGGGCCCGCTCGAGCTGGGCCGGCGAGCGCACAAGGGCGTAGATATGTTCGATCTCGAGCACATTGTTGAAGCGGGCGCAGGCGGCGCGAGCCATAGCGTTGAGTGTCTCGCCGGTAGAATCCGACACCAGATGGACGTGAAAATAGGTGGCGAGCCGCTGGGGCGAGGTCATGTCTGGCGCTTACCCTCGATCGCAGTGCGTGACGCAGCCTGTGGAGTGTCGGTTAACGGTTGCTTAATCAATCCCCGCCTAGCGTGGAAGCACGGGGGCCAGAATTCCTCGCAATGACGCCGCGCTGTCCGGCGGGGGATAAGCGGGCCGCAACGGCAGGGGTTTTCCCCAAAGCTTCCGGCTGTGGACAGCCACAGCAAGCCATGGCCGCATGGCGGGGCGCCCCCCAGGGCGTTCACAGGTCTGTCCCCAAATCGTCGCGCACATTTCTTTGCAAAATCAGAGCTTTGTATCTTATGCACGGCCTTCGGCGAGATGAGTTCCGGTGCGCTTTCGAACAGACGTGTCGGGGGATCTCGAGGGGACAGCCGGCTGCGTCAGCGACCATCCCCATCATCAGGGGTCCTATTCAAACTACCAAAAACCTAAATCTCTTAAGAAAGACTGAAGAAAGGCGTCTCATAAGAGGGGTCTTGAGAGGCGGGCTCGAACGCTGTCTAAGGCGCCTCAGGGGCGATCCTTCAGGCGATAGGCCGGACGGGTCGTCGATGGCGAATTTGCGGGGGCCAGTGATCAAGCATGCGACTGTGTCGGACCGAGCGCCTGACCGATGAGTGAAGCAAGGCCCCGCCTCGCGGTCGTCCTGTTCAATCTCGGCGGACCGGACGGACCACAGGCGGTGCGTCCGTTTCTGGAGAACCTGTTCTCGGACCCGGCGATCATCGGCGCGCCCTGGCTCGTCCGACGGCCGCTGGCCGCGCTCATCGCCCGGCTGAGGGAGAAGTCGGCGATCGCCAACTCCGCCCAGATGGGCGGCGGCTCACCCATCGTGCCGGAAACCGAGGCGCAGTCGGCGAGTCTCCAGACAGCCCTGAGCCTGGCTCTGCCTCATCTGAACATCCGTATCTTCATCGCCATGCGCTACTGGCGGCCCCTGACCGAGGAGGCCGCGGCGGAGGTCGCCGCCTGGGCTCCAGACCATGTGGTCCTGACGCCACTCTACCCGCAGTTCTCGACCACCACCACCGGCTCGTCGCTCGACGCGTGGAAGAGGGCCTACAAGGGTCCTGGCAATATCCATGGCCTCTGCTGCTGGTATGACAACGACGGACTGGTGGAGGCCCATGTCAGCCAGATCCTGCGCACCTGGGAGGCCGCTGGCCGACCGAAAGTGCGGCTGCTGTTTTCCGCCCACGGCCTCCCGGAGCAGATCGCCAACAGCGGCGATCCCTATCAATGGCAGATCGAGGCCACCTGCGCCGCCGTGGCCGCCCGCCTTGGCGAGGGCTGGGACTGGCGGATCTGCTATCAGTCGAGGGTCGGGCCTCTGAAATGGATCGGGCCATCGACACCCGAGGCCATCGAAGCGGCCGGGCGCGACGGGATCGGGGTGTTGATCGATCCCATCGCTTTCGTGTCTGAGCACATCGAGACCCTGGTCGAACTGGATCGCGACTATGCCGAACTGGCCGCAGAGGTCGCCGCGACGCCCTACCTGCGCGCACCGGTCGTCGGAACCGAGGCGACGTTCATCGACGGACTGGCCAAGGCGGTGGCGTCTTCTTTAGGAAGGAAGGGATACTGTCCGGACGGCAAGCCCTGTCCGGTGGGACTGGCGCGGTGCGGGCGAACCGGCAAATTGGGAAACGGGTGATGCTGTTCAACGTGATCAAGGGCCTGCATATCCTCGCGGTGATCGCCTGGATGGCCGGCCTTCTCTATATGCCGAGACTGTTCACCTACCACACGCGCGCGGTGGTGGGGTCGGATATGGACGAGACCTTCAAGACGATGGAGCAGAAGTTGCTCGGGATCATCATGAACCCGGCGCTCTTCGTGGTCGTTATTCTTGGCGGTACGCTGATCTATTTCGACACTACGGCGATTCTTGCGACACCGTGGATGGTGGTCAAGCTTCTAGGTGTCGCCTTCCTGGTGTTCTGGCATATGTTTCTGGCCCGGTCGCGCCGCCGGTTCGCCGCCGGCGAGCGTGTGCACAGTGAACGCTTCTGGAGGATGACCAACGAGCTGCCCTTCATTGCCGCCATCATCATCGTCCTTTCGGTGACGACGAAGTGGGGGGTGTGACGCCTTCAGCCTGAGCCGGGGGTCGCCGCCGCCCTTGACGACAGACCGCGGCTGTGTTTCGGGTAGCGGCGAAGCGTCGCCCTGATCGGCGTCCTTCATCGCCTGTCCGTGAAAGCATGCCAGCCCCTCCGCGGGCCCGGGTGCGCCAAACCTCCGATAACCATCGCCGCGCCGCCCATCCTCTGGCGCGCGCATACGGAGCAGTTTTCCGGTCCGAGCCTCGGGTCGGAGTCGAACGTCAAGAGTTGATCCCCATGTCAGATGTTCTGGATATTGAAGCCACCGAGAGCCCCGATGAGGGCGCCGACGCCGAAGGCGCGGGTCCGTCGGACAACGCCGGGGCGCGGACCATAACCGCGCTGGGCCTTACCCGCATGTCACTGCAGGAGCTGAAGGAGAAGTCGCCTGCCGAACTGCTGGCCTTCGCCGAGCAGTTCGACATCGAAAACGCGAACGCCATGCGCAAGCAGGACATGATGTTCGCCATCCTGAAAGCCTCGGCCGAGGAGGGGGTCGAGATCTTCGGGTCCGGCACCCTCGAGGTGGTCCAGGACGGGTTCGGCTTCCTGCGAAGCCCGGAGGCCAACTATCTGCCCGGCCCCGACGACATCTATGTCAGCCCCTCGCAGATCCGGCGTTTCGGCCTGCGCACCGGCGACACCGTCGACGGCGGCATCCGCGCTCCGCGTGAGGGCGAACGCTATTTCGCCCTGGTGAAGGTTGACCAGGTCAATTTCGAGAACCCGGACAATGTCCGCCACAAGGTGCATTTCGACAATCTCACGCCGCTCTATCCCGAGGAGCGGATGACCATGGAAATCGACGATCCGACCCTGAAGGATCGCTCCGGTCGCGTGATCGACATCGTCGCGCCGCTGGGCAAGGGCCAGCGCTGCCTGATCGTGGCGCCGCCGCGGGTGGGCAAGACGGTCATGCTGCAGAACATCGCCAAGTCGATCGCCGCCAACCACCCCAATTCCTACCTCATTGTGCTGCTGATCGACGAACGACCCGAAGAGGTCACCGACATGCAGCGCACCGTGCGCGGCGAGGTGATCTCCTCGACCTTCGACGAACCGGCGATACGCCACGTCCAGGTCGCCGAGATGGTCATCGAAAAGGCCAAGCGCCTGGTGGAACACAAGCGCGACGTCGTCATCCTGCTGGACTCGGTGACGCGTCTCGGACGCGCCTACAACACCACTGTCCCGTCCTCCGGTAAGGTGCTCACCGGCGGTGTCGACGCCAACGCCCTGCAGAAGCCGAAACGGTTCTTCGGCGCGGCCCGGAACATCGAGGAGGGGGGGTCGCTGACCATCATCGCCACGGCCCTGATCGACACCGGCAGCCGCATGGACGAGGTGATCTTCGAGGAGTTCAAGGGAACCGGCAATTCCGAAATCATCCTGGATCGGAAGGTCGCCGACAAGCGGATCTACCCGGCTATCGACGTGCTGAAATCCGGCACCCGAAAGGAGGAGCTGATCACCCCGAAGGACCAGCTCCAGAAGACTTTCGTCTTGCGTCGCATCCTGAATCCCATGGGTCCACAAGACGCCATCGAGTTCCTGTTGGACAAGTTGCGTAACGCCAAGAATAACGCGGACTTCTTCCAATCGATGAATACCTGAGGCGCCGCTCCGGCGCGAGCGATATACGGAGGGTGATCCGTGAAGGTTCGTCTAGAGGTTGACTGCACGCCGCTGGAGGCGCGGACTTTTCTCGGGCTCCCGGATGTCGCCGGACTCAACGAGCACATGGTCAGCGAGATGAAGCGCCGCCTCGACGCCAATATGGCGATGGTGTCGCCGGAGGAGCTGATGCGCAGCTGGATGAGTTTTGGCGGCCAGGCAACCGAACAATTCCGCAAACTGATGACCGCCGCCGCCGGGACGTCCTCCTCCTCCAAAACGGGGGGATGAGCGACCCGATCTTCGCCCTGGCCACCGCGCCGGGGAGGGCCGCGGTGGCGGTTGTGAGACTGTCGGGTCCGGGGTCCCGCGAGGCTTTGCGGCGACTGGGGGCCGGTGACCTGAGGCCGCGCCGCGCGAGTCTGCGCACCCTCCGCGACAGGGAGGGCGTCCTTCTGGACCGGGCGCTGGCGCTGTGGTTCCCGGCCCCTCACAGCTATACGGGCGAGGACTGCGCCGAGCTCCACCTGCATGGCGGCGCGGCGGTCGTCGAGGCGGTGATGGGCGCGCTGGCGGCCCAGGGGCTGCGCCTGGCCCAACCCGGAGAGTTCACGCGCCGGGCATTCGAAAACGGCAAGCTCGACCTGGACCAGGCCGAAGCGGTGGCTGACCTTGTCGACGCCGAGACCAGCGGCCAGGCTCGCCAGGCGCTGGCCCAGCTGCGGGGGGCCCTTGGCCGGCGCTACCATCACTGGCGCGAGACGCTGGTCGACATCCTGGCCAACCTGGAAGCGGCGGTCGATTTCCCCGATGAGGAGATCCCGGCGGAGGTGGAGGCCCGGGCCCGCGAGCCCATAGAAGGTCTGATCGCCGATCTCGACCTGGCCCTTCGTGACGGGCAACGCGGGCGACGGGTGCGGGACGGTTACCGTGTGGCCATCGTCGGCGCGACCAATGCCGGGAAAAGCACTCTGCTGAACGCCCTGGCGGGGCGCGAGCTGGCCATCGTCACACCCGTGGCGGGTGCGACACGGGATATCATCGAGACCCCTCTGATCATCGCCGGCTATCAGGTGATCCTGGCGGACATGGCGGGACTTCGACGTGCGGCGGACCCGGTGGAGGCCGAAGGGGTGCGCCGCGCCCGCGCCTGGGCGACGGACGCCGACCGCCGGCTGTGGGTCGTCGACCGCGCCAGTGACGACGACAGCTGGGCCATGGCCGCCGAATCAATGCGCCCCGGAGACCTTTGCGTGGTGAACAAGACGGATCTGGTCGAGACCGCGTGCGGGGCTGCTGCTACGGCGGCGGCGGCGAGCCTGGGACTGGAAAGGCTTGGGCTGTCGCTGGTGACGGACGGGCCGGAGCCGGTCCGCCGCTGGCTGATGACGACCGTGTCGCGGGAGCTGGGCGGGGCGGATTTTCCGGCCACCACACGGCTGCGCCACGAACGGCGGCTGTCGGAGGCCCGGGAACACCTGCGGCGGGCGGCGAAGGCCATCGGCGAGCCGGAGCTGGCGGCGGAGGACGTCCGCCTGGCGCTGCGATCCCTGGCCATGGTCACCGGGGCGATCGGGGTGGAGGATGTTCTCGACCAGGTCTTCGCTAGTTTCTGCATCGGCAAATAGGCTGTTTCACGTGAAACAGGGCTTGCCCTGCCGTCTTGCCCGGGCTCCGCGCCTCGACCGCGCCGGCGTGGTCGGTTAAAGCCATCACCCATGGAGCCATCGGCCACAACACAGGTCTGGGACGTCATCGTCATCGGCGGTGGCCACGCGGGATGCGAAGCGGCTTCGGCGGCCGCGCGCTTCGGCGCCAGGACGCTGCTGCTGACCCACCGGCTGGAGACGATCGGCGAGATGTCGTGCAATCCGGCCATCGGAGGGTTGGGCAAGGGCCACCTGGTTCGTGAGATCGACGCCCTGGACGGGGTCATGGGGCGGGCGGCCGACGCCGCAGGCATCCAGTTCCGCATGCTCAACGCGTCCCGCGGCCCGGCCGTTCGCGGCCCGAGGGCGCAGATCGATCGCCGGCTTTACCGGACCGCCATGCGGGCGGCGCTCGACGCCCAGCCCAACTTGACCCTTCACGCGGAGGCCGTGGAGGACCTCCTCATGGCGGACGGCCGGGTATGTGGCGTGGTCGGCGGCAGCGGGACGGTCTATCGCGCCGGACGGGTGGTGCTCACCACCGGGACGTTCCTCAAGGGCGTGATCCACCGGGGCGAGGAACGGGTGGCCGCCGGCCGGGCGGGGGATCAGCCGGCGCTTGGCCTCTCCGAGCGACTCTACGACCAGGGCCTGGCCATGGGGCGGCTCAAGACCGGGACGCCCGCCCGGCTGGACGGGCGGACGATCGACTGGTCAGGGCTGGCGATGCAGGCCGGCGACAACCCGCCGATGCCGTTTTCCTTTCTCAGCGGGCCGATCCGGACGCCCCAGGTCCAGTGCGGCATCACGGCCACGACCGCCGCCACCCATGCCATCATCGCCGGACGGCTGACCGAGTCGGCGGTCTATGGCGGGCGGGTGGACGGCAAGGGGCCCCGCTATTGCCCGTCGATCGAGGACAAGGTGGTGCGGTTCGCGGATCGCGACAGCCACCAGATCTTCCTTGAGCCAGAGGGTCTGGACGATCCGACGGTCTATCCCAACGGCATTTCCACGTCGCTGAGCGCGGCCACCCAGGACCGTTTCCTGCGGACCATCCCCGGCCTGGAAGCCGTGGCGGTGTTCCAGTACGGCTACGCGATCGAATACGACTATGTGGACCCTCGGGAGCTCGACCCCGCGCTGGAGGTGAAGCGGACGCCCGGGCTCTATCTGGCCGGGCAGATCAACGGCACCACCGGCTATGAGGAAGCCGCGGCGCAGGGGCTCATGGCCGGTCTCAACGCCGCCCGCGCCGCATCGGGCGCGGCTCCGGCGGTTCTCGGGCGAGACGAGGCGTATATCGGCGTGATGATCGACGATCTGGTGTCGCGCGGGGTCACGGAGCCCTACCGGATGTTCACCAGCCGGGCGGAATACCGCCTGAGGCTCCGGGCCGACAACGCCGACCAGAGGCTGACCGACCGGGGCGTGGACCTGGGGCTGGTCGGGCGGGTGCGAGCCGACGCCTGGCGGGAGAAGTCCGAAGTGCTTGCCGGGACCCGGGCCGCGGCCCGGGCGCTTTCGCTGACGCCCGCGCAGGCGGCCCGGGCGGGATTCCGGATCACGCCGGACGGTCAGAGCCGCAGCCTGACCCAGCTTCTGACCCACAATGAGATCTCGCTCGACGACCTGACCGCCGTCTGGCCCGAGATCGGTGGCTGGCCGGCCTTCGCGCGGGAACAGGTGGAGATCGACGCGGCCTATCACGGCTATCTGGACCGTCAGGACGCCGATGTGGCGCTGTTCCGGCGCGAGGAGGACCTGCGCCTGCCCGCCGATCTGGACTACAGCCAACTTGGCGGCCTCTCCAACGAGGTGCGCGAGAAGCTTTCGGCGGTGAACCCGGGCACGATCGGCCAGGCGGCGCGGATCGAAGGCGTCACGCCAGGCGCCATCACAGCCCTTCTGGCCCATGTCCGTCGACGCGCGGCCTGAGCTATCGCCCCTCCCGGCGGACTTTCTCGCTGTTGTGGGGGCCACGGCGGAGAGGCGGCGCGACATCGAGACCTATCGGGAGATGCTCTCCGCCGCCAATCAGCACATGAACCTGGTGGGTGAATCAACGCTGGCGGAATTCTGGACCCGCCATTTCGTCGACAGCGCCCAACTGCTATGGTTTTCGCCTGACACGCTTGTCTGGGCGGATCTGGGGAGCGGGGCAGGTCTGCCGGGCGTCATTCTGGCCATCCTGTTGAAGGGCCGCCCGGGGGCCCGGGTTCATCTGGTCGAGAGCATGAGCAAGCGCTGCCGCTTTCTGGGGGAGGTGGTGCAAACCTTGGGCCTTCCCGCCATTGTGCACAACGCCCGTGCGGAGACCCTGAAGTTGAAGGTGGACATGATCACGGCGCGCGCCTGCGCTCCTCTGGACCGGCTGTTGGGCTATGCGGAGCCGTTTTTCGCCCGCGGCGCCCGGGCCCTGTTCCTCAAGGGCGCCGAGGTGGAGGGCGAAGTGGCCCTGGCAAGGGCGCACTGGCGTTTTCAGTGTGCAACCGATGTCAGCCTGAGCGACTCTCGGGGCCGACTGCTCTCGGTCAGCGAGGTGATCCGTGCCGGCCGACGCTGACCCGCCCCGCATCCTGGCGATCGCGAACCAGAAGGGGGGCGTGGGCAAGACCACCACGGCCATCAATCTGGGCGCGGCCCTGTCAGCGGTGGGAGCCAAGGTGCTGCTGATCGACAGCGACCCGCAAGGCAACGCCTCGACGGGCCTGGGCGTGCTGCCGCACATGCGCGCCAGGACGATCTATGACGTGCTGATCGACCAGACGCCGATCGCCGAGGTGATCATGGCCACGGACATACCGGGTTTCGACCTGGCCCCGGCGGAAGCGGACCTTTCCGGCGTGGAACTGGAGCTTGGGCAGACGCCGCGCCGGGCTTTCCGGCTGCGTGACGCGCTTTCCGGACTGCGCGAGCGGCGCGCCTACGACTATGTGCTGATCGACTGTCCGCCGTCTCTCAACCTCCTCACCCTCAACGCCATGACCGCAGCGGACGCGGTCCTGGTGCCGCTGCAGTGCGAGTTCTTCGCCCTGGAAGGTCTCAGCCAGCTGCTGCGGACTGTGGAGCAGGTTCGCGGGGCGTTGAATCCGGCGCTGGAAGTCCAGGGCGTGGTGCTGACTATGTATGACCGGCGCAACAGCCTGTCGGCGCAGGTCGCCAAGGATGTGCGCGACCACCTGGGCGACAGGGTGTATGAGACGGTGATCCCCCGCAATGTGCGGGTCTCCGAGGCGCCATCGTTCGGCAAGCCGGCGATTATCTATGATCTTCATTGCGCCGGGAGTCAGGCCTATCTCAAGCTGGCCCGGGAAGTGATCAGACGCGAACGCGGTCGCCGGATGACACCGGCTTGACTGAGACACCTGAGGAGATGACCTGATGGCGGAAGGTCGGCGCGGACTTGGCCGCGGCCTGTCGGCGTTGCTGGATGAGGTGGAATCGGCTTCGACGCCGGAAGGGCGGCGGGCTGCCGGGGTTCTGGACGTGGCCATAGAGCTGATCGTCCCCAATCCCGACCAGCCGAGGCGCGCCTTCGGCGCCGACGAGCTGGAGGAGCTGGCGGCGTCCATCCGCGAACGCGGCGTCCTGCAGCCGATCCTGGTCCGGCCGCTTCCCGGGCGCGACCGGTCCTATCAGATCATCGCCGGAGAACGGCGCTGGCGAGCCGCGCAGCAGGCCGGACTCCGGGCCATCCCCGCCCTGGTGAGGGATCTGGGCGACCAGGAGGTGATGGAGGTGGCGCTGATCGAGAACATCCAGCGCTCCGATCTGAACGCCCTGGAGGAGGCCCGGGGGTACGACGCCATGGCGGCGAGATTTCAGCGCACGCCCGAGGCCATCGCCAAACTGGTGGGCAAGAGCCGCAGCCATGTGGCCAACACCCTGCGGCTGATGCGGCTGCCGGCGGAGGTGCAGGATCACCTGGAAGCGGGCCGTCTGACGGCGGGTCACGCCCGGGCGCTGCTCGACCTCGAGGACGCCGTGGGGATCGCCGAACGGATCATCCGGCGGGGGCTGAACGTGCGCCAGACCGAGGCCCTGGCCCGGGTGGCCAGGCGCGCGCCGCCAGGCGGCGCCCCGGCGCGCGCGAACCGGCCGAAGGACGCCGACACCCGGTCCCTGGAAGGCGATCTCGAGGATGTTCTGGGACTGAAGGTGGAAATCCGCGACCGCGACGGCGTCGGCGAGCTGCGGATCCGCTACGAGACGCTGGAACAGCTTGACGATCTCTGCCGTCGACTCTCGCGGCCCCCGCTGGCGCGCTGAGCGCGCGCTTTCTGTCAAAGCCCGAGGCGACGGGCGCGCCCGGCGATCGTCAGGGCCAGACGCTCGGCGAGCAGCCGGTCGGGCGAGCCGGACTGCTTGCAGGCCCGGTCGGCGGCAAGAATATGCGTCTGGGCCCGGTCGAGCTCTGCGAGGGTCCAGATCTGAACCTGGCGCAGGAACTCCCGTTCGGTCTTCCAGAACACGCCCGACGCTTTTGCGGCCGCCTGCAGACCGGCGCCGGCCTTGTGCAGCACCGCCACCCGACGCAGCCTGGCGTGGTGCAGACCGAGCGCCCGCACGGCGGCGACGCCGGATTCCCCCTCCATCGCCGCCCGCCTCAGGCCGCTGTGGGCCTCCGCCTGACGGCCACCGAAGGCGTCAAAGGCCGCTTCATGGAGGGAGGCTTCCGGTTCGACGCCGAAAAAGCCCTCCAAGTCGGCCAGGCTGGCGGTCAATGACGCGCCAGGGCCCAGGAACAGGATCAGTCGCTCGATCTCCCGCCTGGCCACGCCCCGTTCATGAGGGAGACGGGCGACGAAGATGTCGAGGGCGTCCGGATTGAGGGCGAGCTTCTCGGCGGCGAGAGCCTTGCGGGTCAGCCGCGCCAGATCTGCCGGCTCGTCCTCGTAGCAGATGATGGCGGCGCAGGCCGGCGAGGTCTCCGCCGCCTTGCGCAGCGCCGAATCGCGTCCAAGCGCCCCGGCCTCGATCAGAAAGAAGGCTTCGGGGTTGAAACGGTCCGTCAGATGGGCTGCCAGCGCCTCGGCCGCCAGCCTGTCGGCCGGCGATTTCTCACCCGACAGGCGCAATCTCACGAGACGCCGGCCGCCGATCATCGACAGGGCCATCAGTTCGCCTTCCAGACGGCCGGCGTCGGTGGCGATATCGGCTTCCGTGAGCATGGCGACGTTGAAGGGATCGTCCGGTTGCTCCGCGATGACGCCGGCGAGCGCCTGCGCCCGCTCGCGGACCACGCCCAGGTCCCGGCCGTGGATCACCGCGGCGCGGATGGCTGCGCCCGGCGCAGCCAGAAAGCGGTCGATCTCGGGGCGGCGCTGGAGAATCATCCGGCGCCGGCGTCAGCCGCCGCGGTGGCTGGCCATCCAGGCGGCCAGTTCGATCTGGATGCGACGGGCCGCGTCGGCAGCGACCCTTTCCTGGCTGTCCTGGCGCGGCGAGATGCCGGCGTACGGCGCATTGGCGGCGTCATAGCTGACGTCGGTGCTGACCGTCCCGGAATGCGCCACCTTGCCGGTCGCCACAGAGGTGAGGGTGTATTTCACGGTCAGACCCAGATCGTAGCGCTCAGCGACGTTGTCGAGGCGCAGTCCGCGCGGGTCTCGGGTCTGGTCGACGGTCAGGTCGAGACGCCAGACCGCCGGGGCCGTCTTGTCATGGGCCAGGGCGTCGTCGAGATCCTCTCGCAGCAGATAGGCCACGCGACCCTGGGGCACGACCACAGTGATGGCCGACAGGCCCGAGGAAACGCCTGGCGTGGCGTACAGCGGCGTGAATCCGCAGCCGGCGAGGCCCACTGCGCCGGCCAGAGCGGCGATGGCGACGACGGCGCGGAGCGATTGAGCGACCATGGCCTAGCCTGCCACCACATTGACGATGCGGTCGGTGACGACGATCACCTTGCGCACAGTCAGGCCCTCGAGCCGCTGGACGATTTCCGCGTTGCCGAACACCAGTTTTTCCACTTCCTCGCTGCTGGCGCCGGCCGGCGCGCGAACCTCGCCACGACGTTTACCATTGATCTGAACGGGCAGTAACCGTTCATCGTCCTCGACAAGAGCCTGCTCCCATTGTGGCCAGGAGGCCAGGGCGATCAACCCGCTTTCACCAAGGGTCCGCCAGCACTCCTCGGCCAGGTGGGGCGCGAAGGGGGCCACCAGCCGGGCCAGAACGCCAAGAGCCTCCCGCCGGGCCGCAGGGGAGACAGCGGCGGCGCGGGCGTTGCGAACCGCGGCGACGAATTCATACAGCCTCGCCACGGCGCTGTTGAATCGGAAGCCTTCGATGGACTCGGTCACCGCTTTTATCGCCTTGTGGGTGGCGCGGCGCAGTTCGCGGGTGGCGCTGTCGTCGATCTCTCCGGCGGCCCCCGTCACGCCTTCGTCGAACTCCGCCCAGATGCGGTTGATCAGGCGCCACGCGCCCTCGACCCCGGTGCTCGTCCACTGCACATCGCGTTCAGGCGGCGAGTCGGAGAGCACGAACAGCCGGGCGGCGTCCACGCCATAGACGTCGGCGATATCCGCCGGAGCCACGACGTTCCGTTTGGACTTCGACATCTTCTCCGCCTCGCCGATCTGGACCGGCTCGCCTGTGGCGGTGATGACGGCGCGTCGCGTGGCGCCCTCACTGCGGATGTCCACCACGCCCGGCTCGACCCACTCCCCGCTCTGTCGACGGTAGGTTTCATGGGTCACCATGCCTTGGGTGAACAGGCCGGCGAACGGTTCGCGCACGGTGAGCATGCCCTCGTCGGCCAGGGCCCGCGTGACGAAGCGGGCGTAGAGCAGGTGCAGCACGGCGTGCTCGACGCCGCCGATGTACTGGTCGACCGGCAGCCAGTAGTCGGCCGCGGCCGCGTCGATGGGCATTGCGGCGGCCGGATCGGGAAAGCGGGCGAAGTACCAGGAGGAATCGACGAAGGTGTCGAGGGTGTCGGTCTCGCGTTCGGCCTGCCCGCCGCAGGCGGGGCAAACGGCATGTTTCCAGGTGGGGTGTCGGGCCAGAGGATTGCCCGGCTTGCTGAAATCCAGGCCTTCAGGCAGGCGCACCGGCAACTGCTCGGGCGGTGTCGGGACAACCCCGCAGGTCTGGCAATGGATGACCGGGATCGGACAACCCCAGCCGCGCTGGCGGGCGACGCCCCAGTCCCGCAGTCGATAGACGGTCGCGCCTTCGCCGATGCCGTCCGCCTCGGCCCGGGCCACGGCCGCCGCCTTGGCCTCCTCGATCTCCAGTCCGTCCAGGAATTCGGAGTTGTAGATCCGCCCGGGACCGACATAGGCCTCGTGTTTCACGTGAAACAGTATCGGATCCTCACCGGACGGCAGCACCACCGGGGTCACCCGGAGGTCATATTTGCGGGCGAAGTCGAGGTCGCGCTGGTCGTGAGCCGGACAGCCGAAAATGGCCCCCGTGCCATAGTCCATCAGCACGAAGTTGGCGATCCAGACGGGAATTTCTCTAGTCTTATCAAACGGATGAAGGACGCGCAGACCGGTGTCCCAGCCCAACTTCTCGGCCGACTCGATTTCCGCTTCGGACGTGCCGCCCTTGCGCACCTGGGCGACGAAAGCGGCCACGGCCGGATCGGCGGCGGCCAGGCTGTCGGCCAGGGGGTGGTCCGGCGCAACAGCCAGAAAGCTCGCCCCGTAAAGGGTGTCCGGTCGGGTCGTGTAGACGCAAAGACCTTCGGCCGGGCCGTCGCCGGCGAAACGGAAGGTCAGGCGCAATCCCTGCGACTTGCCGATCCAGTTCTCCTGCATCAGCCGCACCTTGTCCGGCCAGCGATCCAGGCCGGCGAGGCCCTGCAGCAACTCCTCGGCATAATCGGTTATGCGCAGGAACCATTGGGTGAGCTTGCGGCGCTCAACCACCGCCCCCGACCGCCAGCCTCGCCCGTCGATCACCTGCTCGTTGGCCAGGACGGTCATGTCCACCGGGTCCCAGTTGACCAGGCCTTCCTTGCGATAGACCAGCCCCCGCTCCAGCAGCTCGAGGAACCAGGCCTGCTGGTGGCCGTAGTAGGCCGGATCGCAGGTGGCCAGCTCGCGCGTCCAGTCGATGGACAGGCCCAGGCGTTTCAGCTCCTCGCGCATGCGGGCGATGTTGTCCCAGGTCCAGGCGGCCGGATCCACGCCGCGCTCGGCGGCGGCGTTTTCCGCCGGGAGGCCGAAGGCGTCCCAACCCATCGGGTGCAGGACGTTGAACCCGCGGGCGCGCTTGAAGCGGGCCACGACGTCGCCCATGGCGTAGTTCCGGGCATGGCCGACGTGCAAGCTTCCCGAAGGATAGGGAAACATTTCAAGGACATAGTACTTCGGCTTGGGCGAGCCGGTCTCGGCCCTGAAGACCTCGGCCTCGTCCCAGGCCGCCCGCCAGCGAGGCTCGACCTCCTTGGGATTATAACGGACCATGCGATGCCGGACTCCTCAGGGGCCGCGCCCGCCGTACGCCTGCGGTTGGCGGCCTGGATTGATCGGGAAACGGTGTGCGTCGCCGCGCAACTCCGCTGAGCTCCCGTTACAGGGCTAATCTAGACCGTGCGCGGCCCTGGCCAAAACCCGATTGTCGGACCAGGGCGCGGCCGCCCGGATATGGCCGGTCCGGACCCCGCGCGCCTCCGCGAGGTCGGGGCGCGCCTAGCTGCGAAGGTTGGACAGGCGAAGCTGACGGGCGCGCGTCAGAATGGCGTTTTCGATGTCGGTGGAAGTCTGATCGGCGGTCGGCGCGGCGACCCAGCCGCCGGCCCCGTCGCTGATCTGTTTGAACACCGTCACCGTCAGACCGTCGGCGCGAAGGCGGGAGTCGAGGATGTAGACCGTGGCCTTGAACCGCTCGCCGGGCTTCTCCGGATTGACGTACCAGTCGGTGATCACCACGCCGCCGTAAGGGTCGGCCGATTGCAGGGGCATGAAGGCCAGGGTGTCGAGTGTCGCCCGCCACAGGTAGCCGTTGACTCCGATGGCGCCAGCCGGCGCTGAATGCGCCAGCGTATGGCTGGCCCGTCCGCCGCACGCCGCAAGCGAGAGCAGGCACAGTGGCAGGACGGCGATCTTGACGCCTCGGGTAAACCACGCACGTTCAGACGGCATTTTCATCGGTTCCATTCAATCATCCGCGCCCGCCCCGGACCTTGGCGACGTCGCCCTTCGGCCACTGCGTCTATAACATACCGCCGTGCGCGCCAAATCCAATCGCGTGGCCTGAGCGCCACAGCCCCAGGCTCATTGGGCCCGGCCGTGCGAATCTCCGCCCGGACGGATTGACGACAGCCATGGACGGGCCTTTATCCAAGGCTGGGCGTTTAGGCACATGGGGTGCCCATCGTCGGCGAGTGAAACAGGTCTGGTGATGACACCGGCGAAACTGAGCGTTCTGGGCCTTGCGGCGTCCATCCTCATGATGGCGGCGGGGCAGGCGTGCGCCCAGCCGGACAATGCGAACCTGGTTCTTGCCGCCAATGATTTCGCCGCGCCGAATTACGGCCCCGGCCCGGTGACCACCGGACGAACCCTGGAATGGGATTCCCGCAAGGGGCGGTGGGGCCTGAAACTCGGCGTCGAACAGCGCACCGACCGCTTCAGCGAATGGCGCGACGTGCAACCGGGCGTCTACTTCAAGGTCACCCCTCGCCTGCACATCGGCGGCGCGGTCAGCCTCGCGCCCAATCCGCTGATCAGTCAGCGGCTCATCGAACCCCAGGCTTCGGCCCCGCGGGTGCGACTGGAAACCACCTTCAAGTTCTAGGACCGTGCCCGGTCCGGCGGGTGGGCGTCGACAGCCGGGTCGCGCGCTTCCTTCGCACCCGCCTGCGCCCCCGACAAGCCGTCAACGGCGGCGAGGCCCACGGCCCCGGACGTGACGAGCTGGCGACTGGTCGCTGCGTTGACTCCGCCCAGGCCGTAGACCGGCACGCCGGCGACACGGACCAGGACGGCGAAGCGCCGCGCGCCCAGCGGCCGCCCGGCGGACGGGCTGGAACTTGGGAAAATCGGAGAAATAACAACAGCGTCGACCCCAGAGTGGCGGGCGCGGCGGATGGCCGGCAGGCTGTGCGCCGCGGCTGTGACGATGAAACGGCGCTGCAGCCGTCGAACCACTCCGCGGCGATAGGCGAGTCGCTCCGGAAGGTGCACGCCATCGGCGCGAAGGGCCACGGCCAGCGCGGCGTCGGCCCCGACGAACAGCGCGATGCCGCGCCGACGCGCCAGACGGGCAAACCGGCGGCCCTCGGACAGGGCGTCAGGCGCGCCGAATGGGCGGAAGACAACGCCCGCGCCGCGCGGCAGGCGGGCGAGGATTGTGGCCGGGTCGGGGGTCCGCACCGGATCGGTGAAGAAGAGCAGGGGCGGCAGGGGCTTCCGCCCGCCGGTCGGACGCCCTAGTTTCCGGCAGTTTCGCCACAGGGATTGCAAAGCCATTGTCATCTGCGAGCGACACCATCAGGGACTCCGCGGCCCGCCTGGCGGAAATCCGGGCGCGCATCGCCGCCGCTGCTGTCGCGGCCGGGCGCAGGCCCTCCGACGTGACGCTGACGGCGGTGTCCAAACAGCAACCCTGGGAGGCTGTCGAGGGGGTTGTGGCGGCCGGCCATCGGGTGTTCGGGGAAAACCGGGTGCAGGAGGCCGTTGGTCGCTGGTCGGCGCGGCGCGAGGGCCTTGAGCTGCGCCTGATCGGCCCGTTGCAGACCAACAAGGTGCGCGAGGCTGTCGCCCTGTTCGATGTCATCGAGACCCTCGACCGCGAACGCCTGGCGGAACGCCTGGCGGAAGAGATGCAGCGGCAAGGCCGGCCCCTGAGTTGCTACGTCCAGGTCAACACCGGCGAGGAGCCGCAGAAGGCCGGTGTCGCGCCGCAGGCGGCCGACGCCTTCGTCGAGGCGTGCCGCTCGCGTTACGGCCTTAGCGTGGAAGGGCTGATGTGCATTCCGCCGGAGAGCGAGCCGCCGGCCCCGCACTTTGCCCTGCTGGCCAGGATCGCCGCCCGCAATGGTCTCGCCGGTCTGTCGATGGGCATGAGCGGTGATTTCGAGATCGCCATTCGGCACGGCGCCACCGCGGTCCGCGTCGGATCGGCCCTGTTCGGCGCCCGCATCCACGCCTAACCCTCCGCCGAAGGCAGGGCCACATCCAGGCAGTCTCCCGGCCGGAGAATGGCCAGAAGCGCATCCAGATCGTCCCGGGCCAGGGCGATACACCCTTCCGTGGGCCCGTAGTCTGGCCTGGCCAGGTGCAGGAATATCGCCGACCCTGCGCCGGGCGTCACCGGATCGTCGTTGTGCCCGAGAATAACCACGCGATCATAAAGATCATCCTCACGCCACAGCCGCTCGGCGCTGGCCCCGTAGGGCAGTCGGACGGGGCGATTGTAAGCGCTGTCGTCGGGAGCGTCGCACCAGCCGTCCTGAGGGCCGATGATGTCGACAGGCAGGACGCTCACCGGCGCCGGGCCGCGGTCGCCGCGCCACAGCAGACGCCGTACCGGCCAGATTCCGGCGGGGGTGCGGCCGTCGCCTTCCCGCTTGGCCCCGGCGGGGCAGACCCCGGCCCGGCCCAGGGCGCAGCGGACCCAGCGATCACCGAGCTTCATATGGCCGTCGGCGGACACGCGGAAGATCATGAGGGGGACCCAATCGCCGCGCTTGGCGTTCTGACCCCAAACGGTGCATGTTGAGGCCTATGGCGCAACCCAAGACGATCCTGATCATCGACGACGACGACGACCTGCGCGACCTGCTGCGCGAGCAGCTGGAGCTGGAGTCCGAATTCGCCGCCCTGGGCGCCGCCACGGCGGCGGAAGGCCTCAGGACGGCGGCCGAGCGACGACCGGACCTGATCCTGCTCGACCTTGACCTGCCCGACCAGAACGGTCGGGAGGTCTGCCGCCTGCTGCGCGCCGGCGGTGTCACCGCGCCGGTGATCATGCTGACCGCGGCCGACGGCGAGACTGAAACCATTCTCGGCCTGGAATCGGGCGCGGGCGACTACGTCACCAAGCCGTTTCGCTTCACCGTGCTGCTGGCCAGGGTCCGCGCCCAGATCCGCGCCCACGAACAGTCGGAAGACGTCGTCCTGAAGATCGGGCCCTATGAATTCCGCCCGTCGGGACGCCTGCTGATCGATCCGCGAGGCCGCAAACTGCGCCTGACCGACAAGGAAGCCAATATTCTCAAGTACCTCTACCGGGCCGGCGACAAACCGGTGACCCGGGAGGAGCTGCTGGCGGAGGTCTGGGGCTACAATGCCGGGGTCACCACGCATACCCTTGAGACCCACGTCTATCGACTGCGCCAGAAAATCGAGCCGGAACCCGGACAGGCGCGACTGCTGCTCACAGAGGCCGGCGGATACCGCCTGGCGCCCTGACCCCCGCCGGCCAGCGGTTCAGACCGCCAGATCGATGCTGATCGGGGCATGATCGCTCGGCCGCTCCCAGGCCCGCGCATCGTCATGCACCCGCGCCAGCGGGGCGCCCGACGCCCAGGCCGCGGCCTTCAACCCTGGCGTGATCCAGAGATGGTCGAGACGCAGGCCCCGGTTGGAAGCGCGGAAATCCGCGGCCCGGTAGCTCCACCAGGAAAACAGCTTCGCCGGCTCCGGTGTCGCCTCGCGGGCTAGGTCGATGAAGCCCAGGCTGGCTTTCAGGTCGGCCATCGCGGCAACCTCCATGGGCGTGTGGCTGACCACCTTCGACATGAATCGGTGGTTCCAGACGTCGTTTTCACCTGGGGCCACATTCAGGTCGCCGGCGATGACCAGGGGATCCTCGGGCCGGCGGCGCGCCATCTGCGAGGTCAGCCGCTCGAAGAAATCAAGTTTGTGATCGAACTTGGCGTTCTCGGCCCGATCGGCCACATCGCCACCGGCGGGAATGTAGAAATTCTGGATCTCGACGCCGGCGACCCTGGCCGAGACCGAGCGGGCATGGCCTTCGCGGCAGACGTCAAGCGCCGGCGCGTCTTCAATGGGCAGTCGCGAGGCTATCGCCACGCCGTGCCAGCCCTTCTGGCCTCGGATACGAAGATGGGGGAAGCCGGCGTCCGCCAGGGCTTGGACCGGGAACTCCGCCTCCTGGCACTTGATCTCTTGCAGACACAGAACGTCCGGGCTGTGTTCGGCGGCGAAACGCGCCAGCTGTTCGGCCCTCAGGCGGACGGAATTGACGTTCCAAGAGGCGATACGGAGGCGCATGGCAGGGCTTTATCCGACCCCGCGTGGTTCGCCTATCCATTCGACGCCAGGGCGGGGCGTGCGGCTCGTCGCCAAGAGCAAAATCCGGCCAGATGGAAACATCTGGTCGGATATAATTTGCTCTAGAATCAAAGGCTCTAGGGCGGCGCATCCGGGGCGGCCGTGAGCCTCGGGTCGGCCAGCTGGAAGAAGGCGGCCTCGTGCGGCGCGGCGGAAGCGAAATCGATCAGCCGAACCCTGACCACCGCGCCGCGCGCGTCGGTAACCGCCCAGCCCGTGAGGGTGAGGGGGGCGGCGGCGAAACTGATGGCGATCCGGCCCCTGGCCTTCCTCTGTCCGTCTTCGGCGACCACGGTGATCTGGCCGTCGGTCCGGATCACCTGGCTGATGATCACGCCGCGGTCGATACGGATGTCCCGGGCGAGAAACAGCGCCAGCGGCGTCAGCGCCAGAGGGTAGGCCTGGATCGTTTTCAGGCGGCGGTCCACCACTGAGACGGTGTGGCCGTTGGAGGCGATGACCAGGCCCGAGGGCGGATCATAGTCGAATCGCGCCCGCCCCGGTCTCTGCAGGTAGAATGTTCCCTCGGTGTGGCTGCCGCGCGGGTCGGTCTGGACGAAGCGCCCCCGTCCGTTGGTCAGGCCTTGCAGATAGTCGATGATGCGCACCACGTCGCGGGCGTCTTCGGGCGCAAGCGGTGCGGGGGGGCCGGCGACGGACGCCCAGGCGGCCTGGCCCGCACAGGCAAGCGCCAGTCCCAGGACGATATCCCGGCGGCTTATGATCATCGGTGTCTCCGTGGGACCGGTGGCGACTCAGGGCGGCGGGCCGGCGAGAATCTCCCGCTTGCCTGCGTGGTTGGCGACGCCGACGACCCCTTCCTTTTCCATGCGCTCGATAAGCGACGCGGCGCGATTGTAGCCGATCTGAAGCCGCCGCTGGATATAGCTGGTGGAAGCCTTCCGGTCGCGGGTGACTACGGCGACGGCCTGATCATAGAGGTCGTTCGATCCTGCACCCTCGTCGCCCGCCGCCAGCGCCCCGTCCTCGTCGTCGTCCGGCAGGGCGGTGACGTCCTCGAGATACTGCGGCTCGCCCTGGTCGCGCAGGAACTTGGCGACCTTGATCACCTCTTCGTCATCGACGTAGGGGCCGTGCAGGCGGGTGATACGCCCGCCGCCAGCCATGTAGAGCATGTCGCCCATGCCCAGCAGCTGTTCGGCCCCTTGTTCGCCCATGATCGTGCGGGAGTCGATCTTTGAGGTCACCTGGAAGCTGATCCGTGTGGGGAAGTTGGCCTTGATGGTGCCGGTGATCACGTCGACGGACGGCCGCTGGGTGGCCATGATCAGGTGAATACCCGCGGCGCGAGCCATCTGGGCGAGGCGCTGAACGGCCCCCTCGATGTCCTTGCCGGCCACCATCATCAGGTCGGCCACCTCGTCGATGACCACCACAAGATAGGGCATGGGCTCGGGGCGAAGCTTCTCTTCCTCGAAGATCGGCCGGCCGGTTTCGTCGAATCCCGTCTGCACGGTGCGCACGAAGTGCTCGCCCTTGGCCAGGGCCTCGTTGGCGCGTTCGTTGTAACCGGCCACGTTGCGAACGCCGATCTTGGACATCCGCCGGTAGCGGTCCTCCATCTCCCGGACGGTCCATTTGAGCGCCACGATCGCCTTCTTGGGGTCGGTCACCACCGGCGCCAGGAGGTGGGGAATGCCATCGTAGATCGACAGCTCGAGCATCTTCGGGTCAATCATGATGAACCGGCACTTTTCGGGCGGCAGCCGGTAGAGGATCGACAGGATCATGGCGTTGACGCCAACCGACTTTCCGGAGCCCGTGGTCCCGGCGATGAGCAGGTGCGGCATCTTGGCAAGGTCGACGATGTAGGGCTCGCCACCGATGGTTTCGCCGAGGGCCATGGGCAGGGCCTGGCTGGCCTTTTCATATTCAGCGCTGGAAAGCAGGTCGCGCAGATAGACGGTTTCGCGGCGGGCGTTGGGAAGTTCGATTCCGATGGCGTTGCGGCCGGGAACCACGCTCACCCGGCAGGCCGCGACGCTCATGGAGCGGGCGATATCGTCCGACAGGGCCACGACCCGCGCCGATTTGACGCCTGCGGCGGGGACCAGTTCGTACAGTGTGACCACAGGGCCCGGGCGAATATGATCGATCTGGCCGCGTACGCCGAACTCGCCCAGCACCGTCTCCAGCAGCTGGGCGTTCTGCCGCAGGGCTTCCTCGTCGAAAGCGGACGCCCGCGGTTTGGGTTTGGTCAGCATGATCAGTTCGGGGAGGCGGAACCCGGGCTCGGCAAAGGGCAGGCTGGGCTGGATCTCACGTTCTTCCCGCCCCGAGGCGCGCGGGGCGGTCTTGGGCGGCTTTATCGCCAGGGATGGCGAGATCGGCGCCGCGCCCGTCGTGCCTTCCTCGTCGTCGCCTGGGACGATATCGGCTACGGGGTCGGGCGCCCGTTTGCGTTCGGCCCGGACGCGCTCGCGGGATTTCGGGGCCGCCGCCGCCTCTGGCGTCGCCAGGACACGCCGTCGGCCAGGACCGAGGCTGAAACCCAGGGCCAGAAGCCCGGCCATGGCGAGAATGGCGCCGACGACCCAGCGCGGTTCGGCCAGAGGAAGCAGGCTCAGCGGCTGTGCGCCGAGGGACAGAAGCGCGTCGCCGACCATGCCGCCCAGACCGCTCGCCAAAGGCCAGGACGCCGGAGGGGCCGGGGCGGCGAGGGCGCCGGCCAGGGCTGTCACGGCCAAGGCCGCGGAGAGGATGCGCCACGGGCCGGGTCCGCTCGGTCCGTCGCGCCGGCGGCCGATCAGCGCCGCAGCGCCGGCGGCGGTGAGCAGGATGGCGATGATCCAGGCGCCAAGGCCGATCGACTGGAAGGCCAGATCGGCCAGATCCGCGCCGAGGGGGCCCAGAACATTCACCGGCGGATCCGCCGCCGAGGTGTCGAAACTGGGGTCGCCAGCATGGTAGGCGGCCAGGTCTGTGGCCAGCAAGATCCCGACAGCAGTTGTCAGCGCGCCCAGAGTCCGGGCCATGGCCGGCCCGCTCCAGAGCCCGGAGGCCCGGCCGAGCAGCGTCGCTCCGCTGCGCGAGCGTGTGATTCGGGACATGAATCGAGTCTCCCACGCCGTTCGGTCTGAACCAAGTCCACCGGTGTGCGCCAAGAGGGTTAAGAGGGTCTTTAGGCCTGCCGCTCAGTGGCGATTCAGAGCCTCACGTAGGGCTGCGGCGATCTGCAGGACATTGTAGGGTTTGCGCACCACGGGCGCGTCGAACCCGGCCGGCGCTGCGCCGGCGTCGCCGTATCCGGTGGCGAAGATGAAGGGCACGCCGCGCTTGGCCAGAGCCCGGGCGACGGGCGTCACCGGTCGGCCGTTGAGGTTGGCGTCGAGCACGGCGACATCGAAGTCCAGGTCGATCATGCGGGTCGCCTCATCGATATCGGCGGCCGAGGCGACCACCCTGGCTCCGCATTCCGTGAGCCCGGCCTCCAGTTCCAGACCGAGCAGGACCGCGTCCTCGACGATCAGCACGCGCACGCCCGATATGTCGGGCTCGCGAGGGCCGCCCCGCGACGCGCCGCCGCCAGCGTCCGCTGGCGAACCCGCGGGCCGGATCGCCGGGGCCGGCGGCGTCTCGGGCGCTGGAGCCGGCGCGGCCAGGGCGGAACCGTCGGCGGTCAGTACGGCTCTCAGGCCCTCCGGACGGAATTCAAGGCTCGCCACACCACCCAGTTCGCGGCCGGTGACCCGTTCCAGCAGAGTCGAGCCGAACCCGCGGCGGCCGGGTGGTGAAACGACCGGCCCGTTCAACTCGGTCCATATCAGTTCGAATCCGCCGGTTGGCGTCTCCTTCCAGGTGACCTCGATGTGGCCCGAGTCCGCGGCCAGGGCGCCGTAACGCACCGCGTTCGCACTCAGCTCATGCAGTGCGAGGGTCAGCGCATGGGTCGCCCGGGGGTTGAGGACGATCTCCGGCCCTTCCCACCGCGCCTGTCCCTGAGCCAGGCCGCCGAGTTCGGCCGCGGCGATGTGGCTGATCTCCACGCCCCGCCAGCGTGTCGCGGTAAGCAGCGTGTGCGCGGCGGCCATGGCGTCCAGCCGACCGAAGAAGGTCTTGAGAAAGGCGTCGAGCGAGACCGTCCGCCGGGCGGACTGGGCGGCGAGAGACTGTACCGAAGCCAGGACGTTCTTCACGCGGTGATCGAGTTCGGCCACAAGGGCGTCGCGCTGATCGACCTCACGCTTTTCAGCCGAAATATCGCGCACTACCCCCACGACCCGCTGCAGCGCGCCGTTCCGGCCGGCGACGCCGAGAGCCGACGCTTTCAGCCACACCCGGCGCTGGTCATCGGGTCGGACCAGACGGAAGCTGACCTCGTAGCGGTTGCGCAGTCTCAACCCCTCGTCGATCGCCTGTTCGGTCGCCGCCGAATCCTCCGGGGCGATGTGGTCGTAGAGCGCCAGTCCGCGGCGTGCGGCCAGTGTTCCGGCGGGCAGGCCCGTGATGGCCGCCATCCGTGGCGACACTGTCAACTCGTCGCGCTGCACGTCCCACTCGAATTCGCCCACGCCGGAGGCCGTGAGCGCCAGGGCGGCGCTCTCCGCCGGGTTCTTGACGCTGCCGATGCCGCCGAAAGCTCGCCCTGGCATGCTTCCCACTCTGGCGGAACGTCCGGCGCTTCGGACCGTTCACCCGCGCAACACTAGGCTCCGAAAAAAGCGTGAGCTAGGCGCCATTTTAGGTCATGATCGAGGCTGGCCGGGTGTGCCGTTGCAGCGCCCCGCCCGGCGTCGGCGGCAGGCTGTTCCGCCGGCGCAGGCGCTGGACTTTGACTGGAGATTCCGCATGACGGTGGACCCTATGAGCACGGTTCTTGACGAGGACGAAGCCGCTTCCGGGGCCGACGAGGCCGTCGACAGCGCCCAGAAGGCGCTGAAGGAGAGCCTGGCCGCCGCCGAAAGGAGCCTGATGGACGCGGCGCGGACCGCCGAACGGGTGATCCGTGACGGTATCGAGGCGGTGAAGGCCCAGAGCCGGGCCTACACCGGGACGAACACCCCTTCGCTTGACGAGGCCCAGCGCTACGTTGTCGAGCGTGTGAAGGAGCGGCCGGTGACGGCGGCTCTCGCCGGCCTGGGGGTCGGCTTTCTGCTGGGCGTGCTGCTCTCAGCGCGGGGCAAGTGATCTTCCGTCGCATCCTGCTGGCGCTGATGGCGGCGTCGGCCTTCGCCGCCGGCGCGGCGGTCATGGTGATCGCCCTGGCCTTCGCCCTCTACGCCCTGGTCGAGCCGCAGCTTGGACGGGCTGGCGCGGCGGCGACGGTCGCCGCGACGACGGCGGCCCTGATCGGGTTGGGGGGGCTGTTTCTGGCTCTGGCCGGACGCCGGAAGCCCTCCAAGGAGCCGCTCTCGATTGCGGGGTCCCTTCTGGAAAGGGCCCTGGCCTTCGTCCGCCAGAAGCCCATTCTCACGGCCTCCGCCGCAGTGGGCGCGGGCTTCATGGCGGTGCGCAATCCCAAGTATCTTGGCGCGGTCCTTCGGGCGTTCCTCGATGGAAAGCCCCCGACGAAGTGACGCCGACCGCCCTCAGGTCGGGTGGCGAATGCGCCGGGGGTGAAAGAATAGCGCCTGCCCAATGGCGGCCTTCACCGTGACCGGGTCGAAGGGTTTGGTGATCAGGAAGGCCGGCTCCGGCTTCTCGCCGGTCAGCAGGCGTTCGGGGAACGCGGTGATAAAGATCACCGGAACCTGGATTGCCGTGAGTATGTCCTTCACCGCATCGATTCCGGACGAGCCGTCGGCCAGTTGGATATCGGCGAGGACCAGGCCGGGCGACTTGCGGACCGCCGCCGCCAGGGCCTCTCCGCGTGTGGTCGCCACATCGGACACATGATGGCCCAATTCCCTCACCAGCGCCTCGATATCCGCGGCGATCACCGGCTCGTCTTCGATGATCAGCACATCGGTGGCCAGTTCGGCGTCGATCTCGCGTTGCGCTGTCAGGATCAGTTCCTCGATGGCGGCGAAATCGTTGTCGAGAATTCGCGCGGCCTCGCTGGTGGTGAACCCCTCCATGGCGGTGAGCAGGAACGCCTGACGCGACGCCGGTCCCAGACGCATCAGGCGGGACGGCGCGTCCTCCACGGACGCGTTCGCCTCGCCGCCCCCGGCCAGGTCTCCGGCCGAACGCCAGTAGGCGTGAAAGAGTCGGTAGAGCGCCACCCGGGGCGTAACCGAGGCCTCGAGCGTGCGGTCGCCGGTCGCGAGCGCCTGCAGGGCGTGGCGCACGACCTGATCTCCGGCGGTCTGATCGCCCGTCAGGGCGCGGGCGTAGCGGCGGAGGAAAGGCAAGTGCGGCGCCACCGCGGCAAGAAGACTCATGGACGCTCCAGGACAGGCTTCGCGGGGCGAACTTACGCCAAAACACTCGGGTGGTCAGGACGACCTTCGCCTCCCGCGGCTGATCAACGCCTCAAGGGCTCAGCGGTTCCCTCGTCAACAGCCACGATTGTGTGGTGCGAGCCCGTGGAACCGGCAAGGGCGCGGCGCGTTAGAGCCGTCGGACGGCCTGTAGATGGACATTCGGACAAGACGGCCCGTGTCGACACGTCGGGGACTTCATGAAGCAGCCAGGAAAGGATCCGGCGATCATCGGCGAGACCCGGATCAATCAGGAGGCCATCGGCGCGCGGCTCAGGCAGCTCTTCGACGAGGTCGTCAATGAACCGGTGCCGGACGAGTTTCTCGCTCTGCTGAGTCAGGCTGACAACCACGCCACCCCAGTCGACCGGGATCCGGATGCCGACCAATGACCGCCGGATCAGCGCCGAAACCGGCCGTGGACCCGGTCCGTGACGCAGCCTTCCGCGCCCAGCTGGTCGCTCTTATCCCGCAACTTCGCGCCTTCGCCCGGTCCCTGACCGGCGACGCGACAGCCGCCGACGACCTGGCTCAGGACGCCATGGTCAAGGCCTGGGACGCCCGGGCCAGCTTCGAGATGGGCACCAACATGAAGGCCTGGACCTTCATGATCCTGCGCAACCAGTTCTATTCGGAAAAGCGGCGCTCGTGGCGCCAGACCCAGCTGGATCAGGAGGCCGCCGAACGGACCCTGGTGGCCATAGACGATCCCGCCTCGCCCGTGGCGCTGGATGAATTGCGCATGGGCCTAGCCATGTTGCCAGCTGAACAGCGCGAAGCCTTGATCCTGGTGGGCGCCGGCGGTTTCGCCTACGAAGAGGCGGCGGCGATCTGCGGCTGCGCGGTGGGCACGGTGAAGAGCCGGGTCAGCCGCGCGCGGCGGGCCCTGCAGGATATTCTCGAGCGCGGCGACTACGTCCGCGACGGCAAGCCAGCGGGAGACGCCATGGGCTCCATCCTCGCCCAGGCGGAGCGCCTGAGCCATCCGGCGTGAACAGGGCGGCGCGGCGCGGTCGCTGGTGGCGCACCTCGATCCGCGCCCGCCTGGCCCTGGTTCTGTCTCTGGTCCTGGCGCCGGTGCTGGTGCTGAGTGTTGTCCAATCCGTGCTGATCTTCCGGCGCGAAGCCTCTGACCAACGCGCCGCTCTGGTCGGCGCGTCCGAACGCAGCGCCGCCTCCGTCAGCGCGCGGATCGCGTCCGCCGGCGTGCTTCTGCGCAGCCTCGCGCCGGAGTCGCTCGGTCCTGGATGCGCCGTGCGCCTGGCTGACATCCGCGACCGCATCCCCGGCTACGCCAATCTCATCCGCTTCCAGACGGACGGCGCCGTGCAGTGCGCCGCCTCGCCGAGCCCGGAGGACCCCGGCCGGGCGTCAAGGCCCTGGTTTCGCGAGCTCACGGGCGGCGCGCCACTGACCGTGACCCAGGATCCGGGCGCCTCCTACGCGGGTGAGCCGACGCTGTTGGCCAGCGTCCGCATCGATGACGACCAGGGGCGCATGGCCGGAGTCCTGACCGGCGCCATAACCCTGGCCAGCCTGCGGCCGGAGAAGGACGATCGGTTCGTGCCGGCAGGGTCCGAGGTCGCCCTCATCGACAGCCACGGGCGATTCCTGACCAGTAGCCGGCCGGCGGCTTTTCCGGCCCGTCTGGCCGCCGGTTTTGCTGGCGCGGCTCCTGGCAGGGCGGTCCTGTGGCAGGCCCCGGACCGCAGCGGAGGGGAGCGGGAATTCTCGGCCGCGCCGCTTTCCGGCGAAGACGTCTATGTGCTGATCTCGGCGCCTCACCGCGACGTTGTGGCCTGGGCCTGGGTCAACCCCCTGACAGCGATCTTTCTGCCGCTGTTCGCCTTCGCCCTGGCGCTGGGCGGCGTCTGGATCGTCGCCGATCGTGAGGTGGTGCGGTGGGTGGCCTACCTTCAACGGATCGCCGCAATCTATGCCCGCGGCCGCTACACGGTGCACCCCCGAAGGGCGGGCTGGGCTCCGCCCGAGATCCGCGACCTTGCCGAGTCGTTGGATGCCATGGCGTCCACCGTCGCCGCCCGTGACAGGGCGCTGCGCGACAGCCTGGTCGAGAAGGACGGGCTGCTGCGGGA
The DNA here is from genome assembly GCA_903923135.1 of uncultured Caulobacteraceae bacterium. Lineage (GTDB taxonomy): Bacteria > Pseudomonadota > Alphaproteobacteria > Caulobacterales > Caulobacteraceae > Acaudatibacter > Acaudatibacter lapponiensis. The sequence goes on along the minus strand of CAIXWN010000024.1, from coordinate 50,700 downwards.
GATTCACCATCGGGTGAAGAACAATCTGCAGGTGATCTCATCCCTGCTCAACCTGCAGCAGAGGGCGCTGGCCGATCCAGTGGCCCGGGCGGCCATGTCCGACACCCGCCAGCGTATCGCCGCCCTGGCCCTGATCTATCGCGCTCTCTACGAGGGGCCCGACCTGCGAAAGGTCGACCTGCGCGCCTTCCTGGAAGACCTGATCGCCCAGTTGATTCTGACCGATTCCGGCCGAGGCCCCAGGGTGCGCACGCATCTGAACATCGCCGCGCTGACCATCGACCCCGACCATCTGGCGCCGTTGGCGCTGTTCGCCGTCGAGGCGATCACCAATGCCCGCAAAAACGGTCTTGGCGAGCCGGGTGGAAGTCTGAGCGTCGTTTTCACGGTGCACGGCGCGAACGCCGAACTGGCGATCACCCACAGCGGGCGCCCGGACGGCCCGGCCGAGGGCGCTACCGATGGCGTTGGGCGGACCCTGATGCTGGCCTTCGCCCGGCAACTGGGTGGCAAGGCCGAGTTCCGCCCTGCCCCGGAGGGCGGCCTGACGGCGTTTCTGAGGTTCCCGGCCCCGGTGATAGACCCGCCAATCGGTCCCTGAGTCCGGAACGAAACCGCGGCTTTGGCGTTGTTGCCGAGGGAGCGATCGACGCTCCCGACCACAGAAAGCCGGCCGTCATGCGTATGCTCATCCTTCTGGCGGCTCTCGCCGCCAGCTTTTCACTTGCCGCCTGCAACACCATCTCGGGCGCAGGCAAGGACGTCTCGTCCGCGGGCCATGCCGTGACCGACACCGCCAACGACGCCAAACCCCACTAGGGTAAACGCCGACAAGATCGACCCATCCGGTCGGCGAAAGTCTGCCCTGGAATCCTACCTGTAGAGCCCGGTCCGCCGTCCATGTCTGTTCCGAGCGAACACATCCGGCTCCAGGAAAACTCCGTTCAGGCGACGCCACCTGAACGGAGACGATCCGGCCTGGAGTCAAACATTTGGGTCCCTCTGATCGTGGGGGCCTCTGGGCGGCCCGCATCCATCTGCGGCTCAGGGCGGAAGGCTGACCTCCAGCCTGAAGGCGGTCGGCTCGATCCGGGCCGTCAGCCGCCCGCCGGCCGCAGCGACGAGCCCGTGAAGATAGCCGGCCGGCGCCCAGCGCCCCGGCAACCCCTCCGACAGGGGCAGGCCGGCCAGTCCATCGATGATTTCCAAAGGGAAGCGCAGGCGCGGTCCCTCGCCCTCCACGGCGAGAACCACACCGTCGTGCTGCACGCTGGCGCTGGCGCGCGCCTCGCCTCCGCTTGCCAGCCCCGCCGCGGCGATCTGCAGCAGAATGAGCAGGGCCTGCGCCGATGGCCCGTTGAAGGGCTGTTCGGGGATCAGCCAGACCAGGCGGCAGCGACGTCCGGCGAACGGGGTCCGCGCGAGATTCTCCAGTGTCCGCCCGTCCTGCGTCTCGCCGGCTCCGCCGTAGGCGAGGCGGCAGAAGTCGAGAAGGTCCAGCAGGGAGCGGCTGCTCGAGGTCGCCAGATCGAGAGCCTGGTCCCGCAGGTCGGGGAGATCGGCGTCGGCGTAGAGCTCCAGGCCCGAGGTGATCCCGGAGGCCGGCCCGGAAATGTCATGGATCAAACGCGCCGCGAGCGCGGCGGCGAGCAATTCAGGCCTGACAGGGGGGAGGGACATGTCGGGGAATCTCGCCTGATTTGGCGCTTTGGCAAACGGCCCGGGGTGCGTAGAAGGCGCCATGACCACGAACCCCTCCCCCGCCGTCGCCTGGAACGATGCAGACCGCCTGGGCGCCGCCCTGGCCGAAATCGCCGAAGAGGCGGGACGGCTGATCCTCCCCCTTTGGCGCACCGGCCTTGACGTCGAGACCAAGTCCGACAACAGCCCGGTCACTGTCGCCGACAAGCGGGCCGAGACCCTGATCCTCGCCCGGCTGGCGGAGCTGTTTCCGGGCGTCCCGGTGGTCTCCGAAGAGGACGCCAGCGAATTCGGCGCGCCGGAGAAGATCGCCGATCGCTTCTTCCTGGTCGATCCGCTCGATGGGACCAAGGCCTTCGTACGCGGCGATCCGAACTTCACCGTCAACATCGGCCTCATCGAGGGTGGCCAGCCGGTTGCCGGGGCGGTTGTCGCGCCGCCGACTTCGGAAGTGTGGCTCACCTCCTCGCGCGGCGCATTGAAGCGTCAGCCGGGCCAGGCGGCGAAGGCGGTAAAAGTGCGCGCCGCCGGTCCGGGCGGCGCGGTCGCCCTGATCAGCCACACCATGAAGCCCGATGTCCTGGCCGACCTGCAGGCCCGTTACGGTTTCGCCCACACCGAGGCGATGGACTCCTCGATCAAGCTCTGCCGTATCGCCGAAGGCTCCGCCGACATCTATCCCCGCCACGGACCGACAATGGAGTGGGATATCGCTGCGGCTCACGCTGTCCTGCTGGCGGCCGGGGGGCGGCTGACGACCCCCGAAGGCGGGCCGTTTCTGTACGGCAAGGCCGCCGCGGGCTTTCGAAACGGCTGGTTCGTCGCCCGCGGCGCCTGACCGGTTGGCCTGGATGGCGCCCTTACTCGGTCAGGCCCAGTGTGCGACCCGGCATGCCGGCCGCGTCGAAGTAGGGTGCGCCGCCCGCCTCCTGCCAGTCCAGCACGGTCGTGAAGCCGTTGGCGGCCGGCGCCGACCGGGTTACGTGGCGGACTGCGGCGACCGGCGCGCCGTCGGCGGAGAGGGCTTCTCCGAGCACGCGCCCCACCGCGCTGCCGCCGCCGCCGAGGTCGAGACCCAGCAGTCGCGCGGCGGTCGGCGCGATGTCGGCGTTGCCCACCGGTGAGGGATCGGCGAAGCCCGCTTTGAAGTCCGGACCGATCGCCGCCATGAAATTGTGGGTGTCCTGGCGGCCAAAGGAGCCGTGGATCCCCTGGCCCTGCTGAAGCTCGGTGTCGGCGACCTCGGCGCCGCAGGTCTCAGGCCGGGCGCAGCCCGTTGAAAAACTGCGGAAACTGACAACGATGGAGGGCGACGGCGTCACCGCGGACCCGGTCAGCCCGACGGCGCTCATCGGCAAGGTCCCGGGAATCGCGCCAAGCCTGTCGTCGACGAAAATGGCCCCGACATAGTCCTGCCCGGTGAGCGCCTCGACAACACGGGCGGCCAGACCCGGTTCGGCGGCCTTGCCGAGGTAAATGAGGTCCGAGCCGCCATTCGAGACGACGAACAGTTTCGGCGCGACGGGGTCGGCCGCGAGAATTGAGCCGCCGCGGCGCGGATAGACTCCATGACCGGTGGCGACCGCGAAACCGTTGGCGTCATAGACCCCGAGATCGAGGGCGCCCGCCAGGTCAATGGCGAGGAAACCTGGCGGCAGGAACCCTTTTGGCACATCCGGAAAGGTCAGTCTGGCGGCGGCGCTGGTGGCGCTCTGCCGCGAGTTCACCGAAAAGCCGTGATCGGCCGTGACGATGATGTCGGTGGTGGCCTCCAGGTCCTGGCTCCTGAGCGCCTCGCGCAGCGCCTGCAGGTCGTTCGAGGCGTTGCGGATCCCCGCCAGGCTGGTGGGACCATTGATGCCGGGGGTGAGGCTGTTGAGGCTGTCCCCCTCGTTGTGCTGGGTGCCGTCGGGATCGCGGGACCAGAACACCATGACGAAGGGCTTCTTGTCGGCCCTGAACCGCGGCAGAAGCACCCGGGCGGCGACCGCCGTGAACCAGTCCTGCTGCTCGACGTTGGCCACCTGGACGCCGGGCATGTTGTAGGCGCCCGGCGAACTGTTCAGCCCGCGGTCGGGGGCCATCCGGCCCAGGCCCGCCGCGGCGATCGCCCGCGCGATGTCCGCGGAAACGCCCACGCCCTCCCCGCCCGGATAGCCGGTGGCGTCGTCGATGACGATCGCGCTGTCGCCATCCCTGGCGGTGACGTCCTGGATGGCGGTCGGACCAAGCTTGCCGATCGCGGCGGTGTTGAAGCCCCTGGCCCGGGCGGCCTGGAGCAGACTTTTCTGGTGCAGGTAGTTTCCGCCGAAACGATCATTCATCAGGCCAAGCACCACATCGTCCTCAAGCGGCGCCAGTGGCGAGCCGTAGGGCGGGCCAAAGGCGGAGCCGACGTAGATGACGTTTCCGAAGTCGCCGGTGTCGCCGGGGCGATGACCTGTGGCGATCGCCGCGGCGTTCGGGGTGGTGATCGTCGGATAGAGGGAGTGGCTGTTGCGGAAATCCACGCCCTGATCCCTGACCGCGGCGAACGCCGGGGCCGTCTCGGCGCTGACCATGCCGGAGCGCAGGCCGTCGGCGACGAAGATGATCAGGTTGTGGGGTGCGTCGGCTGCAGCGCCGGGCGCCGCGACGGCGAGCGTGCCGAAGGCGGCCAGGGCGGCCGCCGATATGCGGGTCAACATGGTCCTCGTCCTGCTCCCTTTGCGGAGGACCGGAAGTCCCCGCCCGTCGCAACCTCAACCCCGGCGACGTAGCAGCGAAGCGTGACGGTTTCGCGCAGGCGGCTGGCGATGAGGCCGAGACTTTGCGAACGCCTTGCGGCGCGCCATAAGGCGGGCTCGGCAAAGGAGATGTTGCAGACCATGGCCCTGGACAGTGGCGCGGCCGCCAAGACCTTCCGTTGGGACGACCCGCTCGATCTTGAATCGCGCCTGTCGGAAGAGGAGCGGCTGGTGGCCGACTCGGCGCGCGCCTACGCGCGGGAAAAGCTGCTGCCTCGGGTGGTGAGCGCTTTTGCCGAAGAACGCTTCGATCGCGAGATCATGACGGAAATGGGAGCCCTGGGCTTTCTGGGCGCGACCCTGCCGGAAACCTATGGCTGCGCCGGCGTCAATCACGTCGCCTATGGTCTCATCGCCCGGGAGATCGAGGCGATCGACAGCGGCTATCGTTCGGCGATGAGCGTGCAGTCCTCCCTGGTGATGTATCCGATCTACGCCTTCGGATCCGAGGCGCAGCGGTTCAGGTATCTGCCCGGCATGGCGCGTGGCGAGATCGTCGGCTGTTTCGGCCTGACCGAGGCGGACGGCGGGTCGGATCCCGCTTCCATGCGAACCGTCGCCCGCGCGGTCGATGGCGGCTACGTGCTCAATGGCGCCAAGATGTGGATCACCAATGCGCCGATTGCCGATGTGGCCCTGGTCTGGGCGAAGCTGGACGGCGTCATCCGTGGCTTCCTGGTGGACCGCGGCGCGGCGGGGTTCAACACGCCGAGGATCGAGAACAAGCTCTCGCTGCGCGCCTCGATCACCGGCGAGATCGCCCTGTCGGACGTATTTGTTCCCGAAGACTCGATCTTTCCGGAAGTGCGCGGTCTTCGCGGTCCGTTCTCCTGCCTGAACAAGGCTCGCTATGGCATCGCCTGGGGCGCCATGGGCGCCGCGGAGTTCTGCCTGCACGCCGCGCGCGACTACGTCGGTTCGCGTCAGGTGTTCGGCAAGCCCCTGGCGGCACGGCAGCTGGTGCAGAAGAAGCTGGCCGACATGGTGACGGAGATCGCGCTGGGGTACGAGGGCGCGCTGGCTCTCGGGCGGCTGATCGACCAGGGGGCCTGGGTCCCGGAAGCCATCAGCCTGATGAAGCGGAACAATTGCGGCAAGGCGCTCGATATCGCCCGCGTGGCGCGCGACATGCATGGCGGCAATGGCATCAGCGGCGAGTATCACGTGATGCGGCATGCGGCGAACCTGGAGACGGTCAACACCTATGAGGGCGCCCACGACGTACACGCGTTGATTCTCGGCCGCGCCATCACCGGCGAGAACGCGTTCTAGCATGGCCCGCCCGCACACGTCCGGCGCGGCGGCGCACGGGCGGCACCCGGTAACGCCCCTGTTCACCGTGATCGCCGCGTCGGCGCTGAGCACCACCTTCGAGTGGTACGATTTCTTCGTCTTCGGGACCCTGGCCCCGGTGATCGCCAAGAATTTCTTCACCGCTCTGGACGCCACCGCCGGGCTTCTGGCGGCCCTCGGCCTCTTCGGCGCTGGGTTTTTCTTCCGGCCGATCGGCGCCCTGATTTTCGGACGCCTCGGCGACCAGGTCGGGCGCAAAGGCGCCTTTCTGATCACCGTCACGATGATGGGCGCGGCGACGGTGGGCATCGGCCTGCTGCCGACCTACGCGCAGGCCGGCCCGATCGCCCCCGTCATGCTGATCCTGATGCGCATCATCCAGGGCACCGCCCTGGGCGGACAGTACGGCGGGGCGGCGATCTATGTGGCCGAACACGCCCGCCCCAACCATCGGGGCCTGGCCACAAGCTTCGTGCAGGCGTCGGCGGCGCCCGGACTGGTGATCGCCCTGACCGTGGTGTTCCTAACCCGAACGGCCACCGGCGAAAGCGTCTTCACAGACTCGGGGTGGATGGCCGGCTGGCGGATTCCGTTCCTGCTTTCCGCGGGTCTGCTGGCCATCTCGATCTGGATGCGCATGAAGCTCAGCGAGAGCCCGAGTTTCCTGGCGCTCAAGGAGGCCGACAACCACGCCAAGGCGCCCCTCACCGAGGCGTTTGGAAACTGGGCCAACCTCAAGCTGGTGCTCATCGCCCTGATCACCATGATGAGCGCCCAGGGCGCCGTCTGGTACACCGTGTTCTTCTATACCGAGCAGGTGTTCCTCGAGAGGTTCATGAAGATCGATCCGGTCACCGGGACGGGGCTGCTCATGGCCGTCACAGCGGCGAGCGCCCCTCTCTATGTGTTGTTCGCCTGGATATCCGACCGCGTCGGCCGAAAATGGGTGATGTGGTTCGGCATGTGCCTGGCCCTCGTCGGCTTCTTCCCGGGTTTCCACATGCTGGCGCGGATGGCCAATCCGGCGCTCGAGACCGCCCAGACCCGCACCCCGGTGGTCGTGGTCGCCGATCCGGCGCGGTGCTCCCTGCAGTTCGACATCACCGGCAAGGGCAGGTTCGTCACCTCCTGCGACATCGCCAAGAGTCTCCTCGCCAACGCCGGGGTCTCCTATGCCAACCGGGCCGGGGCGCCCGGCGCGACGGCGGTGGTGAGGATCGGCGAGATTTCGGTGCCCTCTGTGGAGGGCGAAGGGCTGCCGGCCCCGGCGCTGAAAGCCGCAACGGCCAGGGTCAGGGCCGACCTCGCCCATGCCCTCGTCACGGCCGGCTATCCCGCGTCAGCCGATCCCGCGCGGGTGAACCTTCCCGGTCTGTTCGGCGTGATGATGATCTTCGCGGTGGCGGCCACGGCTCTGTTCGGGCCGATCGCCACCACCCTGGTGGAGCTGTTCCCGATGCGGATCCGCTACACGGCCATGTCGCTGCCCTATCATGTGGGCACCGGCTGGGTCGGCGGTTTCGTCCCGGTCACGGCCTTCGCGATCGTCACCGCCACGGGCAACATCTATGCGGGCCTCTGGTATCCGATCCTGTTCACCGGCCTGAGCGTTCTGACCCTGCCGTTCCTGCTGCCGGAGACCCGGGGTCGCGACATTCACGGCTGACGTTCAGCTTTCGCGGCGGGCCCGGTTGCGACTCAGGGCGTCGCTGAGCAGCACCGCGCCCAGGGCGATGACGACCGAAATGCCGCACAGAACCAGTGTGTGACCCTCGCCGCCGGGCGATTGGGTGGCCTGGTAGATGGCGGTGGGCAGAGTGAGGGTCTCGCCCGGTATGGCGGCCACGAAGGTGATCGTCGCGCCGAATTCGCCCAGGGCCTTGGCGAAACCCAGTACCGCGCCGGCGGCGAGGCCGGGCGCCGCAAGGGGCGCGGTGACGCGCAAGAACCGCGTGAGCGGGCCGGCGCCGAGGGTTCGCGCGGCCTCGTCGACCTCGCGGTCGATCGCCTCGATGGCGAGACGGATGGGACGCACCATCAGGGGAAACGCCATGACCGCCGCCGCCAGGGCGGCGCCCGTCCAACGGAAGGCCAGGACGACGCCCATGCGCTCGAGCGCATGGCCTAACAGCCCGTGTCGGCCGAACAGCACGAGCAGGGCGAAGCCCGTGGCGACCGGTGGCAGGACCAGGGGCAGGTGGGCCGCGGCGTCCAGCAGGGCGCGACCGGGAAACCGGCCCCGCGCCAGGGCGTAGGCCACGGCCAGCGCGACAGGCAGGGCGCTGACGACGGCGACCAGAGCCACCCTCAGGGAGAGCAGCACCGCGGCGAGGTCATCGGGCGTGAGCAGCGTCACGCCGGGGGCGCCGGGGCGAGCCGGTCGATGGCGACGCCGGCGGCGGCGAGCGTCGCCGACAGGTCTGCGGCGCCCCGATGACCGACGACGGCGACGATCCGGCCGGCCCGGGCCTGGGCGTTCAGAGAGTCTCCGTCGGCGGCCGCCAGCGGGCGAAGTTCGGCGTCCCGGCGGCCATGGGCGTCGATCAACGGGAGGTCAACGGCGTCGAAATGGACAACATCGGCCACATTGAGCCATCGAACAGCGCGAACCGACACCAGATCCGGCGCCGCCGGCGACGCCAGGAACGCAACACGGCCGACAGCGGACCAGCCCGCGGCGATCGCCTCATCCAGACGACGGCCGGCCAGGACCATGTCGCCGACGGCGGCCAGATCGGCCGCGTCTCCCGCCAGGATCGCCCGCAGAAACGCCCGCCGGGCGGGCAGGTCGGGGAAGGCCTCGCGCAGCGCCTCGCGGCGGCCGCCAAGAAGTGCGGCGATGCGGCCGGCCGATGCGGGAACCCGCGTCTCGACCTCGGCGCGCAGAAGCGAGGCCAGCAGCGGCGCGGCGCCGGCCGTGCCGATGGCGGCCACCACCTGGCCGCGGTCGATGATCGCCGGCGTGTGGAAGTCCGAGAGTTCGGGGTGGTCGACGACATTCAACGGCGCGCCCGACGCCCGCGCGACGGGGACGGCGGCGGCGACGAAGTCCCGGTCGAAGCTGGCGACGAAGATCAGATCCGCGCCGACGTATGCCGCCGCGTCCAGGGCCTGCGTCGGCGCCAGGCGGACGACCACAGCGGGAGACCCGTGGAACAGGCGGGCCTTGGCGTCGGCGGCGTCGCCGTCGCCGGCGATGACCACGCGGCGGCCGCTGAGGGGATAGAAGGCGGGGAAGGTGTCCATCGCCGCACACCCTACCGGAAAATCGCCCGCGGTTCATACGCCGACGCGGGGGCGCCTTTTCGTAGGCGCGAATGCAAGTTAACATCGTTCAGACGCGCGGAGGCGGGGAGTGACATGGCCAAGAGCCTGACCATCAATGGCAAGACCGTGACTGTGGAGGCTTCGCCCGACACGCCGCTGCTGTGGGTCCTGCGGGACGAACTGGAGCTGACGGGCACGAAATACGGCTGCGGCATCGCCCAGTGCGGGGCCTGCACGGTGCACGCCGACGGCCAGGCGATCCGTTCCTGCCAGACACCGATCAGCGCCCTGGACGGGGTGAAGATCACCACCATCGAGGGCCTTGGCGGGACCCACCCGGTGCAGACCGCCTGGGTCAGACATGACGTGCCCCAGTGCGGCTACTGCCAGTCGGGCCAGATCATGTCGGCGGCGGCGCTGCTCGCGGCCACGCCGAAGCCTGGCGACGCCGACATCGACGCGGCGATGAGCGGCAACATCTGCCGCTGCGGCGCCTATCAGCGTATCCGCGCGGCCATCAAGGACGCCGCCGGCGTTGCTGCGGCCTAGAGGGAGGCGGGAAAACCCATGAACGCGCCTGCGAAATTCTTCCGCAAGTCCGGCCCCACCCGCCGCGAGGTGGTGGTGGTCTCGGCCGTCGCCGCCGGCGGCGCTCTGCTGGTGGGCTGCTCACCGGCCAGCCTGCTCGGCCTGGGGACCAAGGACACCGATTTCGGTCCCTTCGGGCCCTTCCTGCGCATCGAGGCCGACGGCGCCGTGACGGTGGTCTCCAAGCATATCGAGTTCGGCCAGGGCAACCACGCCGGCCTCGCGGCCATCGTCGCCGAGGAACTCGACGCCGACTGGAGCCGGGTGAAGGTGGTCCAGGCTCCGGCCAATGTGAAGGTCTACGCCAACCTCAACCAGGGCGTGCAGGGCACCGGCGGTTCCTCGGCGATCAACAACTCCTGGGACCAGCTGCGCAAGGTGGGCGCTTCGGCCCGGGCGATGTTCGTCGGCGCCGCCGCCGACCGCTGGAAGGTCCCGGCCACCGAGATCGCGGTGAAGGACGGCGTGGTCAGCCACCCCTCGGGCAAGTCGGCGACCTTCGCCGAACTGCTGGCCGCCGCCGCGAAGGTGCCCCCGCCCAAGGAGCCGGCGCTGAAGGACGCCAGGACCTTCACCCTGATCGGCAGCGACCGGGTGCGACGCAAGGACAGCTTCGCCAAGAGCACGGGAACGGCGCGGTTCACCCAGGACGTGCACATGCCCGACATGCTGACGGCCATGGTCGCCCACGCCCCGCGCTTCGGCGCCACGGTGAAAAGCTTCGACGCGGCCGCGGCCCGGGCGGTGCCGGGCGTGGTGGATGTGTTCAAGATCCCCAGCGGCGTCGCCGTCACGGCGAAAAACACCTATGCCGCCCGCCAGGGCCGCGACGCCCTGAAGGTGGCGTGGGACGACGCCAAGGCCGAGACGCGCAGTTCGGCGGCCATCGCCGCCAGTTACCGGGCCCTCGCCTCCGGCCAGACCCAACCGGGCGGCGATCTGAAGTGGCAGGGGTTCGACCAGCACGGCGCCGGCGGTCCGCCGGCCGGCGGCAAGGTGGTCGAGGCCAGCTTCGACTTCCCCTATCTGGCCCATGCCCCCATGGAGCCGATGAACTGCGTCGCCGAGATCGGCGGCGGCCGCAACAAGCTGACCTTCGGATCGCAGATTCCCACGGCCGACCAGCTCAACACCGGCATGATCGTCGGCGCCCTGCCCGGATCGGTGGAGATCGAGACCCTGTTCGCCGGCGGCTCCTTCGGCCGGCGAGCGAACTTCAAGTCGGACTACGCCGCCGAGTGCGTCCATATCGCCAAGCACGTGGGCGGTGGCCGGCCGGTGAAGCTGGTGTGGACCCGCGAGGACGACATGACCGCCGGCTACTACCGGCCGATGGTCCACCATTCGGTGAAGGTGACGCTGGGCGCGGACGGCTTTCCCGCCCACTGGCGCCACCGGGTCGTCACCCAGTCGATCATGAAGGGATCACCCCTCGGCGGCGGTGGTCTGGACGAGACGTCGGTGGAGGGGGCCAAGGGCTCGCCCTATCTGAAGGCGACGCCGGTGGTCGACGGCCAGGTGATCCTGCCGGACGCACCCGTGCCGGTGCTCTGGTGGCGCTCTGTGGGAGCGACCCACACCGCCTTCGTCATGGAGCACACGGTCGACCAGCTGGCCCGGGCGGCAGGCAAGGATCCGGTGGAATACCGCCGGGACCTCTACGCCAGGGCCGGGGCCGGCCGATGGCTGGCGGCGCTGAACCTGGCCGTGGAGAAGGCCGGGCCTGCGCAGGCCGGGGGCTGGACGCGCGGCGTGGCGGTGCACGAGTGCTTCGGGACGGTTGTCGCCCAGGTGGCCGAGGTGAAGCTGGAAAACGGCGAACCCCGGGTCGGGCGCGTTGTCACCGCTGTTGACTGCGGCGTGGCGATCTCGCCCGACCAGATTGCCGCCCAGATGGAGGGCGGCACCTGTTTCGGCCTGTCGGCGGCGCTGTTCGGCCAGATCACCCTCAAGGACGGCGTGGTCGAGCAGAAGAACTTCGACGCCTACCGGGTTCTGCGAATCGGCGAAGCGCCGCATGTGGAGACCCACATCGTCCCCTCCGGCGCCCACCCCAGCGGCGTGGGCGAGCCGGGCACGCCGGTGATCGGCCCGGCGGTTGCCAACGCCCTGCTGGCGCTCACCGGCAAGCCGACCTCGAGCCTGCCCTTCGTCAAGTCCTAGGCGGAGCGTCCAGGGCCTCCGGGGTGTCGACATCATAGAGAACGCCGGCCGACTCCGCGGGGACCGCGGCGACCCGGTCGCCCAGAGAGGCCAGCACCGCGCGCGCGCCCTGATCGCCGGTGAGCCCGAGGAGGTCGCCGAACAGCGACCGGCCGAGCAGCACCGGGTGGCCGCGCCGGCCCTCGAACACCGGGACCGCCGCCGCCGCGCCGCCGGCCAGGGCCCGCGCCAGGGCGGGCGGAACCGGGTCGGGGATCAGCGGCATGTCGCCGAGGAAGACGAAGACGCCGTCGGTGTCGGCCGGCAGGGCGGCGACGCCGGCGCGCAGGCTGGCCGCCATACCCTCGGCATGATCCCTGGCCTCGACGATGGTCAGCCGGCCCGCCTCGCCCTCGCTCAGGGCGTGCTCCAGCGCCACCGGCATGACCCCTTCGTCGGCGCCGGTGACCAGAATGACCGAGCGCACCGGCGCGGCGAAGGCGGCGTCCAGGGCGGCCTCGATCAGCAGTCCCTGACGCCAGGGCGCCAGCAGCTTGCCGCCGCCGAAACGCGCCCCGGCGCCGGCGGCCAGAACGATGGCCCGCAGCACCGGCGGGCGGATGGCCTCTGTCGTCATGGCGCGTTTCCCCCTATGTTCAGGCGCAGATGACGCCCTACGACGCCACTCCGACCCAGGAAAGCCTCCGCGCCACCGCTCTCACCGACGGTCTGGGGCGAAGGGTGAACTATCTGCGCGTGTCGGTCACCGACCGCTGCGACCTGCGCTGTGTCTATTGCATGGCCGAGCACATGCGCTTCCTTCCCAAGGCCGAGGTGCTCACCCTGGAGGAACTCGACCGGGTGGCCTCGGTGTTCATCGGCCTGGGCGTGCGCAAGATCCGCCTCACCGGCGGCGAGCCCCTGGTGCGCAAGGGGATCCTGACGTTGATCGAGCGGCTGTCGCGGCACCTGGCCAGCGGCGCCCTGGACGAACTGACCCTGACCACCAACGGTACGCGGCTGGCCGCCTTCGCCGGCGACCTGGCCCGGCTGGGACTGCGGCGGGTGAACGTATCGATGGACACCCTCGATGCGGACCTGTTCCGGCGGCTCACCCGCGGCGGCGATCTGGCGCAGGTTCAGGCAGGCATAGAGGCGGCGCAGGCGGCGGGGCTTGCGGTGAAGATCAACGCCGTCGCCCTGGCCCGGGACAACGCCGCCGAGATTCCGGCCCTGATCCGCTGGGCCCACGAGCGCGGCCACGGCCTCACCCTGATCGAGACCATGCCCATGGGCGAGATCGACGAGGACCGCACCGACCAGTTCCTCTCGCTTACGGCCTTGCGCCAGGAGCTGGCCAGCTACTGGACCCTGCGCGACCTGCCGCTGAACACCGGCGGCCCGGCCCGCTATGTGGAGATCGCCGAGACCGGCGGCCGCCTGGGCTTCATCACCCCGATGACCCACAACTTCTGCGAGGGCTGCAACCGGGTCAGGCTGACCTGCACCGGAACCCTGCACACCTGCCTGGGCCAGGAGGACGCCACCGATCTGAGGGCGGTTCTGCGCGCCGGGGCCGACGACGCCGACCTGATCCGCGCCATCGCCGGCGGCGTCGACCTCAAGCCCAGGGGGCACGATTTCCGCATTGATCGCGGCTCGGCGCCGTCGGTCGCGCGGCACATGTCCACGACCGGGGGCTGATCGCCGTGGCGCGGGTGCTTCTGTTCGGACGGCTGCGCGACCTGGCCGGCTGGCGCGAGCGCCGCTTCACGCCGGCGCCGGCAAGCCTCGCGGCGCTCAAGGCGATGATCCGCCTGCAGGATGAGGCCCTCGCCGACGCGCTCGACGGCCCCGGGGTCCAGGCGGCCGTGGACAAGGTGCTGGCGCGCGGCGATGCGGCCCTGGCTGCGGGCTCCGAAGTGGCTTTCCTGCCGCCGATGAGCGGCGGATGATCCGCCTGATCGGCGAGACTTTCGATCCAGGCGCGGCGCTGAACGCCTTCAGCGGCGGGCGCACGGTGACCGGCGCGGTGGCCTCGTTCCTGGGCATCGCCCGGGGCGAGCCCGGCCGGCCGGTGGCCCTGGAGCTGGAGGCCTATCCCGGCTTCACCGAAGCCCGGATCGCCGCCCTGATCAACACCGCCATCGACCGCTTCGGCCTGCAGGACGCCCAGGTGATCCACCGCGTCGGGCCGATCCCGCCAGGCGAGCCCATCGTGCTGGTGCTCACCGCCGCGCCGCACCGACGCGAGGCTTTCGAGGCCTGCGACTTCCTGATGGACTATCTGAAATCGCGGGCGCCGTTCTGGAAGAAGGAATACGGCCCCGACGGCGAGCGCTGGGTCGAACCGACGACGCGCGACCTTTCGGACATCGAGCGGTGGACATAGCGGCGCCACGAGGCCCGCGCTATGTCGCGTTCCAGGCTTGAGGAGACAGTCATGAACGCCCTGACCCCCGGCGGACGCTATGACGAGGCGGCGGCGCTGACGCCCGTGCGGGTGGCCGTGCTGACCGTTTCAGACACCCGCACCGAGGAGAACGACACCTCCGGGCGGCTGCTGGCCGACCGGGTCGCCGGCGCCGGTCATCACCTGGCCGGCAAGGCCATCGTGCGCGACGAGGTGGAGGCCATCCGGGCGCGGGTGAAGGCGTGGACGACGTCCGGCGACGTCGACGCCATCGTCACCACCGGCGGAACCGGCCTGACCGGTCGCGACGTGACCCCGGAGGCGGTCCGGCCGCTGCTCGACAAGGAAATCGACAGCTTCTCCATGGTCTTCCATCTGGTCAGCTATCAGTCGGTGGGCCTCTCCACCCTGCAGTCGCGGGCCCTGGCCGGACTGATCGACGGGGTGTTCATCTTCTGCCTGCCCGGCTCCAACGGGGCGGTGAAGGACGGCTGGGACAAGGTGATCGCCGCCCAGCTCGATTCGCGTCACCGGCCCTGCAACATGGTCGAGCTGATGCCCCGCCTGCTGGAAACCTGATCCGATGAGCCAGACACCTCCCGGCCGCCTGACCCATCTGGACGCCGAAGGGCGGGCTCGCATGGTGGACGTCTCGGCCAAGCCCGCCACGGCGCGCGAGGCCGTGGCCGCCGGGTTCGTGCGCATGGCGCCAGCGACGCTGGCCCTGGCGGTGTCCGGGCAGGGCCGCAAGGGCGATGTGCGCGCCGTGGCCGAAATCGCCGGGGTGATGGGCGCCAAACGCACCAGCGAACTGATCCCCCTGTGCCACCCACTGGCGCTGAGCAAGGCCGAGGTGACGGTGAGCGTCGCCGAGGGTGGTCTGGCGGTGACCGCCCGGGTGAAGACCACCGGCCCGACCGGCGTGGAGATGGAGGCCCTGACGGCGGTGAGCGTGGCCTGCCTGACGCTCTATGACATGCTCAAGGCGGCCGACCGCGGCATGGTGATCGAGGCGGTGCGGGTGCTGGAGAAGTCCGGCGGCGCCTCGGGCGACTGGCGCGCCGCATGAAGCTGCTCACCGTCGAGGACGCCCGCGCCCGGATGCTGGCGGGCATGGGCCCCCTGGGCGAAGAGTCCGTCCCCCTGTCCCTGGCCCGGGGCCGGTTCCTGGCGCGGCCGGTGACGGCCTCGCGCGATCAGCCGCCCTTCGCCGCCTCGGCCATGGACGGCTGGGCGGTGCGCGCCGCCGACGGCGGCGGCCCGCGGCGGATCATCGGCGAAAGCGCCGCCGGCCGCGGATTCCCTGGGACTGTGGGTGCGGGTGAGGCGGTGCGCATCTTCACCGGCGCCGCCGTGCCTGACGGCGCCGACGCCGTGGTGATCCAGGAGGACGCCCGGCGCGAAGGCGACACGGTGGTTATCCCTGGCGGTGTGGCGTCGCACCACATCCGGCCGGCCGGCCTCGATTTCAGGGCCGGCGAGACGCTGCTGACGCCGGGCGTGCGGCTGGATGCGTGGCGCCTGTCCCTGGCCGCCGCTGCCGGCGTGGCGGCGCCGACGGTGTTCACCCTGCCGCGGGTGGCGATCCTGGCCACCGGCGAGGAGGTGGTGGAGCCCGGCGGCGCGCCGGGGCCTTTCCAGATCTACAACTCGGGATCCACCGCCCTGCGCAGCCTGTGCGAGACCTGGGGCGCCCTGGCCCCGGTCCTGCCCTCGGTGGGTGACGACGAGGCCGCCACCGCCCGGGCGGTGGCCCACGCCGGGGGGCATCTGATCGTCACCCTGGGCGGCGCCTCGGTGGGCGATCACGACCTGGTCAAGCCGGCCCTCGCCCGCCTGGGCCTGCAGCTGATCGTCGAAAGCGTCGCCGTCCGGCCGGGCAAGCCGACCTGGTTCGGGGTGCTGGCGGACGGCCGGCGGGTGCTGGGCCTGCCGGGGAATCCGGCCTCGGCCCTGGTCTGCGCCGAGCTGTTCCTGAGGCCGCTGCTGCGCGCCCTGCAGGGCGCCGAGCCGGGCCCCCGGCTGGTCATGGCGCGGACGCGGGCGTTCCTGGCCGCCAACGGCGAGCGTGAGCACTGGATGCGGGCGCGCCTGAGCCGTGAGGACGACGGGGTGCTGTGGGCAAGCCCCCTGCGCGACCAGGACTCGTCGCTGGTCACCATCTTCGCCCAGGCCGACGCCCTGCTGCGCCGGGCCGCACGCGCACCGGTCACCGCGGCGGGCGAGGCGGTCGAAACCTTGATTCTCGACCGGCTTTTCTGACACTTTTCGCCCCACGTCCTGGGAACAACCCGCCATGCTGCTGACCGCCGCCCTGTCGCTGAGCCTGTTCAGCCACCTGCCGAGGCTGGCCCATCCGTCGCACGGGTCTGAACACCGGACCGAGGCGCTGGCCGTGAAGCGCCACGCCCGGATCGGGCCGTGGCATATCGACGCCCGCCGCGACCGCTTCGCCGCCACGGCGGTGTGCACGATCAGCGGCCATGGTGTGAGCCTGCACAAGGACACCCTGATCTTCCGGCTGGCCCCCGACGGCGACACCACCCATACCGTGTTCCGCGTCGATGGCGGGCCGCCGCGCCTGGTCTCGGAAGGCTTTGAGGCGGATGCGGCCCACGGCTTCTTTCCGCAGCGAGGCTGGGTCATCGATCCCAACGGCGGCGAGGCGGCCCTGCCGGCGTCGACGGTTGCGGGGGCGAAGTTCATCACCCTGCGCATGGCTCCCAAGCACAAGCCCCTGCGTTTCAAGGTTGACCAGCTGCACGACGCCATCGCCGCGGCCCGCGCCGGCGGCTGCACGGCCGTGGCGCCCTGACGGGCGGCTCGCCCAAGGGACGATTCCGGCGCAGACTGGGGTGCGCCGGCGTCCGGCCGGCCGGACGCGACAGCTAGAGGCGCCCGGGGCGAAGACCCCGGAGCACGGATGGAGGACAGGCTATGGGTGTGGTGTGGGTCGGTGACCGCGCTTTGCAGGCGTCCGAGTTGCAGCGGCGCGCCGAACAGGCCGCCGCGGGTTTCGAGACCCTGGGGGTGAAGGCCGGCGACGGTGTCGCCCTCTATCTGCGGAACGACTTCCCGTTCTTCGAGGCCAGCACGGCGACGGCGATGCTGGGCGCCTATCCCGTGGCGGTGAACTGGCACTACACCCCCGATGAGGCCGACTATCTGTTCAGGGACTCCGGCGCGAAGGTGCTGGTCATTCACGCCGACCTGCTGGGACCGGTCCGCCAGGTCATCCCGGAGCATGTCACGGTGCTCGTCGTGGCGGTCTCCGAGGAAATCCGGCAGGCTTATGGTCTGTCGCCCGAAGACGTCGAGACGCCCTCAGGGGCGATCGACTGGGACACCTGGCGCGATGGATTCCCGCCCCGGGTCGGGCCGGTCGCCGTCATGCCCAGCGCGATCATCTACACCTCCGGAACGACGGGGCGGCCGAAGGGCGTCAAGCGGCCGACGCCGACGCCGAGTCAGTCCGAGGCGATCGCCCGGATGCTCGCCCAGTCCTATGGCTTCGCCGACTGCATGGACCACCCGGAGACGATCGTGACCGCCGTCGTCGGACCGATCTACCACTCGGCGCCGAACGCCCACGCCAGCTTCGCCTTCCGCATCGGCGCCAACATCGCCGTGATGCCGCGATTCGACGCCGAGGGGCTGCTGGCGCTGATCGAGAAGCGACGGATCACCCACCTGAACATGGTGCCGATCATGTTCAACCGGCTGCTGAAGCTGCCGGAGACGGTGCGCAGCCGGTATGACCTGTCGTCGCTGCGCTTCGTGGCCCACGCGGCCGCGCCGGTCTCGCCGCCGATCAAGCGCGCCATGATCGACTGGTGGGGGCCGGTGATCAACGAGTACTACGGCTCCACGGAGATGGGGAACGTCACCTTCTGTACGGCCCAGGAATGGCTGGCCCACCCCGGCACGGTGGGACGGGTGATGCCCGGCGCCCAGGTGGTGGTGATCGGTCCGGGCGGCGAGGCCCTTCCGCCGCGCGGCGTGGGCGAGGTGATCGGGCGCATGAGCGGCACGCCGGAGTTCACCTATCAGAACGACCACGCCAAGCGCCTGGCGATGGAAAAGAAGGGGCTCATCACGCCCGGCGACGTGGGCTATTTCGACGAGGACGGCTTCCTCTACCTGTGCGACCGCAAGACCGACATGATCATCTCTGGCGGCGTCAACATCTATCCGGCGGAGATCGAGGCCGAGCTGCACAAGATGCCGGCCGTGGCCGACTGCGCGATCTTCGGCATACCGGACGAGGACTTCGGCGAGGCGGTCTGCGCGGTGGTGCAGGCCCAGCCGGGCGCGGGCCTCGATGAGGCCGCCGTAAAGGCCTACCTGCGCCAGCACGTGGCCGGCTATAAGATCCCCAGGGTGGTGACCTTCAGCGCCGAACTGCCGCGCGAGGATTCCGGCAAGATCTTCAAGCGCAAACTGCGAGAGCCCTATTGGGCGGGCGCCGGCCGTTCGATCTAGACGACGTGCGGCCCCGTTGCAGGCGCCTTGACGTCGGCGCCTCCCGTCCCCCCCAGCGCGAACCCGGGAGCCCGGCATGGACACTGAAGACCCCCTCGCCCAAGGCGGCTTCGACGTCGACGACTGGCTGCGGCTGAAGGGCTTCGCCGGGTCGGTGGCGACGCTGGACGATGTCCAGGCCGGGCGGGCGGTGTTCGCGCTTGACGAGACCGAAGACCCCCGCCCGCTCGACATGGAGCTGCCGCAGCCGCTGATCTGGTGGGAAGAGGATGGCGAACAGGCGGCGGTGGCTGTGCAGGCCGAAACGCATCGCACCCCCGAGGGCGAGACGATGGAGGTCCTCGGCCTGATCCTTCCCGACGGCGGTTCGGCGGTGGCCCTGCTGGACGATGTCGATCTGGTGGATGACACCGATCCGATGTGGCGCCGGCTGGTGGCCAGCGCCGTGGACGGCGCCGACGTCGGCGACGATCAGGCGCCCTGAAGCGAAACCCGTTGCGGCTCTTCCCCGGGCGCCAGCCTTGCCAGAGACTCGAACGGGCTGGTTCCGAAGTAGATGTCCTCACCGATCAGCCGGCCCTCCGGGTCGGCTGGCCAGACGGTCAGCAGCTGGGCGTTTGAGACATAGCGCGCCGCCGCCTCCACCGGCTGGCCGTTCACCTGCTTCACGCCGGCCGCCAGCAACTGCTCGCCGGGGTGGGTGTTGCGCAGCCGGCCTTCGGTGACCACCGTGTCGTCATCGACAACGATCTTCTCGACGTTGAACTCGAAGAGGTTGCCGCCGGAGGCGATCAGGCCCTCGTAGAAGGCGCGGACCGCGGCGCGGCCCTTGGGGCCCCGGTCGGGGCCCTGACCCCAGATGTGATACTGCGGTTCGGCGGTCAGGGTCTCCATCAACAGGTCGAGTTCCCCGCAGACCTCGGTTTTCATGTGATCCTGCACCTGTCTCAGCAGCGCCTTGTGGCGGGGATTGGTCTCGGCCTCAAAGGCCGCCTCGACGGCGGCCCAGGTCCGGGTGGGGTCGACTTTCATGCGCGGGCTCCCTCGTCGGCGTTATCGCCTTGCCAGGAAGTCTAGCGGCGGACGCCCGAAGACTGAAGTCGGGAAAGGCGCGCGCATGTCCCCGGCCCGATGCGCCGGCCACGGTCATTCCGCGACACCAGAGTGCGACTCCGAAGCCGGGGATGTGCTAGCCTGCCTGCGGGAAGAAGCACAAAGGATGGCGAGGTGTTGCCATGGACAACGTAGCCTATGACATCCGGCGCGCGACGCTGGACGACGCCGAGGCGCTCGCCCAGGTCCATGAAACCACATGGCGCGAGACCTACAGCGGCCTGATGTCCGAGCAGCTGCTCACCGCCCTGACCACCGATGCGCGCGCCGAGGGGTGGCGCCGGATCCTCTCGGGTCAGGCCGGCTATCTGGCGACCACCTATGTCGCCGAGCGCGGCGGAACCCTGGCGGCGTATGGCTCCTGTGGAGAACAGCGCAACCCGGACTTCGCCAGGGCGGGTTATCGCGGCGAATTCGCGGCCGTGTATGTGCTGGCAAAGGACCAGAGACGCGGCCTGGGCACGCGACTGATGACCACGATGATGGGCGACCTGACGGCCCGTGGCCTGACCAGCTTCACCCTCTGGGTCCCCCGCAACAACATCCCGGCCCGCTCGCTCTACGAGCAGCTCGGCGGAACCGTGATCGGCCAGAAAACGGACGCGCGCGAGCAGGGAATCCTGGTGGAAATCGCCTATGGCTGGCCGGCGCCCTAGCCCGCCTGATCGTCTGGCGTTCGCTCAATCCGATTGGCCCGCAACACCACCTTTTCCGGCGGACCGCTATGGTCCTTTGGCCATGGCGCGCGTCGTGGCGCAGGGTGTAAGGCTCTGTCATGCCCCGCTGAAGACCCGGCAGGGCGCTCATCGCCGCTCGGGTCTATGGCCGCGCCGAAGGCGATGGCGCAGCGGCCCCTGGTTTGCGACCATGTACGCCCGTGGCGCATCCAAAAACGTACCGGCGGACGGTGACCTCAAGCCCTTGAAGGCGCAGATGCCCGCCGAATCCGGAGGCGTCGCCGAAGTTGGTGCTGTAGGCGCCGATCATCGAGAAATCCTGGGCGCCGCGCAGGAACACCCGTTCGACCCAGGGCAACACAACCTTGAGGTGGAAGAGATAGAGCGGGCGCAGCCACCACCCCTTCGGATCGGAGGCCTCGATCATGGAGAACGAGCCCCCGGGCTTCAGGCATCGGGCGACCAGGGCCGCCAGCCTGGCGTGCTGCTCGGGATTGAAGGTCTTAAGACCGAACGTTGAGATGACGAAGTCGGCGCTTTCGCTGGGGATGTCGCTGGCCAGCACATCGTCCTCGACGAAGCTGATCCTGTCCATGCGCCGGGCGTGCAGGCGCTCCATCGCCCTCCTGTGCATGCCGGATGAAATATCCACGGCGACGACCTCGCGGATGTCCGGAAACCGTTTGAGCAGGTGGGGCCAAGCCTCGCCCGTGCCGGCCATCAGGTCGTAGCCGCGTGGCGCTACGCCAGGCGACGGCAGCGCCGCGACGCACTGCCGCCGCCATCGCTCGGTGAACCCGAACGAGCAGATCCAGCTGAAAGCGATGTAGCTTTCGGAGCAACGGTCGAAGACGCCCTTTACGAACCGGGCATCGTAGATGTCTTGGAGTTCTTCCAACGCTCCGCCCCCGACGAGTGGTGACCGCCCGTGAAGAACCTAGGGCAGGTCCGGGCCCGCAATCCACCCCGTGCCGTCAGGCCGTCGCCTCGGCGACGGCGGCGCGCCGCAGCCGCGCCTCGGTGATTTCGGCCAGGACGGCGATGGCCACCTCCCAGGGCGCCTTGCCGCCGATGTCCAGGCCGATGGGCGCTCGCAGACGGGCGATGTTGGCCTCATTGACGCCGCTCTGGCGCAGCCAGAGCTGACGGTCGGGCAGGCGCCGTCGCGCGCCAAGGGCGCCGACATAGAAGGCCGGCGAGGGCAGGGCCGCGGTGAGGCCGGCATGGTCGAGCTCGGCGTCGTGGGTCGCCACGGCCACCGCCGTCCAGGGATCGAGACCGATGGCGGCGAGGGCCTCGGCCGGCTCGTCCCGGCGATAGGCCACACCTTGAAGGGGCGGCGGCTCGACTGGCCCGCGGGGGCGGACCAGGGTGGTCTCGCAGCCCGACTGGGCGCCCAGCGAGGCGATAGCCAGGGCGGTGGGGTCGGAGCCGAGGACGACCAGACGCGGAACCGGATCGAAGCGTCTGGCAAAGGCGTCGGGCCAGGGCGCCGGCGGCGTCCCGGCGTCTGCGCAGCCGCGCCGGGCCCCGTCGCTGATCCAGACGGCCGGCGCGCGCCGGTCGGCCAGACCCAGAAGGGCGCCGACGGCCGGATCGTCCGGGCTGATGCGTTCCAGCAGCACCTCGATACGCGCGCCGCAGAGCAGGCGGATGTCGGGCCATGGACTGCCCTGGCCATAGACCAGCCGGCGGGGGACCCCGTCCTGGAGCATATCGCGGGCGTGGGTGGCCACATCGCCCTCAAGACAGCCGCCGGAAAGGAAGCCGGAGACGCCCGAAGGGGCGAGGGTCATCTGCGTGCCTACCGGTCGCGGACCGCCGCCGTCCAGACCGGCGATGGTGGCCAGGGCGAGGGTTTCGCCGGCCAGGCGCGAACGGCGCAAGGCGGGGCGCGCGTCGTCCGAGACTCCGAAAAGTGGCCACTCGGGCAGGGCGTGGATCATGGGGCTCCGGTTAAGGTTTCATCAATTCCGTCGATACCGCTTCTTTACATATCGGAGTGCAGTATCCTTAGACAGCCGCGCCGCGGTTCCAGGGACACCGTTCGCCTCATGAATCCTCTGGTCTCCAAGCTTGGTCTCGGGGCGGCCCAGTTCGGTCTCGACGGCGGCGCGCCGACGCGGGGCCGCTCGCCCGAAGCCGAGGTCCGCGAGATGCTCGGCCTCGCCGGCCGCGCGGGCATCGGCATCCTCGACACCGGCTCGGCATCGGCCCACGGCGAGGCGGTGATGGGGGCGGTGATGCCGCGGCCCTCGCCCTTCGCGGTGACCATCAAGGCCGCCCGCGGCGACCGCGGCGCGGCCTATGTGGAGGCCGAGGCGCGGGCCTCCCTCGCCCGATTGGGTCTGACGCGCGCCGACGCGATCATGGTGCAGGCGGCGGGCGACCTGTTCTCACCCTATGGCCTGGCGATGTGGGAGCGGCTGAAGGCCCTGCGCGATATGGGCCTGTTCGCCAACATCGGCATTTCCGCCTACGCCTCCGACGATCCCGTGGGCCTCGCCCGCCGCTTCCGCCCCGACATCATCCAGGCCCCGGCCAGCCTGCTCGACCAGCGCCTGCTGGTGGACGGCTCCCTGGCGGCGGTCCGCGACCTGGGCGTGGAGGTGCATCTGCGTTCGATCTTCCTGCACGGCCTGCTGTTCCGCCCGCCCGGCCGGGTGCCCAACGAGGTGAAGGCGGCCGCCACGCGCCTGTCGCGGGCGCGCCGGATGATTGCCGAAGGCCGCAGCGACCCGCTGCAGGCGGCGCTCGGCTTCGCCCTGTCGCGGCCGGAAGCAAGCGCGGTGATCGTCGGCGCCGCCAACGCCGCCGAACTCTCCGCCGTCATCGCCGCCGCGGCCAGCCCGCCACCGGATCTGGACTGGGACGACATGGCCATCGAGGATCCCGAGGCGCTGAACCCGAGGCGCTGGGCGGCCGCCTGAGGTCGTCCCACAGCCACGCGCCGACGGGCTCGTGAAGGCGCTCCGAGACAGACGCTGTCCGGTCGCGGACGCCGTCAGGTCTTCGTGGGGGGCGTTCCCGCCGCCACCGCGGCCCGGCCGGCGATCAGCGCTGCCACCTCCCGAGCGCTGCTGTCCCCGGGCAGGGGGCTGGTGCGATAGATCCAGTCACCGTCCGGCGAGATGCGCAGGTAGATCTGCTTCCACAGGATGCGCAGGCGGTGGACGTGAAGGTCGTCGAGGATCAGGGCCACGGCATGGCGCACGACGTCGGCGGTGAGGGCGACACCCGCCCCGCCCAGCCGGTCCCTGAAGGCGGCGTCGGCATTCTTGAACAGCACCTCACCCACACCCTGTACGTAGCCGTCGGGAACATTCTCGGCCAGGACGGCGCGTTCCAGATCGAAGATCGTGCGGATGCCGTGTTTCTTCAGGGCCAGGAAGACATCCGAGCCGGCGACAAGGCAGAGCTGCGCCTGCAGCACCCAGTCGAACACCTCGTAGAGGCCGTAGGGGGTCTCGATGTAGAGCTGCACCGGGTTGGCCGTGGCCAGGTTCTGGATGTCCTCGATGTTGTTCTGGTCCAGCCGGTAGGCGATCTCCGAATCGATGCCGTCGATGATCTCCACCGGGATGATCTTCACATCCTTGGAGTCGAAGAAGTTGTCCTCGACGTTTTTCTGGATGCTCATCCGGAGACGACGGGTCAGCATGGCCAGGCCGCTTTCCGGCGAGAGGCCGATGAGAAAGCCGACCCCCAACCAGCCAGCCGCCGAACCCGCCGCCGAACCCCCTGTCTGGGCCGGCGCCCGGGAAGGCGGTGTCGCGCGGGCCATGCCGGATTTGGCGCCACCGGCGGCCGGGGGCGCGGACTGCGCCGCCGCGGCCGGCGTCGGAGGGGGGCTGAACACGTCGATCATCGATCCGACCGGCCCGCCGAGTGCGCGATAGACCACCAGAGCGGTGACCACGCCGAGGATCATCTGCAGGGTGGAGCGGACGAAGCTGAGACCGTTGAGCTCATAGTTGAACGCCTGGCGGACCAGGAACCGCGCCCCGCCCAGGTATCCCCCGAGGAAGGCCATACACACCACAGAAACGGCGTTGTTGATGTCGGCGGCGTCCTTTCCGCCGGTTGTCCAGATGAACGCCTTGGAGACCGCCAGTTCATAGCCCGTCGAGGCGCCGTCGCCGGTGTTCACCAGGGCGCGGATCGGGATCAGGAGAAGCTCGAAGCCCAGGAACGTCAGCAGGCCGTAGAGCAGGCCCGCCGCCAGCAGGGCGGTCGGCTGTCGTTTAACGCCCGCGGCGGGGTGGCCGACATCGTACTTGGCTCCGACCATCTCCAGCTGTGGCAGGCTGACATCCTTGAACAGGCTGGCCATGATGTCCTGGAA
Source organism: uncultured Caulobacteraceae bacterium (assembly GCA_903923135.1). Classification (GTDB taxonomy): domain Bacteria; phylum Pseudomonadota; class Alphaproteobacteria; order Caulobacterales; family Caulobacteraceae; genus Acaudatibacter; species Acaudatibacter lapponiensis. Next base: position 25,893 of record CAIXWN010000024.1, on the reverse strand, counting down.
GGCGGCGCCGCGCTGCTGGCGCACCACCGCGCGTGAGACCAGCAGCATCACCGGAAGCAGCAGGGCGAAGAACAACGCCAACCCGTGATACGGCCACATGGCAGTCTCCGCCGTCCTCAAGGTTCGGGGGACAAGATGTGCGAAGGTCTATCTGCCAGGCCGACCCCCCGATCGGCTGGCGCCTCGCGGACACCGACTGGGTTGAACGGTCCCCTAACCGGCGCGGAGAGTCAAACGTAGCCTTGACGATTCAGGGCAGACTGATCTTCACACCGCCGAAGGCCCCGATCCGCGGGCGGTCGAAGCCCACCGGGTCCTGATCGTGGCTGTCGAGCAGATTGTCGATGCGGGCGAAGGCGGTGACCCCATGGCCCAGGTCGTAGGCCGCCGCCAGATTGACGGTGGCGTAACCGCCCGCAGTAAGGCGTTGGACGGAAAAGTCCCGGTTGCCGTCCACGCGGGCGCCCACATAGAGGACATTGCCGGACAGCGACAGCCGGCTGGTGGGGCGCCAGGCCGCCGCCAGGCTGGCCTTGTGCCGCGGTCGGCGCAGCAGGTCCTGGCGGGCGATGTCGTCGCGGGCGACGGTCCAGGTGTAGTCGCCGCGCAGGGTCAGGCGGGCGCTGACCCGGGCCGCGACGAAGCTCTCCACTCCGTAGGTCGTCGCCCGGCCGAGGTTGGCGTAGGAGGTGAAGTCGGCGTTGTCCTCGATAAGATTGCGGATGGCGTTGTGGAACCAGGTGGCGCCAAGGCGAACGCGGCCGCCGGCCAGGGGCTGCTCGAAGCCCAGGTCATAGCCCTCGCTGGTCTCCGGCCGCAGGCGGGGGTTGGCGTAGAAGTTGAAGTCGGGAAAGCTGACGAACAGCTGGGTCAGGGTGGGGGCCTTGAAGCCCGTCCCGTAGGTGGCCTTGAGCCGGGTTCCGGTGGCGGCGATCGTCCAGGTCGGGGCGATGCGCCAGGTGGTGCGGCCGCCGAAGCGGTCGTTGTCGTCCTGGCGGACGCTCACCGCCAGATTGACGCCCGGCAGGGGGTTTGCCTGCAGTTCGGCGAAGCCGGCCCGGGCGCCGTTGCGCGCGTCAGCGCCGCCCAGCAGCCGGTCCCTCTCGGCCTCGGCGCCGAGAACCAGGGTGTTGCGGCCGGGCAGGGCGAGCGTGGCCTGATAGTCCACTTTGAGGCGGTCGCCGTCATTGACGATCGGCGCGGGCAGGCCGTAGCCGTCGTCCGGCGCCTGGATGGTGGTGCGATAGTCGGTGTAGCCGATGCCCAGGGCGTTCTGCAGCGCCCCGGAGAACTGCGACAGCTTGGCCTCGGCTCGCGTGAACAGCTGCTGGGTCTTCTGCACGGTCTGCGCGGCGTCGGGGATGTTGGGGGCCGGATAGAGATCGTAGTTCTCGCCGGTGGTGCGCAGGTCGGCGTCGATGTAGCGCGCCGTCAGGCCCAGGCTGAACGTCGGCGTCAGGGTGACACGCAGCTTGGTCGAGGCTGTGAGGTTGTCATAGCGATCGCCGATGCGCTTCTCGCCCGGGGCCAGCAGGTCCAGCGGCGTCACCGGGGTGTCGCCGGAAAAGGCGTGGGCGATGCTGGCGGCGTAGCGCAGACGCGACGTGGAACCGCTCACGGACGCGGTCTCGTTGAGGGTGTCGAAGGACCCGCCCTCGAAGGTGACGGTCAGGCGCGCCGGGCCATCGCCCTCGCGGGTGACGATATTGATCACCCCGCCAAGGGCGTCGGAGCCATAGAGGCTGCTTTGGGGCCCGCGCAGGACCTCCACCCGCGCCAGATCCGCGGTCAGGGTCTGACCGAAGTCGAAGGCGCCCTCGCTGGGGTCGACCGCGTCGATCCCGTCGATGAGCACCTTGGTGTGGTTGGCGTTGGCGCCGCGGATGAACACCGAGGTCTGGCCACCGGGGCCGCCGGTGCGGGTCTCGCTGAGCCCGGGGGCGTCGGCCAGGGCGTCCGGCAGGGTGCGCCACTGGCTGGTCTCGATATCCTCGGCGGTGATCAGGGTGAGGGCGCTGGCCACCCGGTCGAGCTCGGTGGGAATGCGGGTGGCGACCACCACCACCGGCGCCAGAGGCGTCGGCGGCGCGGACTCATCGGCCAGGGCCGGCGCCCCCGCCAGACCGATGAGAACAGCCCCTGCGGGGCCGGCGAACTCGAGATGGAAAGCCAAGACCAGAATCCTCGCGGCGAACGTGACCCGTCACCGCGAAAACCGACGATCACGGGGGCTTCCGACCCCATGGAGATCGGAGTCCTCCCGGACCCTCCGCTTCGGCTCACCCCGTCCGACGCGTTCGCGCGTGACCACGACTCGTGGCAGGTCTCCTGGCTCGCGGGTCGACGCTGGCGGACCGGCCTTCCCAGGGCGAACCTTGCCCCAGTGGCGCAGAGTGGGCCCGGCAGCTCACCGCTTACAGTTGCGGGGGCAGCCGCGGAGTTTCACCGCATTCCCTTTTGATCCCTTGCGGGAACCACGGCCGCATCTGAGCATACCCGGGCGGGGCGTCAAGCGACGAGGGCGAGATGCGCCAAAGCGTCGCCGGTCAGGCGCCGGGTGATCCACTCGGTCTTGGCCGAGGCGCCGAGGGAATCGTAGAAGGCGATCGCCGGGGCGTTCCAGTCGAGCACCGACCATTCCAGGCGGGCGAGGTCCTCGGCGACGCAGCGCCGGGCGAGGCCTGCAAGCAGCGCCTTGCCAACGCCGCCGCCGCGTGCGGCGGGGCGCACATAGAGGTCTTCCAGATAGAGCCCGTGGCGACCCTCGAAGGTGGAGACGCTGTAGAACCACAGGGCGAAACCCACCGGACCATCGGCGGTCCCGGCGATGTCACAGAAGGCCTTCGGGGCGGGGCCGAAGAGGATCCTTTCCACATCGGCCAGGGTGATCTTCACGTCGTGCGACAGACGCTCGTACTCGGCCAGTTCACGGATGAAGGCGAGAACAACCGGCGCGTCGGCGGCGACGGCCGGCCGGATGACCAGCGTCACGCCGCCGGCTCCCTGCCGCTGGCCCGGTACCAGTTGACGCCGTTCGCGTCCGCCTCGCGCACGGCCTGGCCGCGGTAGAGCAGGCAGTTGAGATGGGCCAGGGCCTCGCCGGTGGCCATCCCCAGCAGGTCCGGTCCGATGGCGCGCTTGAAAAGCACGCCGAAGACGTCGACCGCGCGGTGCGGCTCCTCAAGCCTTGCGCGCAACCGCGAAAGGCCGCGTTCGTGGCCGCGGATCAGGTGATCAAGGCGGGCGTGCAGGCCATGAAACGGATCATTGTGGGCCGGCAGGACCAGGACGTCGTCGGGAACCCGCCGGCGGATGGCGGCCAGGGAGGTCAGCCAGTCGTCGAGCGGGTCGCCGTCCGGCTCGGTCGGGAAGACAGAGACGTTGGAAGAGATGCGCGGCAGCACCTGGTCGCCGGAGATCATCAGTTTCAGATCAGGGCAGTAGAGGCAGGCGTGTTCGGGCGAATGACCCGAGCCCACCACCACCCGCCACGGATGATCGCCGATGGTCACCTCCTCGCCGTCGGCGAGGCGACGGTAGCTGTCGGGCAGGGCGTGCAGGTTGCGGCCGAACCCGCCGAAGCGGGCCTCATAGGTGTCGAGCGCGGCGCGGTCCCAGCCTGCGGCGCGGTAGAACCTCAGACCGTCCTCGGGTGTGGCGCGGCCGGTGTCGGCGGCCATCACCCGGCACATCAGATATTCAAGGCGGGTGATCCACAGCCGGCAGTCGAACTTGCGGGTGATCCAGCCGGCCATGCCGATATGGTCCGGGTGCATATGCGTGACGAACACCCTGGTGATCGGCGCGCCGCCGAGTGCTCCGGCGAACACCTGGTTCCAGGCGGCGCTGGTGGCCGGGGTCTGCATGCCGGTGTCGACGATGGCCCAGCCGCCCCCGTCACGAATGGCCCAGACGTTGATGAACGCCAGGGCCCCGCCGAGCGGCATACGCATCCACTTGACGCCTGGCGCCACATCCACCGCGGCGCCGGGCGCCGGCGCATTCTCGAACGGATAGACCAGCCTGGCCCGCGCCGCCTCAGTGTCTTCCAGACCGTCCCGCAATGACTCACCCTCCGCTTTGCCCCTTCTCGCGCCGGATCGACCGCAAGCCAAGGGCGTTATGCCGCGTCGCCGCGCGCCCTCGCGGAACCCGCCTATCTTGACCGGCCCTCGCCGGGGGGGCATTTGGGCCGCCAATGTCATTGATAAGAACGGGAGTTCGCTGATGAGGGCCATGCACATTGGTCTGGCCGTGGCGCTGATGCTGTCGGCCCTGGCGCCGACGGGCGCGTTCGCCGCGGCCAAGGCGCCGCCGGCGACGACGGTCAGCAAGGAAGACCGCGCCAAGGGCATGGCCGCCGCGCCCGCCCTGATCACCGCCGGCAATGTCGACTGCCAGCTGGCCGACGCCCGAAAGCTGGGCGACAGCATCGATCCGAAGACCAAGGTCAAGAGCAGCCTCTACGAGCTGGCCTGCACCGGCAATGAAGGCGTGGTGATCGACCAGACCGGCGATGCTCCGCCGCTGGTGTTCACCTGCCTGGAAGCCAGCCAGCCCCGGCCGGACGGCAAACCCAATCCCACCGCCTGCATCCTGCCGGGCAACGCCGACCCCAAGGCCGGCCTGGCTCCCTACATCGCCAAGACCGGCGTGCCCTGCACCCCCGACCAGGTCCGTCCGCTGGGCCACTCGCCGACAGCGACCGTCTTCGAACTGGTCTGCCATGAGTCCTCGGGCGGCTACATCATGCAGACCTCCGCTCCGCCGCGCGTCGATCAGGCGGTGGCCATGAACCCCTGCATCGGCTTTTCGGAGTCGGGCAACGTGAAGTGCATCCTCACCGACCGGGCGACGCAGCTGTCGGTGGTTGACAAGCTGATCGGCTCGTCGGGCAAGACCTGCACCGTCAAGGCCGACGGCCGCGCCTTCATCGGCGTCGCCCAGAGCGGCAAGATGTACTACGAAGTGGCCTGCAACGAGGGCAAGGGCTACGTCCTCGAGCAGGACCCCAAGGGCGCCCTGATCAAGGCGGTCGACTGCATCGAGGCCGACGCCATCGCCGGCGGCTGCAAGCTCACCGACACCCGTCAGGCCAAGACCGACCAGAACAACCTCTATGGCCGGTTCGCCAAGAAGGCCGGCTACAACTGCGATGTCTCGGGCTACGCGCCCCTGCCGCTGACCGCCGACATTCCGGCGCACAGCGAGGTGGTCGAGCTGACCTGTTCGAACCGGCCCGACGGCGCTATCGCAATATTCCCGGCCAGCTCCAGCCAGACCGCGACGATCTATGACTGCGCCCACTCCGAGCTGGAAGGCTACCGCTGCTCGCTCAGCAAGCCCTCCGCCGCCTATGGCACCCTGACCGCCGAACTGGTGTCGTTCGGCAAGAAGAGCTGCACGGTGTCCAACGCCCGCGCCGTGGGCGTCACTGCCGATGGCCGCGGTTACACCGAAGTGGCCTGCAGCGACGGCCTGCAGGGCTATATGATCGAATATGCGGTCAAGCCGCTGGCCATGAAGACGGTGATCGTCTGTTCGGAAGCCAAGGGCATCGCCGGCGGCTGCACCCTGGCGGGCAATACCGGCAAGAAGGGCTGAGGCGCGGAGGCTCAGGCCTCCGTCCTCCGCCTTCCGCTTTCCGGCCTCCTGAAGCGCCGGCGCCCCGCCCGGGACGCCGGCGTTTTCATGCGCGGACGCCCGCGCCCGGGATGCGCACCACGGGGGCGAAGGGTGTCCTTGGCGGCGCGCGGAAGGTGAGCGTCAGGTCGGGTCCGGCCGGGGCAAGCGTCACCGGCGCCTCCTCGCCGAGCAGGCGCCCCTCGCCGACGCCCGGCGCGAGATCCCGCACCACCACCCGCTCGCCGGTGACGGCGCCCAGGAAGATCAGGTTGAGCGCGCCGCCGCTGACGGTGAAGCGCACCGGCGTGCCGTCCTGGGTGATACCGTCGGACCGGGTCCATGGCTGTGCGCCGTAGACCGCCTCGCCATTCGCCCGCAGCCAGACGCCGAAGCGTTTCAGGCGTGAGACCTGCGCCTCTGGAATGGCGGCGTCGACGCCACGCGGGCCGACGTTGAGCAGCAGATTGCCGTTGCGCGCCGCGCCGTCGATGAGGCTGGTGAGCAGGCTCTCGAAGGGTTCGTAGTCGGCCTCGCCGTCGTCGCGGTTGAAGGCGAAGGAGTGGCTCATGCCGCGGGTCGCCTCCCACTTCTTGCTCTGGATCGTCTGGAAGGCGGCGTATTCGGGGGTGCGGAAATCGCTGTGCGGGATTTCCGGTGGGATCACGCCGCGGCTCTCGTTCGAGGGCAGGCGCAGATAGGCCTTGAGCCGCCGGTCCATCGCCCGCCGGACCGCCTTGATGCGTAGAAGCGATCGGCCCGGGCTTGCGGCGACCCAGCGGTCGTTGATCACCCCCTCGGCGACGGCGTTGTAGTAGTCGGCGAAAAGGCGGTAGAGGCGGCCAGCGCCGGTGGGCCAGGCGATGTCGTTCCACAGCACCGACGGCTCGTAGCGATCGATCAGCTCGCGGGTCTGACGCTCGGCGTAGTCGAGATAGTCGCCGCCGGGCGTCGAGGCCATGAAGTCGCCTAGCGTCAGCAACGGCTCGCGGTTGAAGGTCCAGTCGATGCCGCCTGAATAGTAGACGCCGAAACGCAGGCCGGCGGCCCGCACCGCCGTCGCCAGCTCGCCGACGATGTCACGCCGGCTGGTCCAGTCCGGCTGGTGGGGATTGCCGACGCCGCTGGGCCACAGACAGAAGCCGTCATGGTGTTTGGTGACGAGCACCACGTAGCGGGCGCCGGCGTCGCGGAAGCTCTCCGCCCAGGCCGCCGGGTCCCAGGCCTTCAGCCCCTCCAGAAACGGCTCGCGGAACGCGGCGTAGTCGGCGTGTCCATAGGTCCGGCGATGGTATTCGGCCGAGGGCGTGCCGGGGGTGCGGATCGCGTTCCAGTACCACTCGGTATAGGGCGTCAGGGCCACGGCCCGGTCGTAGTCGCTGCGGAACACCTCGCCGATGGCGCCCAGGCGGGGGGCGAAGGCGGGGATGGAGAACAGGCCCCAGTGGATGAAGATGCCGAATTTGGCCTCGTCGTACCAGGCTGGCAGAGGGCGGGCGTTGAGGGACTCCAGCCGGGCCGTGACCTGCGTCATGACGGATGACCTCCTGTCGTCCCGTCTGGCGCGGGCGCCAGGCCATCTCGCCGCGGCAGCGCGGAAAGGCAAGCCCCGGCTTGAAAGGCCGCCTGTTTACAGGATGATGACGCCCGGGCCGGCCGGATCGGCGAACAGGCGGGCGATGTCGCCGCCGCGGCGCACCCGGGCCAGGGTCTGGTTGATGTAGCCCTTGTCGGTGATCTCGCCGGAAGGGGCGTGCGGGGCCCCGTCGAGGATCAGGGCGCGGTCCACCCGGTCGCTGCCGCCGGTAGCGCGGGCGTTGTGGGCGGCCAGGCCGTCACGCACCGCCTCGCGCATGGCCTGGTCCGTCATCCCGCCGCAGAACGGTGCGTTGAGGAAGATCAGCAGGCCGACGCCGCCGTAGCCTTCGCCGCAGACCACCGCGTCAGCCGCCGCACCGCCGATGGCCGAGACCGCGGCCACGCGCAGCGCGCCGGCGTTGACGAAGGTTCCGTTGGATAGCTTGAAGTTTTCCGACAGCCGGCCGTCGAACACCAGGCCGTGTTCCAACTGCGACTGGTGAACCGAGCGGGCCGCGTCGCCCAGGCGGTAGAAGCCCTCCTCGTCGAAGGCGGCGGCGGTGGCCTCGGGGTTGCGGTAGTAGCCCGTGGAGACCTGTGGCCCCTTCACGCGGAATTCCAGGCGACCCTGGTTAGGCGCCAGCTTCACCGTGGTGCCCGCCACCGGCAGGCCCATCAGGCCCATGGTCAGGTTCGGCCAGTGGACATTGGTGGCCGTGGGGCCGGTTTCGGTGGCGCCATAGCCGCTGGAGAAGCTGATCCCCTCGCCCACCGTGGCCCGGGCCACGGCCTGGATGCGGTCGCAGGTGCTCTGGCCCAGGGCCGCGCCGCCGTACTGTAGCAGGCGCACGCGGCTGAAGAAGGAGCGGGCCAGATCGGCGTCGCGCTCCAGTTCGCCGGCCAGGAGGTCCCAGCCGGCGGGGACCATGTTGTGATAGGTCGGCGCGATGGCCTTGAGGTTGCGCACGGTCTCCAGGTGGCGGCCGGCCACCGGCTGGCCGGCGTCGATGTAGAGGGTCCCGCCCCGGTGGGTGATCATCTGCAGGATGGCGTTGGCGCCCAGGCTGTGGCTCCAGGGCGCCTGGTTGACCACCACGGGCGGCTCGGGATCGTCGAAGCAGGCGGCCACCTGGGCGGCGGTCGTGGCGACGGCGCGGTGCAGGCAGATCACCGCCTTGGGCCTGCCGGTGGACCCAGAGGTGAGCAGCAGCTTGGCGATATCGTCGGGGGCGGCCACCGTGTCCATGGGCGTGGCGCGCAGGAGGGTGTCGACAACCACCGCCCCTGGCCGGTCGCCGCGGGTGGCGATCACCGGAAGACCGGCAAGGATCTCGGACTCCAGCGCCCCGGCGAAGGCCGCCGGGTCATCCACCATCACCGCGGCGGGGCGGATCAGGTCAACGGCATGGGCGAGGCGCGACAGATCGGCGCCTGCCAGGCCGTACTGTGGCGACACCGCCGCCACCGGGACGCCCAGGGCCATGGCGGCGAAGGCGACCAGGGCGTGGTCGACGCTGTTGCGGGCGAGGATCAACAGGGGCTCGCCGCGCCGCAGACCCAGACCCGCCAGGCCGCCGGTCAGGGCGCGCACGCGCTCGAGGCCTTCGGCGTAGGTGACCGTGCGCCAGCCTTCCCCCGAACGGTCGGCCAGCCAGACGCGATCCGGCGCCAGGGCCGCCCAGCGCCCCAGGGGGGCGACGGTGTCGGCGAAGACGCCGGTGAGCGGCGAGGGGTTGTGCAGCAGGATGGAGCCGTCCTCCCGACGCTCGATGGTCAGGCGGCGGGGGGCGTAGCGGGGGTCGCGCAGGCCCAGCGCCTGCGGATCGGGATGAAGAACGATGGGGCTCACGAAGCCAGGGTCTCCAGGAAGCGGACCGGCTCGCCGGCGTGCGGCAGGGCGATCTCGCCGTCACGCATGACCACCCGGCCGCGGATCACCGTGGCCATGGGCCAGCCGGTGGCCTCGAACCCGTCGAAGGGCGTCCAGCCCGACCTGGTGGCCATCTGGGCGTGGGTGATGGTGCGGCGGGCCTTGAGGTCGACGATGGTCAGGTCCGCGTCGAAGCCCTCGGCCAGGCGGCCCTTGTCGGCGAGACCGAAGATGCGGTTGACGCCGTGGCTGGTGAGGTCGACGAAACGCTCCAGCGTCAGGCGTCCATGGGCCACGTGGGTGAGCATCACCGGAACCAGGGTCTGCACCCCGGGCATGCCCGAGGGCGAGGCCGGATAGGGTCGGGCCTTCTCCTCCCGCGTATGCGGCGCATGGTCGGAACCGATCACATCGGCCAGCCCCATCTCGACGCCCCGCCACAGAGCGGCCTGGTGATGCGCCTCACGGATCGGCGGATTCATCTGGGCGAAGCCCTTCAGCCGCTCATAGGCCTCCGGGCCGGTCAGGGTGAGGTGCTGCGGCGTCACCTCGACGCTGGCGACGTCCTTGTGATCGGCCAGGAAGGCGATCTCGTCGGCCGTGGTGACATGCAGGACGTGGATGCGTTTGCCCAGCGCCTTGGCCAGGCCCACCAGCCGGCGGGTCGAGCGGATCGCCGACTCGGCGTCGCGAACCTCCGGGTGGCTGCGCCAGTCGCCCGGCCGGGCCAGGGGTCGGCGCTCGGCGAGACGGTACTCGTCCTCGGAATGGAAGGTCCCCCGGCGGTTGATGTTGCGCAGCACCGCGGCGACGCCCTGGTCGTCGGCCACCAGCAGCGAGCCGGTGGAGGCTCCCATGAACACCTTCACCCCGCAGCATCCCGGCAGGCGTTCCAGTTCGCCCAGCCAGGCGGCGTTCTCGTGGGTGCCACCGACATAGAAGGCGTGGTCGCAGTGCATGCGGCCGCGGGCGCGGGCCAGCTTGTCGGCCAGGGCGCCGGCGTCGGTGGTCACCGGCTCGGTGTTGGGCATTTCGAAGACGGTGGTCACCCCGCCCAGAACGGCGCCGCGCGAGCCGGTCTCCAGGTCTTCCTTCCACTCCAGGCCGGGTTCGCGGAAATGCACCTGGCTGTCGATGACGCCCGGAAGCACCGTCAGGCCCGCGGCGTTGAACACCTCGCCGGCCGAGGCGCCCGCCAGGTCGCCCACCGCGGCGATCTTGCCGGCGACGACGCCGACGTCGGCCAGGCCGCGACCGGCGTGGTTGACCACCTCGCCGCCGCGCACGATGAGATCGAAGGTCTGGGTCATGGGTCCTGACGGGGGACACCGCGGGGCGTCGGCCCGGGCGGCGTCGCACAAGGGCGAGCGGGAGAGGTGTTTCCTAACGCCATTTGCCGTCGGCGGCAAAGTGGCCGGGTTTCGGGGCGGGCGGTTCAGAACCCCGCGGCGTGGCCGCCGGGCGGGTCGAGGGCGCGGGCCGAGCAGTCCGGCTCAGTGTCGGCGATCAGCGCGCGGGCGGCGGCGACCACGGCGTCGACGCGCAGTTCCATCATGTGACAGATGGCCTGGTTGAGGTGGGGATCGCGGGCGCGGATCTCCTCGAAGGTGCGTGAGCCGCGCACCGTGCGGGTGTTCGCGCCCCATGGGGCGTAGAGGCGCTCGTCAGAGGGGCCGAAGAGGCCCAGCGTCGGGGCGCCGGCGGCGGCGGCCATGTGCATCAGGCCCGAATCGCAGCCGATGAACAGCCGCACATGCCTGAGGGCGGCGTAGGCGACGAGCAGGCTCTCGGCGCCCACCAGATCGATCAGCCGCGACCGGGGGAAGGCGCCGCGCAGCGCCAGCAGGGTCTCGCGGTCGTCCGGTCCGCCCAGCACCATCAGCCGGCCGCCCGGCAGGGGCCCGTCAGGGCCGAGGATGGCGCGGGCCACCAGGCTGAAGCGCTCGGCGGGCCAGGTCTTGCCCACCCAGTTGGCGGCCGGGGCGATGGCCAGGATCGGCGCCTCGCCGGCGGTGAGGGCGGCGGCGCGCGCCTCGGTCTCGGTGGTGGTGAACAGAAAGGGCGCCGGAGGCGTCTGCTCCAGCCTCAGCAGGCGCGCCGCCTCGATGACCTTGTGGACCGGCGGGCCGCCTGGCCGGTGCACGGCGCGGCGCACCGGGCGCAGAAGTCCGGCCAGACCCGAACCGCGCAGATCCACTACCAGACCCCAGCGACGGTCGCGGACCTCGTTCCACAGGGCGATCCAGTGACCGCCCAGGGGGCGCTTTTCCATGATGATGACCCGGTCGAGACCGGGAACCTCGGCAAAGAGCGGCGCGGTCAGGGCGCTGGCGACCACGGTGAAGCGCGCGCCCCCGACCTCGTCGGCCAGGGCGCGGATCAGTCCGCTGGAGAGCACCGCGTCGCCGATCCGGCTTGGGGCGATGAACAGGATGGGGAAGCGTTTTGCCGCCATGCACCCCTCCTACAGGGATCCGGCCTCTGGCGCCAAAGCCTGGCTGTGACCACATCCCTGTCATGACCCAGCTTTCCCTGTGCGCCGCCCTTCCGAGCCGCGCCGTGATCACCGTCGCCGGCCCCGACTGGCGAAACTTCCTTCAGGGCCTGCTGACACAGGACGTGGACACCCTGGCGCAGGGCAAACTCCGCTTCGCCGCCCTGCTCACCCCGCAGGGGCGGCTGCTGTGGGACCTGTTCCTGGCCGGCCAGGCGGACGGCTGCCTGATCGACTGCGCCGCCGAACACCGCGCCGCCATCCTCCAGCGGCTGAGGCTCTATCGCCTGCGGGCGAAGGTGGAGATCGCCGAGAGCGGCGTGGCGGTATGGGCGTGCTGGGGCGACGATCCGCCGCCGCCACACGCTCTGGCCGACCCCCGGGCCCCGGGCCTGGGCTGGCGCGGCTACGGGCCGGTCGTGGGGGATCCAACGCGGACCGAGGCCGACTATGACGCCCATCGCTTCGCCCTCGGCCTGCCCGGCCCCGCCGACTGGGGCCATGACCGGACCTATCCCATCGAGGCCAATTTCGATCTGTTGGGCGGGATCGATTTCAAGAAGGGCTGTTTCGTCGGTCAGGAGACCACCTCGCGCATGAAGCGGCGCGGCGCGGTGAAGACCCGTATGGTTCCCATCGCCTTCGAGGGCGCCGCACCGGCGCCCGGCGCCGGCCTGCTGGCGGGCGGGTTGCGGGCCGGCCAGGTGACCACGGGGGGCGACGGCGCGGCCATGGCCCTGCTGCGCCTGGACCGGCTGGCCGAAGGGGCCTTGACACTGGAGGACGGCCGGCCGTGGCGGGTGGCGTGGCCCGCCTGGATGGGCGAGGCGATCCCGGCCGTCTGACGGCGATCCGCCGGCCCTCAGACGCCGGCGCGGGCGACGATCTCGGCGATGACGGCCGTCTTGGCGTCGGCGTAGTCCTGAACCCGCGCCCAGTCCTGCCGGGCCAGGCGCCGCTTGGCCTCGACATAGAGGGCCAGGTCATCGGGAGATCGCCTCAGCCAGTCGCGGAAGCCCGCCATCCGCGCCAGCTCCGGGCAGCCGTGTGGGAACACGTGCAGGTTCACCGCCGGCTCCTGGCCGCGGAACAGCCGGTGCTCGAACCAGTCAGGCTCGCGGATGGCCAGAGTGAAGCCGGCCGCCTCGAGGGCCGGAACATAGTCGTTCTCACGGGTGGTGTCGGCCACGGCCACGTTGATGTCGAGGATCGGCTTGGCCGCGAGCCCCGGAACCGACGTCGAGCCCACGTGCTCGACGGACAGGGCGCGGGACCCCAGCGCCGCGCGGATACGGTCCGCCTGGCCGGCGAACTGCCGCGGCCAGGAAGAGTCATACTCGTGGAGCTCAATGCGCATGGCGCCTTCAGGTCCACCGCTCGCAAGGCCACTCATAATCGCGCGCGCCGCCGTCATCGAACAGCTGGGCCAGGACATAGGCCAGGACGCGGTCGGAGCCGAACAGCCGCCAGGTCTTCTCCCAGCCGCGGCGGGCGATGGCGCGGGCGCGGCCGTCGTCGGCGATCAGCCGGCGCAGGGCCACGGCCAGATCGTCGAGGGTGGAATAGTAGACCGCCTCGCCGCCGTCGTAGAAGCGATCGAAGCCGGCCCGGCGGTCGAGCAGCACCGTCAGGCCCCAGCCGAAGAAGTGGGCCATGCGGTCGCTGGCGTAGAGTGGATAGACCGAGCGGCGCGAGAGCGACCAGCCGGCCCGGGCGCCCTGCAGGGCGTCGAAATAGGCCACCCCGCCCGCGCGCGGCTGACCGGCGATCCCGGGAGTGGCCAGACGCAGACCGGGGACGGCCGTCCGCAACCGCTCGACGGCGAGGGCCGGCGGCACGAGTTCGGGGCCGATTTCGCGCGGGGCGTCGTCGGTGCAGGGAAACAACAGGTCGACCGGCGTGTCGGTCTCGAACACGCGGCCGGTCTCTATCGCCGGATCCACGGGATTGGGCAGGAAGGCGGCGAAAGAGCCCGGTCCGGCGCAGGCGCCCAGGGCGGGCTCGGCGGTGGTGACGAAGAGGGCGTCGGCCGCGCCGCGGCGCAGGGCCAGACGCTTTCGGTTCTTGTCGGTCCAGATCGGGTCGATGTTGACGTCGACGATGATCACGCCGGGCGCGAGGCGGCGGGCCTCGGCGAGGGTGGCATTGCTGATCAGGTCGGCGAAGTGCAGCAGGATGAGGTCGGGACGAAGCTCGTCGACAACCTGCAGGAAGCGGCGGTTGGCCCAGGCCCCGCCGAGGCCCTTCAGGCGCAGGGGAGCCCCGCCGCGCGCGGTGGCCCGGTCGGAGAACTCCACCACCAGGTGATCGGCCCGGGTGGCGGCCAGAGTGAACTTGCGGCGGATGTCGAACAGGGAGAGGTTCGCGGTGTCCTTCTCGGCGCCGGTCATCCAGTTGAAGTCGGCGACGTTGAGGATTCGCATGTCCGAATGTTTGGGGGCCGCCGTCCGTGGGCGTCAAGATTTACCATTCCGTGGGGGCCCGCTGTGGCTGGGCCAACCCGAACGACGCGCTCTATGTGGCCTATCATGACGAGGAGTGGGGCGTGCCGGAGTACGACGCGCGGGCGCTGTGGGAGAAGCTGGTGCTGGACGGCTTCCAGGCCGGCCTGGCCTGGATCACCATCCTGAAGAAGCGTGAGGCGTTCCGCGCCGCCTTCGACAATTTCGATCCCGAGCTCGTCGCCCGCTACGGCGAGGCGGACCGGGCGCGACTGCTGGCCGACCCTGGCATCGTCCGTTCCGGCGCCAAGATCGACGCGGCGATCCGCGGCGCCCGGATCTGGCTCGACATGCGTGACCGCGGCGAGGATTTCTCGGCTTTCCTGTGGGACTTCGTCGGGGGCGCGCCGATCCAGAACGCCTGGGGCGGGATCGGCCAGGTGCCCGCCCAGACGCCGGTGGCGGCCGACATGGCCCGGGCCCTGAAGGGCCGAGGGTTCAACTTCTGCGGGCCGGTGATCACCTACGCGTTCATGCAGGCGGTGGGCATGGTCAATGACCACGTGACCGACTGCTTCCGCCACCCCGAGGTCGCGGCCCTGGCCGCGCCGCACAGCCATGCCTGACCGCGCGCTTGAGGCCGCCTGCCCCCAGCCTGTGTGCGGGGTGGACGAGGCGGGCCGCGGGCCGTGGGCGGGGCCGGTGAGCGCCGGGGCGGTGATCCTGGCTCCCGGCGTGGAGATCGCCGGCCTCGACGACTCCAAGCGCCTCTCGGCGGCGCGGCGCGAGGCGCTCGAACCGCTGATCAAGGCCCGGGCCCTGGCCTGGGGGGTGGGCTTCGCCTCGGCCGAGGAGGTGTGCGCCCTGAACATCCTGCGGGCCACCGAACTGGCCATGCGGCGGGCTGTGGCCGCCATGTCGATACGGCCGGCCTTCGCCCTGGTGGACGGGAACCACGCCTTCGCCCTGCCCTGCCCGGTCAGGCCGGTGGTGCGCGGCGATTCGATATCGGCCTCGATCGCGGCGGCCTCGATCCTGGCCAAGACGGCGCGGGATGCGGTGATGCTGGAGATGGACAGGACCCACCCCGGCTACGGTTTCGCCGCCCACAAGGGCTATGGCGTGCCCGAACACGCCCGCGCCCTGGCCGCCCTCGGTCCCTGCGCCATCCACCGCCTGAGCTGGGCGCCGGTGCGCGCGGCGATCGCGGCGCGGCGCGTCAGGGACCGATGACGCCGGATTCACCGTCCCGGTGAGCGCGCGCCGCGCCGCGGATGACCTCGACGATGGCGTCGTCGGAGACCGCGCCGTGGACGACCCCGGCGACGCCCGCCTCGCGCATGCGCGCCGCGTCGCCGGCGGTGATCACCGAGCCGCCGATCACCACCGGGGTATCCAGCCCCGCCTCGCGCAGCCGGCGGACCAGATCCGGGGCCAGTTCGAGATATTCCCAAGAGTGACAGCTGACGCCGACCACGTCGGGCGCCTGGATCCGCACGGCCTCGACAATCGTGGCGGGCGTGTTGAAGCGGCCCAGATAGCCGACCTTCATCTGCGCCTCGCGCAGGATGCGAGCCACGGCGATGGCGCCGTTCTCGTGCTGGTCCAGGCCCAGGGTGGCGATGAGCACGTGTTCCTGGCTCATGGCGACCTCAGAAGACCGGGCCGTCGACGAGACCGTAGTGGTCCCAGGGCAGACCCAGCGCCTCGCGAGCGGCGCCCTTCATTTCTCCGAAGGTGACGTCGCTGTTCAGGCAATCCCGGACCAGGGGGATGAGGTTCGCGCCGCTGACGACGCCCGTCCGGTAGCGGTCCAGGGCGGCCAGGACGGCTGAACGGTCCCGTCCGGCCTTCCAGGCGCGGATCTCGGCCACATGGTCGTCGAAGACGGCGATCTTCTGCTCGGCCAGGTCGCGAAGCAGGGTGTCCTCCTCCGCCGGGATCTGATGGCAGTTGACGCCGACGACGTGGATCTCGCCCTTGGCCACCTCGCGCTGCTGGCGCTCCATGGCGGAGGTGAAGATCTCGCGGAAGTAGCCCTGGTCGGCGAGGTCGACCGGATCGCCGAGAGCCTCGATCTCGGCGACACGCGTGAGGATCTTCGCCTCGATCTCGTCGGTCAGGGCCTCGACGAAATAGGAGCCGCCGAGCGGATCGCTCACCCGCCCGATACCCGACTCCAGGTCGAGGATCTGCTGGGTGCGCAGCCCCACCAGATGGGATTCCCGGCTGGGCGTGCGATAGGCCTCGTCGAAGGCCGATATCTCCAGCGCCTGGACCCCGGCCAGCACCAGGGCGATGGCCTGAGAGGTCCCGCGGACGATGTTGTTCGCCGGCTGCTGGGCGGTGAGCGACAGGCCGGACGTGTGGCTGGTGATCACCACCGACAGCGAGCGGGGATCACGGGCCCCGAAATCGTCGCGCATCATGCGGGCGAAGATGCGCCGGGTGGCGCGGATCTTGGCGATCTCCTCGAAGAAATCCATGCCGCAGTTGACCAGGATGGCGATGCGCGGGGCGAACGCGTCCACCGGCAGGCCGCGGGCAATGAGACAGCGGGTCAGGTAGCGGATCTGCACGAACCCGAGGGCCATCTCCTCCACCGCGTCGAGGCCCGACTCGCTGAAGAAATAGGTGTCCTCGATGTAGCCGTGGAAGCGCGGCAGGTGACGGGCGCAGTATTCGATCGTGTCGAGCGCGGCCCGCACCCGGTAGCCGGTGGGCAGGTGCGTCGCGTAGCTGCAGTCCTCGGTGTACAGCGGGGCGTGGATCATCGATCCGCGCAGGGTCTCCGCGGCGAAGCCGTACTGCTCGGCCGCAAGGGTGTAGCCGGCGACGAAGGCCTGGGGCGGCAGGGACGCCGAGAAGGAGATGCGGTCGAGCGGCAGGCCCTCCAGCAGATCCATCACGTCCTGCTTTCGGCACAGCGAGACGCCCTGGGCGCCGACCGAGGCCGAGGCCAGGGGGTGGTCGGGATCAAGGCCGGCGGCCGAGGCCGCGTCGCCGATGACGTCGATGCCGGTCTGACCCTTGGAGATCAGATAGCGGACCTGGGCGTTGGAGTGGGCGCCGGTGCCCTCGCCGGACAGCTCGCGCTGGATCCAGGTTCCGCCGTGCCCGGCGGCGCGGCGGCGGCCGCGGGTGAAGGGGAATTCCCCCGGCGTCTCGCAGAGCCCCGCCGGATCGCCATAGGCGTCGCGCAGGGCGACGCCCGAGCGGGTGACATGGGGAGCCATGGGCGGGTCTCCTCTGCGTCTGTCGAGTTCGGGCGCCGCCAGGCCGGCGACGGACATGCGTCAGCGTCCGCGCGGCCCGCGAAACCTCTCCTGGAGTCTGTTGTCGGGGTCTCCGGCCGGGCGCGCCTTGACCCTGGTCAAACGGTGAGGCTCGCCGACGTCGCGGCGATGATCCCGCGCAGTTCGTCCGTCAGTTCGCCCAGCAGGCGCGCCCGCAGGGCGGGATCGGCCCAGAACGGGTTCATCACCACGCAGCGCACCAAGACCAGGCCGTCGGCGTCCGGTGCGCCGCCCCAGGACGCCACATGGGCGGCGATGAGGTCCGGGCAGGCGGCGGCGGAGAGCACCGTCCGCGAGGCGGCGAAGTGCGGCGAGCGCACGAAAGCGGTGTGGACCGCCGCCGTTCTGGCGTTAGCCGTTGAAAGCGACTCGCCTTCGCTGGCCACCGAGAAGCAGAAGATATTGGTGTCCATGGGATCGAGGGGGCGCACCTGGGCCGACGCCGCGGTCAGGGCGCCGCGGATGGCGCGGCAGGATTCGATCGTCGACGCGAGCACCGCGCCGAGGCCGGATGGTCCGAAGCCGAGAGTCCTGCCTGTGAGCCAGGTGGCCGCCGCGCCGGTGGCCGGCCGGGAGCCCTCCAGGGTGGTCGTCCAGGGCGCGGCCTCCGGATCGTCGCCCTCCACATAGGGCGCGGCGAAGGTGGAAATCGCGTCACGGGCCGTGTCGCGGGTGAGAATCGCGCCGCAGGCGTAGGGGGCGTAGCCGAGCTTATGAGGGTCAATCGTGACGGTGTCGGCACGGCGGACCGCGCGCAGGGCGCGCCACAACGGCGCCGTGAGCAGGCGTTCGTCCGGATCCAGGGCGCAGAAGTAGCCTCCGTAGGCGGCGTCCACATGGTGCCAGATGTGGACGCCTTGCGTCCGGCGCAGGTGACAAAGGAGGTCGGCGACCCGGTCGACGGGATCGAACTCGCCCATTTCAGTGGTTCCGGCCACGCTCACCGCCATCAGGACCGGCCGACCCTGGGCGCGGGCCTCGTCGATGCGGCCGGCCAGGCCCGCCACGCTGAGACGGCCCTGGGCGTCGACGGGGGCCGTCCAGAACGCCTCCTCGCCGAGGCCGAAGACATTGGCGGCCTTGACCCAGGAGTAGTGCTTGTGACCCGGGGCCAGGATCACCGGCCCGCGCCAGGGACGGCCGCTGGCCCGGCCCAGCCGTTCGGCGATGTCGTGGGGGTTGCCGAGCACGCCGCTGCGGGCGCGCAGATCGCTCGCGGTCAGGCCGCGCCGGGCGATCATCGCCTGTCGGCGGCGGGCCGAGAGATGGGCGGCGGCGAAGATGTCCAGCGGTTCGTCGAACCGCTCGGCCAGGGTCAGGCCGAGGGCGAGGTTGTCGTCCAGCCGGTAGCGCGCCCGCCACACGGCCTCCAGATTGGCCACCGTGCCGCCGGAGGTGAAGTGGCCGCGGGCCGTCGCCGGATCGAAGCCGATCATCCCGGCGAGCATTGCGATCGCCTCGGTCTCGATGACCGCCGAGACCCGCGCGACCTCCCGGGAGGAGGCGTTGGGATTGTGCAGCAGGGCGGCGAAGTGGCCGAGCAGGGCCGGCAGGCCCAGTTCGGAGACCATGTGGCCGATGTAGCGGGGCGAGTAGACCGGCGTCTCGCCGCGCAGTTTCGCCACCAGTTCGGCCAGGCGTTCGCCGAGGCGGGCGCGATCGGCGAGGAAGCCGGGCGCGGCCTGGTCGGCGGGGGTGATCGCCGCCGGGTCATCGGCGAACAGGCGCTTGCGCCAGTCGAACCAGTCGTCGAGCACGCCGTCGATCCCGGCGCGCACCCAGGTTTCGTTCTCGGATCGCGGGCCGAGGAAATAGGGTTTGAACGCGGCCAGTCCCGACATCGGCGCCTCCCGGCGGCCGGACACTCGGCCTTCGCGCGGCGGGGGGCATTGACAGGGATCAACGGCGTTCAGGCGGCGCGGCGTGCGCGCGAAAGGCTGGAAAATCGCCGCCATATCCCCCACATCCGTTCCTGCGGCGGATTTCCCCGCGCCTGACCGACGCCTGGAGACGCCAGATATGACCGAAACGACGCCCTATGCCCCGCCCGCCGTGTGGACCTGGAACAAGGAAAACGGCGGCCGGTTCGCCAACATCAACCGGCCGATCGCCGGGCCGACGCATGACAAGGACCTGCCGGTGGGCCGCCATCCGCTGCAGCTCTACTCCCTGGCCACGCCCAACGGGATCAAGGTGACGGTGATGCTCGAGGAGCTGCTGGCCCTCGGCCACGCCGGCGCCGAGTATGACGCCTGGCTGATCCGCATCAACGAGGGCAACCAGTTCGGCAGCGGCTTCGTGGCGGCCAACCCCAACTCCAAGATCCCGGCCCTTGTGGACCACAGCGGGCCGACGCCGATCCGGGTCTTCGAGTCGGGCGCCATCCTGGTTCACCTGGCCGAGAAGTTCGGCGCCTTCCTGCCCACCGAGCCGGCGGCGCGGGCCGAGACCCTGTCGTGGCTGTTCTGGCAGATGGGCTCGGCGCCCTATCTGGGCGGCGGCTTCGGCCACTTCTACGCCTACGCCCCGACCAAGATCGAATACGCCATCGACCGCTTCGCCATGGAGGTGAAGCGCCAGCTCGACGTGCTCGACCGGCGGCTCGCCGAGAGCGAGTTTCTCGGCGGGGCCGAGTACACCATCGCCGACATGGCGGTGTGGCCCTGGTATGGCGGCCTGGCCAAGGGCCAGCTCTATGGCGCCGGCGAGTTCCTGCAGGTTCAGGACTACAAGAATGTCCAGCGCTGGACCGACCAGATCGCCGAACGTCCCGCCGTCAAGCGCGGCCGGATGGTCAACGCCGCCTGGGGCGACCCGGCCAACCAGCTGTGGGAGCGTCACGACGCCGGCGACTTCGAGACCCGCACGGCGGACAAGCTGGCCGCCGCCGCCGGCTGACGGGGAGCGCCGCGTCGCTCAGGTGACGCGGTAGACCCTGTAGGCGACGCCGCCGGGGATGATGCGGCCCTGGGAGACGAACAGGCTCTGGTTGAGCCAGGCGTAGCGGGGGTCGCCGGCTTCGAAGCGCGGGGTGGTGCGGAAGTACTGGTCGGCGAAGTCGGTGCCCTCGCCTCGTCCGAGGGCCTCGGCCATCTTCTGGGTGAACTCCAGCAGGCCGGTGTAGTGGGAATAGATGGCGACCCCGTCGTCGGTGAGGAACTGCGCGCGCACGTCGACCTGGCCCCAGCCGTCCTGGCCCATCAGCAGCCAGTCGCCGCCGCCGGTCAGCACCTGGCCGTTGAGGCGCTTGCCCTCGACCACGCCGCTGATGATCTCGTGAAAACTGCGCACCCCTCTTGGCCCCGGGCCGACGTTGACGCCGGGCTTCAACAGGGCGGTGTAGGCGAATTCAAACTCGAGGTTCATCCCCGGTCTCCTGAGACAGCCTTGCTCCCCGTGGCGAGACTAGGCCTCGGCGCCCTCAATGGCCAGCGGGCCGCGCGCCTCAGTGCGCCGCTTCCCAGTTGGCGGCGGCGCGGGCCTCGACCAGCAGAGGAATGGAGAAGTCGACGGCGGGCAGGGCGGCGTGGCGCATCACGTCGCGGGCGATGTCGCAGACCCGTTCCGCCTCGGCCTCCGGGGCCTCGAAGACCAGTTCGTCATGGACCTGCAGCAGCATGCGCGCGTTCAGACCGGCGGCCTTCAGGGCGGCGGGCATGCGGATCATCGCCCGGCGCATGACGTCGGCGGCGGCGCCCTGGATGGGGGCGTTGATCGCCGCCCGCTCGGCGAACTGCCGCTCGCCCACCGACTTGGAGCGGATCATCGGGATGTTGATCTTGCGGCCGAACAGGGTGGTGACATAGCCCTGCTCGCGCACCAGGGCGCGGGTGGCGTCCATGTAGGCGCGGATGCCGGGGAAGCGTTCGAAGTAGGTGCGGATATAGGCGGCCGCCTCGTCCTGGGGGATCGACAGCTGGTTGGCCAGGCCGAAGGCCGAGATGCCGTAGACGATGCCGAAGTTGATCGCCTTGGCCCGCCGCCGGGTCTCGGCCGGCATGCCCTCCACGGGAACCCCGAAGATCTCGGAGGCGGTCATGGCGTGGATGTCCTGGCCCTCGCGGAAGGCCCGCTTGAGCTGTTCGATGTCGCCGATGTGGGCCAGCAGGCGCAGCTCGATCTGGCTGTAGTCGGCGCTGACCAGCAGATGGCCCGGCTCGGCGATGAAGGCGGCGCGGATCTTGCGGCCCTCCTCGGTGCGGATGGGGATGTTCTGCAGGTTGGGGTCGGACGAGGAGAGCCGGCCGGTGGTGGTGGAGGCCAGGGCGAAGGAGGTGTGCACCCGGCCGGTGCGCGGTGAGATCGCCGCCGCCAGGGCGTCGGTGTAGGTGCCCTTGAGCTTGGAGAGCTGACGCCAGTCGAGCAGCACGCGCGGCAGGGCGTGGCCCTGTACGGCGAGGTCCTCGAGCACGGCCGCGTCGGTGCTCCACACGCCGGTGGCGGTCTTCTTGCCGCCGGTCAGGCCCATCTCGCCGAACAGCACGTCGCCGATCTGCTTGGGGCTGCCGAGATTGAAGGGCCGCCCGGCCAGATTCTGGGCCTCCTTCTCCAGTTCGGCCATGCGCATGGAGAAGTCGTGCGACAGGTGGCGCAGGCGGTCCGGGTCGACGCGGATGCCCTCGCACTCCATCTGGGCCAGCACCGGCGGCATCGGCCGCTCGAGGGTCTCGTAGACGTTGAGCAGGTGTTCGCGCGGCAGGCGTGGCCGCAGCAGGGCGTAGAGCCGAAGGGTGACGTCGGCGTCCTCGGCGGCGTAGGCCGTGGCCGGCTCCAGGCTGATGTGCTTGAACGATTTCTGCGCCTTGCCGGCGCCGGCGACCGTCTTGAAGCTGATCGGGGCGTGGTCCAGCCAAAGCTGCGAGAGCTCGTCCATGCCGTGGTTGTGCAGGCCGGCCTCGAGCACATAGGAGATCAGCATGGTGTCGTCGATCGGGGCCACGGCGACGCCGTAGCGCGACAACACCGCCAGGTCGTACTTGGCGTTCTGGCCCACCTTGAGCACTGCCGGGTCCTCGAGCAGGGGCCGCAGTCGGTCGATGACCGCCTCGAGCGGAAGCTGGCCCAGATCGGGCGAGGCCTCCAGGGCCAGACCCTCGGCCTCCTCGTGACCGACCGGAATGTAGCAGGCCTCGCCGGGGGCGACGGCCAGGGAGATCCCGACCAGGGCGGCGTTGGCCGAGGAGAGGGAATCGGTCTCGGTGTCGAAGGCCACGGTTCCGATGTCGCGGGCGCGGGCGATCCAGGCGTCGAGGGTCGGCATGTCGCGGACGCAGACATAGGCGGTGGTGTCGATGGGGCCGGCCGGCGCGGGCTCGGCCGGGGCTCTCGGCGCGGCGGCGCGGGGCGTGGGCAGGCCAGAGCCCGTGGGGCCCCTGCCGCCGGTCTCGCTGACCCGGCGGGCCAGGGTGCGGAACTCCATCGACTCCAGGAAGGCGGACAGCACCTCCGGCTCGGGCGGGCGCACGGCCAGGGTGTCCACCGGCGCCGGCAGGGGGGTCTCGCGGTCGAGGGTGACCAGCAGCCGCGACAGGCGGATCTGGTCGGCGTACTCGATCAGGGTCTCGCGCCGCTTGGGCTGTTTGATCTCGCCGGCCCGCGCCAGCAGGGTGTCGAGGTCGCCGTATTCGAGGATCAGGGCCGAGGCGGTCTTGACGCCGATGCCGGGCGCTCCGGGCACATTGTCGACCGAGTCGCCGCAGAGGGCCTGGACATCGACCACCTTGTCCGGCCCGACGCCGAACTTCTCCACCACCTGGTCGTGGCCGATGTGGAGGTTCTTCATGGTGTCGAGCATCCACACGCGCGGACCGACCAGCTGCATCAGGTCCTTGTCGGAGGAGATGATCACCACCTCGCCGCCGGCCTCGCTGACCTGGTGAGCGTAGGCGGCGATGACGTCGTCGGCCTCCCAGCCCGGCTGTTCGACGCTGGGCACGCCGAAGGCGCGGGTCGCCTCGCGCACCAGGGGGAACTGGGGCACCAGATCCGGCGGAGCCGGCGGGCGGTGGGCCTTGTAGCCGTCGTAGAGATCGTTGCGGAAGGTCTTCTCCGAGTGGTCGAAGACCACGGCCAGGTGGGTGGGGGCTTCCGGCGAGGCCTTCATGTCGACCAGCAGCTTCCAGAGCATGTTGCAGAAGCCCTGCACCGCGCCCACGGGCAGGCCGTCGGACTTGCGGGTCAGGGGCGGCAGGGCGTGGAAGGCCCGGAAGATGAAGCCCGATCCGTCCACCAGATAGAGGCGGACCGGGGGGCCGTCCTGGGTCAGGGCGCGGGCGCCGGCGTCGAGAGTGTCGGTCATGGGGTGAAGGATAGGCCGCCGCGATCCGCAGGTCACCACTTCACCCGGCCCGCGGCCCGCTTTCCCCAGCGGCGCCGGCATGCCATGCTCATCCGACGGGAACGCTCGAGAGAAGCGGGGAGTGAGACATGATGCTGGGGATTCTGGCCGCCGCCGCTGTCGAGGCGGCGCCGCAGGTGGTCAACAACGACGACTGGGTGACGCGCCCAACCACCGCCGAGATCCTGTCGGTGTGGCCCAAGACCGCCTTCGCCAACCGTATCGACGGCCGCGCCGTACTGATCTGCAAGGTCGACGCCCGCGGCCTGGCCGAGGAGTGCAAGGTCGACTCCGAAACCCCCGAGCACTCCGGATTCGGCGCCGCGGCCCTGCTGCTGCGGCCGACATTCCGTCTGAAACCCGCGATGGGCGGCGCCGGCCCGGCGACGACGCTGATGTCGATCCCCATCGAGTTCAAGGCGTCCGATCAGGACGACAACATCGGCTTCCGCGCCCACCGCGGGGCCCCGGAGATGCGCGAGGTGACCATGCTGGATCACCCGGTCTGGGCGCAGGCGGCCAGCTTCACCGATCTGGCCCGGGCCTATCCGGCGCGCGGCGGCGGCGTCGAGGGCTTCGCGGTGGCGCACTGCCACGTGGAGCGGAACGGCGCCCTGAGCACCTGCGAGGCGCGCAAGGAGACCCCGGCCGACCACGGCTTCGGCGCCGCGGCTGTGGGCCTGGCCAACCGCTTCCGGGTGCAGATCGACCCGTCGGCCATCCCCCGCGGCCCGCCCCTGTGGGTGGATATTCCCATGCGCTTCCCCACGCCCGCCGCCGAGATCGACCGGGCGGTGAGTTCGCCCACCTGGCTGGCCGGTTTCGATCCCGGCCAGGCGGTGAAGCTGTTCCCGCCCGAGGCGGCGGCCAAGGGCCTGACCACCGGCCGCGGCGTCGCCGAGTGCGTGGTGGCCCAGGACGGCGCCCTGACCCAGTGCAAGCCCCTGCCGGGCGATCCCGAGGGCCTGGGCTTTTCCACCGCGGCGGTGAAGCTGGCCTCGCTGATGCGGATGAACCCGTGGACCGCCGACGGGGGGCCGGTGGACGGGGCGGTGATCCGCCTGCCGATCCGCCTGAACCTGGCGGTGAAGAAGTAGCGGCCGAAGGGGACGGTGATCATGCTGCTGGGGCTTCTCGCGGCGGCGGCGGCAACCGCTCAGCCGACGGCGCACCCGCCGCCCGGCTGGACGCCGCCGGCATGGTTCCACCAGCCCGACGCCGACGCCATCCACGCCGCCTGGCCGGCGAAGGCGCTGGGCATGGGCCGCGGCGGCGTGGCCGTGGTCAACTGCCGGGTGAACATTCACGGCGTGACCGAGGATTGTCAGGTGCGCTCGGAAACGCCGCCCGGGGAGGGCTTCGGCGCCGCGGCGCTGCTGCTGACGCCGGACTTCATCTTCAAGCCGGCCACCCAGTCGGGCGAGCCGGTTCCCGCACGGGTGTCGATACCGGTGACCTTCAAATGGCCGGTCGGGTATTCCGGCATCATGGGACCGCAGGGCGCCTTCACCGTGGTCAACCGGCCGGTCTGGCTGGCCGCGCCGACCTTCGCCGACATCGCCGCGGCCTATCCGCGCGCGGGCGCCGGCGCCGCCGGCTATGCGGCCCTGCGCTGCGACGTGACAAAGGCCGGCGCCTTGAGGGATTGCGAGGCGCTTCGCGAGGAGCCGCCGGGACGTGGCTTCGCCGGCGCCGCCCGCGGACTCGCCCGCAAGTTCCGCATGGAGGTGTCGCCCGACCTGGCCGCCGTGCGCGGGCCTATCGCCGTCAATGTGCCGGTCCGGCTGATTGATCCCGCCGGACCGGACTATGCGAGCCGCCGCCTGGGCGAGCCGGTGTGGGTGAAGGTGGTGGATTCCCGGCGCTCGCAGGCATTGTTTCCCCCCGCGGCGGCGGCGAAGGGCCTGACAACCGGCCTGGGCGTGGCCTCCTGCGCCGTGGCGGCGGACGGGACCCTGACGGCCTGCGTCCCGGAGCGGGCCGATCCCGACGGCCTGGGCTTCGCCGAGGCCGCGGTGACCATCGCCGGGGTCATGCAGATGAGCCTTTGGACCCAGGAAGGCGGGCCGGTGGACGGGGCCAGGCTGCAGCTGCCGATCCGCTTCCGGCTGGCCGGTGACACGGCCGCGCCGTCGACGCCGCCCGCCCCGACGCCGAAGTAGCCGCCGGGTCGTCAGCGCGGCCGTTCAACGCCCGTGCGGCCTCACGGCCTGGGGTGGTCCTGGCCGCCGCCGTGGCCGCCGCCGGCGCCCGGG
>CAIXWN010000023.1 GCA_903923135.1 uncultured Caulobacteraceae bacterium | reverse complement strand
GGTGGACATCCTGGTGAACAATGCCGCGATCACCTTCTTCATGCCGGTCGCCGATTTCACCGAGAAGCGCTTCAAGCTGATGATGGAGGTTCAGGTCTACGCGCCGTTCCACCTCGCCCAGCTGGTCCTACCCGGCATGCGGGCGCGCCGGCAGGGTTGGATCGTCAACATCTCCTCCGGCGCCGGCATCGACCCCAAGCCGCCCTATGGCGGCCGGGCGATCGGCGGCACGGTCTATGGCATGTGCAAGGCGGCTCTGGAGCGGTTCTCCACCGGCCTGGCCTCGGAGGTGTTCGCCGACGGCGTGGCCGTCAACGCCGTCTCGCCGGGCCTGGTGGCGACGCCGGGCGTGGCGGTCCACGGCCTGATCACCGAGGCGACACGCGACCGCGTTCAGCCGATCGAATATATCGC
This sequence comes from uncultured Caulobacteraceae bacterium, assembly GCA_903923135.1. Taxonomy (GTDB): domain Bacteria; phylum Pseudomonadota; class Alphaproteobacteria; order Caulobacterales; family Caulobacteraceae; genus Acaudatibacter; species Acaudatibacter lapponiensis. Next base: position 15,144 of record CAIXWN010000023.1, on the reverse strand, counting down.
CGAAGCGGTGTACCGCCTCGCCTCGGGCGATCCGGCGGTGCTGACCGGACGGATCGCCTACGCCGAGCCTCTGCTCGCCGAACTGGGGTTGACGCCGTCGGCGCTCGTCTAGCCCGCGGTCCGGTCGACGAGATCGCCGTGCTGGGGGTGGCGGTCCAGCCAGACCGCCGCATAGCGGCAAAGGGGTACGATTCGTTCGCCGGCGGCGCGGGCGTCGTCGGCCAGGGCCTCCATGAAGCGACCGGAGGCCCCGGTTCCCCGCAGAGCCGGCGGCGCCTCGACGTGGTCGATGATCAGCCGGCCGCCCTGGCGGCGGTAGCGGGCGAAGACCACCTGCCCGTCTTCATCCATCTCCAGGCGGCGCGCCGCCGCATTATCGCGCAATAGGGTCACTGGCCCTGCCTCCCAAGCCGTTACGGCGCCGGCCGCAGCCACCGACTATTTCAGTTCTGAAAAACCGACGCTAGGGTCCCGTCGATGGCCAGGAGATTCGACCGGGCGGCGGAGACATCTTGATGCGCACGGGATTCGCCGCGCGGGGGATGAGTGCATTGCTGTTTTTCGCGCTGGCCGGGTGCGTCAAACCGGCAGGCGACACCGCGTCGCAGGCCCCGCCCTCGCGCAAGACCGGCCTTTGGGAACAGACCTTTAACAGGGATGGAAAGCCCGGCCGCGTGGGCAGGCTGAAGGTCTGTCTGGACGATGCGACCGACGGAAAGCTCAGCGTCTTCGGGCGACATTTCGCCACAGGCGCTTGCCAGCGTCAGGTCACCCGTGAGGCTGGCGGCGTCTACCACTTCAATTCCGTCTGTACGGTGGACAACGGCGCGGTCATCAAGACCATGGGCGTAGCCGCCGGCGATTTCGCCTCCGGTTACAAGGTCCATTCCGAAGTCAACGTCACCGGCGCGCCGTTCGGCCCGATGAATGGCATCCATGTGGTCGACATCACCGCTCGATATGACGGCCCCTGTCCACAGGGCGTGAAGCCAGGCGACGTCGAACTGGGTTCCGGAATGAAGATCAACATCAGCCGCCTTCCCCAGATCGCCGAGGCCCTGGAGAACGGCAAGTTCTAGCGGGGTCGCGGTAGAAGCCGGGATCGCAATCTTCTGATCAGAAACGCTCCACCGCCATGGCCACGGCCTCTCCGCCGCCGATGCACAACGAGGCCAGGCCCCGCTTCTCGCCGCGCGCCTCCAGGGCCGACAGCAGAGTGGTCAGGATGCGGGCGCCTGAGGCGCCGATCGGGTGGCCCAGCGCGCAGGCGCCGCCGTTGACGTTCAGCGTCTCGCGCGGAATGGCGAGTTCACGCATGGCGATCATCGCCACCACGGCGAAGGCCTCGTTGACCTCGAACAGATCGACATCGCCCACCGACCAGCCCGCCCGCTTGAGGGCCTGGCGCATTGCCGGCACCGGCGCCGTGGTAAAGAGACCCGGCGCATGGGCGTGGGCGCCATGCCCGGCGATGCGGGCGATCGGGACGAGGCCGAGGCGTTCGGCCGTGGAAGCGCGCATCAGCACCAGGGCTGCGGCGCCGTCCGAGATCGACGAGGCGTTGGCGGCGGTGATCGCCCCGTCCCTGGCGAAGGCGGGCTTGAGGGTGGGGATCTTTGCCGGATCGGCCTTGAGCGGCTGCTCGTCCTGACTGACCGTCTCAACCCCCCGCCGGCCGGCGATCTCCACCGGCGTGATCTCTCGCTCGAAGGCCCCGCCTTCCACCGCAGCCCGGGCGCGGGCCAGACTCTCTATGGCGTAGGCGTCCATGTCGGCGCGGGTGAACTGGTAGGCGGCCGCCGTCTCCTCGGCGAAGGCGCCCATCAGCTTGCCGGTGTCATAGGCGTCTTCCAGGCCGTCGAGGTACATCGAATCCATCACCCGATCGTGGCCTATGCGGGCGCCAGCGCGATGCTTGGTGAGCAGGTAGGGCGCATTGGACATGCTCTCCATGCCCCCGGCGATGACGATGTCGGCCGAACCCTCGGCCAGGGCGCCGTGGGCCAGGATCGCCGCCTGCATGCCAGACCCGCACATCTTGTTGACCGTGGTCGCCTGCACGTTCTGTGGCAGACCGGCGCCCAACGCCGCCTGGCGTGCGGGCGCCTGACCAAGACCGCCAGGCAGGACGCAGCCCATGAGGATCTGATCGATGGACTCGCCCGGCACGCCGGCTCGCGCCACGGCAGCGCGGACCGCCGCCGCGCCCAGCTGCGTCGCCGTGGCGCCGGCAAGGCTGCCCTGGAAGCCGCCCATGGGCGTTCTGGCGTAGGCGGCGATGACGATGGGGTCGGCGGACATCCGGGGCTCTCCGTGGCTTGCAGGAATTGGCGGGGCGCCGTTGTCAGGCCGCGCCGGCGATAAAACCGCCGCCAAGGACCCGGCTGGGCCCCGCGGCGTCGTAGAGCACGCAGGCCTGGCCGGGACTGACCGCTTCCTCGGGCGTCTCGAAAACCACGCGCAGCAGCCCGTCCGGTCCTTCGCAGAGGTGCGCTGGCGATGGCGGCTTGGTCGAACGGACCCGGGCCAGCACAGCCCGGCCTGAGCGGGCGGCCGCCTCGATCGTGGCCTCGTCGCCCAGCCAGTTGGTCTCCCGGAGGGTCAGGGCGCCCGCCAGCAGGGCTTCGCGCGGACCGACGATCACTTCCCGCCGGGACGCATCGAGCCGGATGACGAACAACGGATCGCCCACGGCAATGTTGAGGCCACGGCGCTGGCCGACCGTGAAGCGGCTCACTCCCTCATGACGACCCAGCACCCGGCCGTCGGTGTGGATGATCTCGCCGGCCATGGCCGAACCCGGACGCAGCCGGTCGATAACGGTGGTGTAGCGACCCTCGGGCACGAAGCAGATGTCCTGGCTGTCGGGCTTGTCGGCGATGCTCAGCCCGAGATCCGCCGCCGCCGCACGCACCTGCGCCTTGTCCAGGTCGCCGAGGGGAAATCGCAGGTAGTCCAGCTGTTCGGGCGTGGTGGCGAAAAGGAAATAGCTCTGGTCCCGAGCCGGATCGACGGCCCGGTGGAGCTGCGGGCCGGCGGGGCCTTCGGTGCGCCGGACATAGTGTCCGGTGGCCAGGGCGGAGGCGTCGAGATCCCGGGCCACCTGCAGCAGGTCGCGGAACTTCACCGTCTGGTTGCAGCGCACGCAGGGAATCGGCGTCTCGCCGCGCTCATAGGCCCCGGCGAAATCGTCGATCACCGCCTCTCGGAAGCGAGATTCATAGTCAAGCACATAGTGCGGAATGCCGATGGCGTCCGCCGCGGCGCGCGCGTCGAGGATGTCCTGGCCCGCGCAGCAGGCGCCCTTGCGGCCGACAGCCGCGCCGTGATCATACAGCTGCAGGGTCACGCCGACGACATCATAACCGGCCCGCTTCAGCAAGGCGGCGGTCACGGTCGAATCCACGCCCCCCGACATGGCCGCCACCACGCGCGCGCCGGCTGGCAGAGCTGCGGCGGCGCGCGCGGCCCCGTCAGCATCGCCGACAACGGTTGAGGGAAGGGTCATGGGAGGTCTGGACGTGTGTAGGCGACGGGCGGGCGCGGAAAGCCGACACTTAGTGCGCCGGGCGACGTTTGGCGAGGGTGGGCGACGGCGAAGGCCGGCATTGCTCCAGCGCCCGCACGCTGGTAGCCGTCTGGCATGCTCGACGTGAAGGCGGCCTGAACGATGACGGACACCACTCCGATCAAGGGGAACCTGGCGGACGCCGCGCGCCGCGCGCGGTTCTGGTCGCTGCTCAGCTTCGATCGCCTGATCACCGGGCAGGTGATCCATCTGGTCTACTGGGCCGGCCTGAGCGTCATCGTCGTGGCCGCCTTCTCGGTGATCGGCGCCAGCATCGGCGTGGCATGGCGGGACGCCGCCGAAGGCAACTTCACCTCGATCCTGCTGGCCATTCCGGTGCTCGTCGTCGGTCTTCTGGTGGTCGGCGGCATGGGACTGATCTGGCGGGCGTGCTGCGAGTTCTTCGTGGCCATCTTCCGGATCAGCGACGATCTGGCGGCGCTGCGGCGGGTCGCCGAGGCCGACGCCGAGCGCTGAGCGCCGCCGAACCGGGCGGCGACGGACCGCGCGGCCGCCGATCACGAAAGATTCATCGAAAAGCCGGCGTTCACATCTTGGCTTGACTCGCCAAATCACCCTACCGATTCGCTACCGGGCGTTAACCATTTGCGGGTCTAGACTCCGACAGGGCCACATCGTTCGGATCGTGTGGGGATTTGACGGCGGCGGCGGTGTCGGCGCCTTGAGAGGGTTGAGCATGCGCGTCCTGTTGATCGAAGATGACGCCGCGGTGGCCCGCGGCATTGAATTGAATCTCAAGTCCGAGGGCTTCAACGTCTACTCGACCGACCTTGGCGAGGAGGGCGTCAACCTGGGCAAGGTCTATGAGCAGGACATCATTCTCCTCGACCTCAATCTGCCAGACATGAGCGGCCTGGACGTGGTGCGAATGCTGCGCGCCGCGAAGGTTGAAACCCCGATCATGATCCTGTCGGGCAGCGCCGAGATCGAGACCAAGGTGAAGAGTCTGGGCGTCGGCGCCGACGACTATCTGACCAAGCCCTTTCACCGCCAGGAACTGGTCGCCCGCATCCACGCGGTGGTGCGCCGCTCCCGCGGGCACGCCCAGTCGGTGATCAAGACCGGCGATATCGTGGTGAACCTTGACGGCAAGACCGTGGAGGTGAACGGCGAACGGGTGCACCTGACCGGCAAGGAGTACCAGATGCTGGAGCTTCTCTCGCTGCGCAAGGGCACCACCCTGACCAAGGAAATGTTCCTCAATCACCTGTACGGCGGCATGGACGAGCCGGAGGTGAAGATCATCGACGTGTTCATCTGCAAGCTGCGCAAGAAGCTGAACGCCTTCGCCAAGGACGACTATATCGAGACCGTCTGGGGCCGCGGCTACATGCTGCGGGACCCGCAGCCCGTGCGCGAACTGGCCTGAACGTCACGCCGGGGCCACGCCGGCGCCGCCCGCGATCCGGCCCGACACCCTGAAGCCGACCGCGGGCCGTCGACCTGACGTCGGGCGTCCGCGCCCCCCTGCGCCGGCCGGATCGCCCGTTCAGGGTCGACCACAGGATCTCCCTGCCCAACCCAGGACAAACAAATTGTCGGAGGCCCCTTGCGCAATTCGTACGAATTTAGATATATCGTGTTGTCCGATATATCTCGGACGTAACAGGAAGCTACGAACCATGTTCCATCACAAACGCGGTCGCGATCATGACCGCCACATCGCCCATCCCCGCGGCGGCCGTTTTGGCGGCTTCGGCCTGGGCCACGAGGGCCGCGGCCACCGGGGTCGCCATGGCGGCGGCCGGGTGTTCGACCAGGGCGATCTTCGCTGGGTGATCCTCAGGCTGATTTCCGAAAAGCCGACCCACGGCTATGAACTGATCAAGGCGATCGAGGAGCGCCTGGGCGGCGCCTACAGCCCCAGCCCCGGCGTGGTCTACCCCACCCTGACGCTGCTGGAGGATCTCGGCTACGCCGCCGTCGTGCAGAGCGAAGGCGCCAGGAAAGCCTATGGCGTCACCGCGGAGGGCGCAAAGGCGCTCGCCGACAACCTGGCGACGGTGGACGCCATCTTCCAGCGGATCGCCTCGGTGGCCGAACGCAGCGGAGGCGGCCCCGCCCCCCAGGTTATCCGCGCCATGGAAAACCTTCGCACGGCCCTGCGCCTCAAGCTCGAGGCGGGGCGCCTGAACGAGACCCAGGTCGCCGGCATCGCCCACACTCTGGACGAGGCGGCGAAGGCCATCGAGCAGGCCTGACGCGTCAGCCGTCTTGCCTGGGCCCGGGCGGGGGACGAGACTGGACGCCCCCCATCCCGGCCCGCACAGACGGGCGGCGGTCACAAGGTGAGCGAAACATGCCCGACAGCCCCGATGCGATGCGTTCCCGGACGGTCACGACAACCAAAGGCCCGGTACGGGGCTACCGGGATGGACCTGTCGCCGTGTTCAAGGGCCTGCGCTACGGCGCTCCTCCGGTCGGGCCGCGACGCTTCAGGCCGCCTCACCCGCCAGAACCCTGGAGCACGCCGGCCGACGCGGCCGCCCTCGGGTCGCCGGCCTTGCAGGCCGGCCTGGCGCCGGGCGAGAAAAGCGGCGGGCGAAGCGCCGGCGACCCTCCCGCGCCGGGCGAACCGGGAACCAGCGAGGACTGTCTCTTCCTGAACGTCTGGACGCCGGCGACGGACGGCGGCGCGCGCCCGGTGATGGTCTGGCTGCACGGCGGCGGATTCGGAAACGGCTCTGGGGGCGCGGCGATGTACGACGGCGCCGCATTGGCCGCGCGAGGCGACACCGTCATCGTCACGGTGAACCACCGCCTGAATCTGTTCGGCTATCTTCATCTGGGGGACCTTGGCGGCGATCCGTCCTCGGGAATGGCCGGAATGCTCGACATCGTCCTGGCCTTGCAGTGGGTGCGCGACAATATCGCCGCCTTTGGCGGGGATCCGGGCAATGTGACCATCTTCGGTGAGAGCGGCGGCGGCTGGAAGGTCTGCCTGCTGCAGGCCATGCCCGCCGCCAGGGGGCTCTTCCACAAGGCCATAGTCCAGAGCGGCCCCGGCCTTCGCGCCACGTCCCGCGAGGCGGCGACCCGGACGGCGGCCGGCCTGCTCGCCGCTCTGGGGCTGGAGGCGGGCGACCTGTCGCGCCTGGAATCCCTGCCGGCGGAGGTCTTGCAGGCCGCCGCCGAACCGCTGGCGGGTGACCGGTTGATGAGCGCCTTCACCCCCTGCGTTGACGGAGTCGCCCTGCCCCGCGATCCCTTTCACCCCGACGCGCCGGCCCTGTCAGCGGACATTCCCCTGATGATCGGCACGAACAAGGACGAGACCACCCTGTTCAACCTGACGGCCCCCGGTTTCGGCCAGTGGACCGACGGCGACCTGACCCGGCGGGCGGAGGCCGCGGCCGGCGACAGGGCCGCCGCCCTGGTCGCGGCCCTGCGGGCGGCCTACCCCGACTATTCGCCGACCCACCTCATCTGCGCCGTCCAGACGGTGATGATGATGTGGGCGAACTCGGTGACTCTGGCAGAGCGCAAGGCCGCCCAGGGCGCGGCTCCCGTCTACATGTACCTGCTGACCTGGGAGACCCCGGTGGCGCGGGGATCACTGAAATGCCCGCACGCCCTGGAGATTCCGCTTGTGTTCGACAATGTCGAGGCGGCGCGGAATTTCGTCGGTCGCGGCGAGGAGCCCCAGGCGATGGCCGACCAGATTGCGCCCGCCTGGCTGGCCTTCGCCCGGACCGGCGACCCCAATGCGGCCCCGCTGCCCCACTGGCCGGCCTATGGCCTGACACGACGGGCGACCATGGTCTTCGACCTGACCAGCCGGATCGAGAACGACCCGCTCGCCGGGGTCAGGCGCGTGCTGCAGGCCTAGGCGGCGGGGCGCGGGACGGGGTCGTAACACCCCGGCCCGCGCCTTCAGGTCAGGCGTCGAACATGATCACCGAGCGGGCGATCTGGCCGGTCTTCATCTCGGCGAAGGCCTCATTGACCTCTTCGAGCTTGATGCGGCGCGAGATCATCTCATCGAGCTTCAGCTTGCCGGCCAGGTACATGTCCACCAGACGCGGCATGTCGACCGGGAAGTGGTTGGACCCCATCAGCGAGCCCTGGATGCGCTTTTCACCCAGGAACGCCCAGCCCGGAATCTCCAGCGTCTGACCGAAGGGGACCATGCCGATGATGTTGGCCGTGCCGCCGCGACGCAGCATGCCGAAAGCCTGTTCCGAGGTCTTCTTCAGGCCGATGGCCTCGAAGCTGTGCTGGACCCCGCCCTTGGTCATTTCCAGCACGGTCTTCACCGGGTCGGTATCGGCGGCGCAGATGAAGTCCGTCGCGCCGAAGTGCTTGGCGAGATTGTCCTTCGAGGCCGACAGGTCGACCGCGATGATCCGGCTGGCGCCGGCGATCGCCGCGCCGTTGATCGCCGCGAGGCCGACCCCGCCGCAGCCGATCACGGCGACCGTGTCGCCCGGCCGCACATTGGAGGTGTGAAACACCGCGCCGACCCCGGTCATCACCCCGCAACCGATCAGGGCGGCGCGGTCGAGCGGCATATCCTTGCGAATGGCCACGCAGGCATGCTCGTGGATCAGCATCTGCTCGGCGAAGGACGACAGGTTCAGATATTGCAGCATCGGCCCGGTCGGTTGCGACAGGCGGGGTTCGTCTTCCGCGTCACGCTTTGTGTCCGAACTCACGCACAAGCTCATATGGCCGGTCAGGCAATGTTCGCAGTGACCGCAATAGGCCGACAGGCAGGTGATCACGTGGTCGCCCGGCTTGACCGTACGCACTTCGGAGCCGACCTGTTCGACGATGCCGGCGCTCTCGTGACCGAGTACGGCGGGCAGTGGATGCGGATAGAGCCCTTCGATGAAATGCAGATCGGAGTGGCAGACCCCGGCGGCAACGGTTCGGATGAGCACCTCGTGCGGGCCCGGCTTGTTGATCGAGACATTCTCGATCTGCAGCGGCGTCCTGACCTCGCGCAAAACGGCGGCTTTCATGTTCCCATCTCCCACAGTCTGTTGATTGCTCTTCTCCGGGCTTATCGCCGCTTCCCCCAAGGCCGCCAAGGGGAAAATCGCGGCGAGGCGCGCGCCGCGGGAGCCGCAGAACACCCTGCGAAGGAGCGTTGCCCGCGCTGCGGCGGCGTCCTAGATTGGCCCCATGAAACGCACTGCCCTTCTGGCGATCATACCCTTGGCTCTGGCCGCCTGCGCCGAGGGCCCATCAGAACTCGGCGGCGGGCCGGCTCCCAGCGAAACACCGCCTTCCGCATCGGCCGCCGCCTTCGACGCCCGGGATTTCGCCTGGTCCACGCCGGCGGGTGACAGTTCGATCATGGGCGCCCTGACTTACCATCGCGGACCTGCCCGCTACACCTGCCAGGGCAGCGACGTGCTGCTCACCCCCGAGACCGCCTGGAGCCGTCGCCGGATGATCATTCTGTATGGCTCGGCCAACGCCGCGGCGGCTCCGGTGTCCATTGTCCGCGCCCGCACGCCCTCGGCCGGAACCGGGGACTATGCGCGTTTTGTTCGGCGAACGACCTGCGATGAGTCGAACCACTTCAGCTTCCGGTCCCTGCCGGACGGCGCCTGGTTCGTCATCACCGTCGGAAAGCCCGTGGACGGCGCGGGCGAACCTATCGCCGTGACCCGCAGGGTCGAGACCCACGGCGGCGTCAGTTCGGTCACCCTCTCCTGAGCCCAGCCTGGGGCCGCGGGGCGCCGAGAGCCGCGCCGATGCGATCCGACATCAGCAGATTGGGCGCCCAGCACAGCCAGGCGATGCCGGCGTAGATCACCGAAAAGGGCGCCAGGCCGATGAGCGCCAGCGGCAGGTAGAGGCGAAGGGTCACCCCAGCCAGGGTTAGCGAGAAACTGCGCACCATCCACAGGCGGTGGGCTGCGATGTCGCCGGAGCGCACCGCCAGAACCGCGCGCAAGGTGGTCCACAGCCAGAGCAGGGCCAAGGTCTCGAAGCCTGCGGCGGCGACCCACCCGCCGTTGCTGCCCAGCGCCATCGGCAGGGCGGCGAGTGCGCCCACCAGACAGGCCGAGACATAGACAAGGCCGAGGAGCCGATGGAGGACCGGAGCGCCCCGGCGCAGGCGCCCGAGAAACTGCCACGGCCCCACGAGGAGCGCCGTCGAGCCGCCGCCGATGTGAAGCCAGAAGGCCAGCTGATGATGCATGAAGTTCGGCTTCAGCGGCGGCGGCGCCATGGCGACCCCGGAGAGCAGATAGCGCGTCGAGGCCAGGCTGACGCCGGTCGCCACCAGGGCGGTGAGCACCCAGCCCCAGGCGACGCGACGGGGGGCCGGCAAGGCGGGAGGGCCGGACATGCTGGTCATGGATCAATTCTCCCCGAGGCGATGAGCATTCGCGCGGCAGCCCGAACCGTTGTATGTGGGCGCCGACCACATAACTCCTAGCCGCACATGGGGCAACGTCAACATTGAAACGGAAGCGCCGATGACCCGATACCACCATGGCGATCTGCGGGCCGCGATCCTGGCCGAAGCCCGCGCGGTGATTGACGCACACGGCGATGGCGATCTGAGTCTGCGCAGCCTCGCGACCGCTGTCGGCGTCAGCCCCAACGCGCCCTACCGCCACTTCCCGGTCAAGGAGTCCCTCCTCGCGGCGCTCGCGGGGGAAGGGTTCGCAGAGTTGACGGCGCGCTTCCACAGCCACGACGGCCCGGACGGGCGGACCCGGCTGGAAGGCTATCTGACGGAGTATCTGCAGTTCACCCGAAGAAGTCCGGGCCTCTATAGACTGATGTTCGGACGCGATCTGGACCCGTTGAGCTGCGACCCTGACCTCGGCGTCCAGGCCCAGGCGTGCTTCCGGGCCCTGATGTCGGCGGTTTCGCAGGTCACCGGCCAGTCCCCCGACGCGCCCGGAGTCGCGCGCGAAGCGGCCATGGTCTGGTCGCTCAGCCACGGCGCCGCCCTTCTGGACATCGACAGGGCCACGGCGTTCCTGCCATCCGCCGAGCGCCCCCACGCCGCCGACCTGGCCCGGTTGCTGATTGAAGGGCTTGTGGCGCGAGCGCCCGCCGCCGCGGCCACCACTGATCATGCGAATGATCCGCAAGGGCGACGGATTGCCGAGGTAGAAGACGGGCTGTAGGGATCAGACTGACGAGGACTTCATTTGCCACGACCCAAGGGCGCACGCGACGCGGACTATCAAGCCAGGCGCAGCGACCTGTTGCGCGGGATGAGCCGTCATATGATGGGGCGCGGAACACCCAGGCCCAGTCTGCGCGAACTGGCGGTCGCCGCCGGGGTCAGCGTTCCGACCTTGCGACACTACTTCGGCGCCAGAACCCAGGTGGTCGACGCCATCTTCGAGGAGTGCCTGAAGCTCGGTCGCAGGGGACTCGAAGCCCAGCGTCAGTCAGACAGGCCTTTCGCAGAATCCATTCGGGACTACGCGCGCGCGCTGATCGATGCTTTGCGCGCTGATCGCGATGTGAGGCTGGGTGATCTGTTCGCCGTGGGCCTAGGCGAAGGCCTGCTGGATCACGGCGTCAGCCGCTCCACCCTGCGCCACATTGTCGACCCGACCGTGGAAGTTCTCGAGAGCCGCCTGCAGGCGCACGTGGCGCGGGGCGAAATGATCGACACCGATGTTCGCGCCGCCGCGCTCATGCTGATCTCCCCGCTTCTGCTCGCGGCGCTGCATCAGGACCAACTGGGCGGGGACCACGAGCGGCCCATGGCGCTGGACGATCTGTGCGGCGCCGTGAGCGAAGCGTTCATCCGCGCATACGCCGCTCGCGCCGGAACCGTCGGAGGGCCGCACCCGTGACCGCCCCCGAGGTCCGCGCAGGCCGCCGCGACTTGCGAACGCTTCACATTATTCTATATCCCTATTGAGATAATTAATCAGGTCCGGGGCGCATGGGCGTCTGAACAGGACAGGAGACCCAATGCCGAATGTGAAGACCCTGGTCGGCCGCGCCACGGCGCCGTCCGCGTCCCGCCCGCAACCCCGGCCGAGCCGCGAAGAGGCCGAGGCGGCCGTCAGAACGCTGATTTCCTGGGCAGGCGACGACCCCGACCGGGAAGGTCTGCTCGACACGCCCGCCCGGGTCGCGCGCTCCTACGGCGAGATCTTCAGCGGCTACGCGGAGGATCCGCACCGGTTTCTCGAGCGAACTTTCGAGGAGGTGGGCGGCTACGACGACATGATCGTTCTGACCAACATCCGCGTGGTGAGCGTCTGCGAACACCATATGCTGCCAGTCGTCGGCGTCGCTCATGTCGGCTACCTGCCTCGTAACCGCGTGGTGGGCATATCCAAGCTGGCCCGGGTGGTGCAGGGATTCGCCCGGCGCCTGCAGATCCAGGAAAAGCTGACGGCGGACATCGCCCAGGCCATTCAGGACGTGCTGAACCCGCACGGCGTCGGGGTGGTGATCAAGGCCGAGCACAGCTGCATGACACTGCGCGGCGTCAACACTCCCGGTTCAAGCCTGTCGACCAGCCGGCTGCTCGGGGTGATCCGCGATGACCCGCGCAGCCGCGACGAGTTCCTGCGCATCGCCCAGGGAGGCTGAGGCCGGAGACGGCCCCGGGGGCCCGGCGCGCCCGGGCCGACCCGTCGGTCAGTGCACTGCGGCCCGTCCGATCTCCAGCCCGTGACCGCCGCTGCTGACCTGGATCACCGAGCCGTCGACCAGATCGCCGGCCAGAAGCTTCTTGGCGATGGGATCGACCAGATCCTTCTGGATGACCCGTTTGAGCGGCCGAGCGCCGTACACCGGATCATAGCCCCGCTCGCCCAGCCAATGCAGGGCGGTGGCGTCCAGGTCGAGGGTCATCCGCCGGCTGTCGAGCAGCTTCTCGACGCGCCTCAGCTGGATGCGGACGATCGAGTCCATCTGATCGCGACCCAGGCGCTTGAACAGGATGATCTCGTCGATCCGGTTCAGGAACTCGGGCCGGAAGTGGCGTCGAACCACGTCCATGACCATCGGCCGCACCGCTTCGGTCTCCTCACCTTCGCCCTGACCGGCCAGGAACTCCGACCCGAGGTTCGACGTCATGATGATCATGGTGTTGCGGAAATCGACAGTGCGCCCCTGTCCGTCCGTCAGCCGCCCGTCGTCGAGCACCTGCAGGAGAATGTTGAACACATCAGGGTGAGCCTTCTCGACCTCGTCGAAGAGAACCACCTGATAGGGCCGCCGGCGGACCGCCTCGGTGAGGGCCCCGCCTTCGTCGTAGCCGATGTATCCAGGAGGCGCGCCGATCATGCGGCTGACCGAGTGCTTTTCCATGTATTCGCTCATGTCGAGGCGGGTGATCGCCGCCTCGTCATCGAACAGGAATTCGGCCAGGGCCTTCGTCAGTTCGGTCTTGCCCACGCCCGTGGGACCGAGGAACAGGAACGAACCGATCGGCTTGCCGGCGTCCTGCAGGCCGGCGCGGGCCCGGCGGACGGCGTCCGACACGGCTTCCAGGGCCTCCTCCTGGCCCACCACCCGACCGCGCAGGGAATCCTCCATCCGCAGGAGCTTGTCGCGCTCGCCTTCCAGCATCTTTTCCACCGGCACGCCGGTCCAGCGCGAGACCACCCCGGCGATCTGCTCGGCGTCGACCACTTCCGGTGTCAGGGCGTCCTGATCGGCCGCGGCGTCGTCATCGGCCAGGCGCTTTTCCAGACCCGGGATTTCGCCGTAGGCGATCTCAGAGGCCCGTTGCAGGTCGCCCCGGCGCTGGGCGGCGGCGAGTTCAGCCCGCAGGCGTTCCAGGGCCTCGCGGGCCTGGGCGGCGTGGCCAACCTTCTCTTTTTCAGAACGCCAACGCGTGGTCATCTCTTCGGAGCGGATCTCCAGATCCTCGAGTTCCTCTTCCAGCTTTTCGAGACGCTGCTTCGACGCCGTATCGGTCTCCCGGGTCAGCGCCTCGCGCTCGATCTTCAGCTGGATGGCCCGACGGTCGATCTCGTCGAGTTCCTCGGGCTTGGAGTCCACCGCCATCCGCACGCGGCTGGCCGCCTCGTCGACGAGGTCAATGGCCTTGTCCGGCAGGAAACGGTCGGCGATGTATCGATTGGACAAAGTGGCCGCCGCGACAATAGCGGCGTCGGAGATGCGCACCCCGTGGTGGGTTTCGTATTTCTCCTTCAGGCCACGCAGGATCGAGATGGTGTCCTCAACCGTGGGCTCGCCGACGAACACCGGCTGGAACCGCCTGGCCAGGGCCGCGTCCTTTTCCACATGCTTGCGGTACTCATCCAGGGTGGTCGCCCCGACGCAGTGCAGCTCGCCGCGGGCGAGGGCGGGCTTGAGGAGGTTCGAGGCGTCCATGGCCCCGTCGCTCTTGCCCGCGCCCACGAGCGTGTGCATCTCGTCGATAAACAGGATGATCGAGCCTTCAGCGGCGGTGACCTCGTTGAGCACCGCCTTCAGGCGCTCCTCGAACTCGCCGCGGTATTTGGCGCCGGCGATGAGCGAGCCCATGTCCAGAGCCATGAGCTTCTTGTCCTTGAGACTCTCGGGGACGTCGCCATTGATGATCCGCTGCGCCAGTCCCTCGACGATGGCGGTCTTGCCGACCCCGGGCTCGCCGATCAGCACCGGGTTGTTCTTGGTGCGGCGGGCCAGAACCTGGATGGTCCGCCGGATCTCCTCATCTCGCCCGATGACCGGATCAAGTTTGTGGTCGCGGGCGGCCTGGGTGAGATCGCGGGCGTAGCGCTTCAGCGCATCGTACCCCTCCTCAGCCGAGGCGCTGTCGGCCGTGCGGCCCTTGCGCAGGGTCTTTGCGGCCTCTTCCAGACCAGAAACCCTGGCGCCGGCGCCACTCAGCGCCTTGGCGGCGTCGCCGCCGTCCCTGGCCAGGGCTATAAGCAGGCGTTCAGTGGTCACGAAAGCATCGGACGCGGCCTTGGCGTCGGCCTCCGCCTTGGCGAAAACCGTCGCCAGATCGGGCTTCATAAACAACTGGCCGCTGCCGCCTTCGACCTTCGGCGTCTTCGCCAGCAGAGCCTCCACAGCCTGATCGGCGGCGTCGGGACGCCCGCCGGCGGCCTCGATGAGCGCGCGCGCCAGCCCGTCCTTCTCCTCGAGAAGGACCTTCAGCAGATGTTCGGGAGCCAGCTGCTGGTGGCGTCGAGCCAAGGCGAGCGACTGGGCCGACTGGATCGCCTGCTTGGCGCGGTCGGAATAGAGATCGATGTTCATGTTACCCTCATTCAAGCCACTACCGCCCATGTAGTGTTGCGTGAATGTCACACAAGCCCCCAAGGGGCCAACCACCACACGGCCGTGAGGCGGGCTTCCGCTCCGGTCCAATAGCCTCTCTCGAGGGCTGGAAATCACCCCGTGACGGCCCCTTGGGGGTCCGGGATGGCGGGCGGGCGCTCGTCTGGACGCTGAAACGCCCCCCGAGGGTCCTCGTTCCCGAGCCAGGGGCGCGGCCTTTCTCGCGCCACCGGCCGGCGTTCACGCCGGCCACGGTCGCGCCCTGGGCACGATCATGCTGGTCCTACGGCGCGCTCACCGGTCCAGGACCGGCCTGACGGCCTTCAGGCCTCAGGCCTCGTCAACCACCGGTGACGGCGCGTCGTCCG
>CAIXWN010000022.1 GCA_903923135.1 uncultured Caulobacteraceae bacterium | reverse complement strand
GTCTTCTTGGCGATCTCGGCCATCCGGCCACGCGTCCGCTCTGTCCACATCCAGAGCTTGAATCATAGACCGCGCCCCGCAGGAATCCCGCCACGGCATTTTCCAAACGGACTCTAACCTGCGGCGGCTACGGTTTCGAAAATCAATTTGAAACGCATGGCGGCGAGGATTTCGCCAACCAACTCGTGGCCGAAGCGTCAAACGCTGGCGCGTTTGAAGACTGATGGAGCTGCAAGTAAGTCGGCGGCCAGCCAATCCCCAATTTCAACTAACCACCGAGGCTGTGTGAGAACTGGGCGTTCGCACGATTTATGACTTTGCTGCGGGTTGGCGGCTGAGGCCCCGGCGGTTTTCCGGTCGGTTTTCGATGAAGCTGCATCCCGGCGCCCAGCGCCGGTGAAAATCAGCACGGATTTCAGGGGCGACCAGCCTTGTTCGGAGCGACCCTGGTTGACCTTCCGTTTGAGGAGCGCCCAAGCCGTTGACTTGGTCAACCACCCTCCGCCGCCGCTCGGCAAGTCCACTTCAGGCCCTGCGGCGCCGGGGCGATGGCTGGAGCAAAATCCGACCAGACGGAGACTTCCGGCCGGATATAATTTGCTCGAGAATCAGAAGATTGGAGCCTTTCTGATCCGATCTGATTGTTGCAGTCAGATCGGGAAGGGCTCTGTCGGCAGCCATGCGCCTGGCTGCCGCATCGGTCTTCCTCGCCCACCTTTGCCTGCCGGGCGGCTGGCAAGGCCGATGGATCCAGGCCGAACAACCCGGTCGGACGCTGCAGCCAGGCGGTCTTGCGGCCAGGCGATGTCGTCCGACGGGGCTCCGGTCTGACCTACTGGCGCACGGTCACGCGCAGATAGCCGAATTGTCCGGGCACGTCGTAGGTCGTGGGGTCGTAGTTCGGGCCGGTGCAGCTGTAGCAGGCGGGGGGGTTCTGGTCGAAGATGTTGTTGACCCCGAGGGTGAACTCGACCTTGTGCTTGAGCGCGGCCGGGGTCACGCTGAACCGCAGATCGCCATAGAACGTGCTGCCCAGCCGGTTGCCCGCCACGACCGAGGTCTCGACCACATGGTCGATATAGCGGCCGGTGAAGGCCGCGTCGACGTCGCCCAGCATCCAGCTGAGCACGCCCGTCCCCTTGAACCCCGGATAGGATTGGTCGGGGAACCCGCGGGTCGTGCCCGTATAGTTGGTCGTCGTGAAGCCGACGGCCGCGGGGAAGGTCTCCGCATAGTTGATCAGGAAGTTGCCGTTCAGCGACAGGCCGACATAGCCGATCTGGGTCTTGGGCGTGCGGTAGTTGAAGGTGACGTCGACGCCGCGGGTGCGGATCTCACCGATGTTCTGAAGCGTCGCATTGATGCGCTGGATCAGGCCGTTGGGTGTCCGGGTGATCGCCGCGCAGCTGAGCGCGTCGGCCGTGAAGGCGCAGCGGCTGAGGGTGAGCTGGGCGTCCGTCGGGGCGATCGCGTTGCTCACCTTGATGTCATAGTAGTTGGCCTCCAGGCTGAACTGGCTGGCGTAGCCCGAGCTGCGCGCCCAGGCCGGCGAATAGACCGCGCCGAACAGCAGGGTGTCCGACGTCTCCGGCTTGAGCCGCGGGTTGCCGCCGGTCAGGACCGCGAGCTGCCCGCCGGTCGGTTCCGCGTAGCTGCCGTTCGCCGGGACGCCGTTGGCGGTGCAGTTGGCGCGGACCGTCGCCGAGGACTGATAGGGCGACCCCGCCACGTTGGTGCAGGGATCATCGATCGGCGCGTCGGCCCGCGAGGCGGCGCCGTAGAGCTCACCGATGGCCGGCGCGCGGAATCCGGTCGCGTAGCTGCCCCGCACCAGCACGTCGGGGATCGGCTTCCACAAGCCGGTGGCGGTGTAGGTGGTGCTGGCGAAGCCGGTGGAATAGTCGGCGTACCGGACCGAACCGTCCGCTTCCAGGGACGAGACGAGCGGCAGGTCCTTTACGATCGGGACGCGGACTTCGCCATAGACCTCGTTGGTGTTGTAGTGGCCGGCCGCGGGCTGGGCCGGGATGTCCGCCCCCAGCCCGGCGACGATCACCGGGTCGGGGTTGAAGCTGCCGAACTGGTAGCGGTGCTCGTAGCCCATGGCGATGCCGAGCGGGCCGGCCGGCAGGTCGATCAGGTCGCCGCTGAGGTTCAGCGTATAGTCGTAGACCTCCTGCTTGCTCTCGTCGTGTTCGGTGAAGGCGACGAAGTTCAGCATCGCCGGCGTGATCGAGCCGGCGCCGCCGAACAGATCGAACGGCACGCAGGCCCCGGTGCAGGCGGCGACCGGGCCGAGGGCCTGGGCGAGCTTCGCCGCATTGACGTTGCCGGTGAACGTCTGGTGCGCGTCGTTGAAGCCGGCCCGGGCGTTGGCGTCCCAGAAGAACTTGTGGCCGTTGAACTGGAACGAGCCGTCCAGGCTCGCGGTGATGCTCCGGGTGTCGACATGCTGGGTATAGGTGCGCTGGCCGTTCTCGACCAGGCGGCGGGCGATGAAGGAGTAGTTCGCCGGCGGCTGCCCGGCGCCGCCCGCCGACAACTCGCCGAACGGATTGTAGGGGTTGGTCGCGTCGATGCTGATGGTGTCGAGCAGATTGCCGTTGCCGGCGTCGGGACCGATGAACAGAGGCAGGAACGCCGCCTTGTTCTGCGAATTGCGCCGGCCGTACTCGGCGTTCACGCGCAAGGTGACGTTGTCGGTCAGCTCCCGCTTGACGCTGAACCAGCCCGCGTAGCGCTCGGAGGGGGTGAGGAAATAGTTGAGCGGCGCGAAATCGTAACGGTCGGCCGAGGTGAACGTCTTGAAATCGCTGCCCGCGCCGGTCGGGTCGAGCGGATTGTAGTTCGGCCGCCCGGCGATGGGGCCGCTCTTCAGGGTCAGGCTGCCCGCCGCTCCGGGCATGCCGACGAAGCGGCCGTTGGGCGTCGCGCTGCTGCAACCGCCGATGGGGTCGGAGCAGCTGGTCTGGAACGGGTTGGGATATTGCGACGTCGAGCGGTTGGCTGTCCTGACCGCCTCCTGGTTCACGTAGCTGGCGCCGAACACGATCGAGGTCTTCGGAAGCCTGAAGCCGTAGCTGAAGTTGTAGTCCTGGGTGACGCCGTCGCCCTGGCGGAAGGCGCCGACCTGGGCCGAGAGCTGCAGGCCCTGCTGCGACGACTTGGTGATGATGTTGACGACGCCGGCGAGCGCGTCCGAGCCGTACAGCGGCGACTGGCCCGACTGCAGCACCTCGATCCTGTCGATCGAACTGAACGGGATGGTGTTGAGATCCACCGTCGAGGGAATGCCGCTGGCGCTCGCGCCGTTGACGAAGCGCATGCCGTCGACCAGCACCAGCGTTCGCTTGGCGCCGAGGTAACGCAGATCGATCTCGGCCGAACCGGCGCCGACCCCGCCGCCGTCGGGCGGATTGCCGATGTTGCCGCTGTTGTTGACCTTCGAGTTCAGGCCGCCGCTGGCGCTGGGCAGACGCTGGAGCACGTCGGCGACCGACGACAATCCGGTCTGCTGGATCGCCACCTGGTCGACGACCACCACCGGGCTGGCCTGGACCAGCGGGTCGCGGCGGATGCGGCTGCCGGTGACGATGATCTCCGCGGTGAGCGTGGGCGCGCTCGCGCCGGCCTCCGTCTGGGCCTGCGCGGCGCCGGCGTCGATCAGGAGACCCGCCATCGCGCTGCAAAGCAGCAAAGCTTTCGTCATTTCGTTCGCCCTTCAGTCGATTGGCCATCACGGTAGGCGTCTGGCGCGCTGCAGTGCAACACCGAGCGGGGGCCGGCCGAACGATTCACGGCGATGGGTGCATTTTGGGCACGCCCCCCGCGGCCGGTCTTCCACGCCACAGGGGAGGGCGGCGGCCCTCGCCGACGTCGGAGGGCCTGAAACGTCGGCTTCCTGGCGACGAACCTGCGACAGTTCGCGACCCTTGTCGGACATTGGGAAAGTCCGCTTGTGAACTAGCTCGATCAGCGCCTAGCTTGGCCTTGAAAGCTGGAGCAGAGGAAATACCCGCATGATGAGGTCCAGAGTCCCTGCACTCATGGTGGCCCTTTGCATGAGTGGTTGGGCGTCAGCGGCGCTGGCCGATGATCAGAACCCAATGGCGGATGTCGTGTGTAGCCGCCAGACGGACTTGGCCGAAGTTCGCGTGGGATGGGAAGACGACTGCTATATCAAAGGCCAGACGTGCTTGCGTACCTTCTCCCAATTGCCACTGAGGTTGGACGAAGGACTGTCTCGTGCGGCCCCGACGCTCCCCTTCCATCCATTTTTCCAAGGTCAATGCACTCTTTCCAACGGGACCGAGGTCCGCGTTCGATTGGACGACGACGCCAAGCAAGCAACTGGCTTTGGTGGAGCCGATCCTTCCGCCTACCTCACGGTATGGGTTGGAAAGCAAAAGGTCCTCTCTCGTTCAATGGTCTATGCCGGCCACGGAACCGACAATCCGTGGGTCGCCGCCATATTGGTCAAGGGATCGAAGGTCACCTTCTGCAGCCGGTCCGACGACGAGGTCCAAGAGGCGACGAGGCCGGTGAACTGTGCCGATAACCCCCCGGCTTTTCACGATCTGCCCCTATTAGTGTCCGCTCCAAGCGGAAATCGAGACTTCCCATACAAGCTTGAGATCACGCCCGAGGAAGGCCCGACTAACCCGGCGATCACACAACGTTACACACCCATATTCGCGGCCTGCCAAAAGCGGGCGGTGACAACGCAGGACAACGCCGCGTGCTTTGCAGCGGAGTTCACCAGGCAAGACGCGACGCTCAATCACGTCTGGCGAGAAACGCTGAACCATCTGCCGGCGGCAACTCGTCCAGCGCTGCTCGCGGCTCAGCGCAAATGGATCGCCGCCCGCGATCCGTTCTGCAAATCGGACGTGGAAGGCTTTGGTGCGGGCACCATTGCCCCGGTGGCCTATGTCGATTGCCGGGTCGAACTAACGATCCGCCGGACGATGTGGCTCGAGCAACTCCACTAAGTCCGAGGTCCGCTGCCCCCCCTCTTGCGACATTGCCAAGTTCCGCTTCCTGGCAAGGAGGCCGAACGGCGGCTTTGCGGGGCGGGCGGTCGGACTGCACCCGACCTAAAGCGGGCGTCCGCGAAATCCGCTATCAGGCGGCCGCGGCGCCGTCTGGGTTCTTCGCCTTCGCCATGGTGATGCCGTCGAGCAATAGCTTCTTGTTATCGGGGTCGAAGAAGGTGCGCTCAAACATTTCCTCGATCGGCTGTTCCGCGAGGTTGCGATACCGGGCCAGCGCGTCGGACCGTTCGTCAAGATTCCCAAGATGCCCGTGGCAGGCTGCAAGAACAGCGTTCCCCAAGACGTGGTCACCTCCTTGATCCGCCGCTCCAATGAGTCTCACCGCATCGTCGAACCGCTCTTGCTGGAACCGCCCCACGGCCATGAAGATGAGCTGGATTCGCCGGAACGGCCCAATTGGATCAAGCCGCATCGCTCTCGCCAATTGGTCGAGGCCGGGTTCGGTTTCCCCACCACAAAGGCGCTCAATGCCGCTTAACGTCCAAACGCCCGATGATCCCGGATTGAGCTCGATCGCACGATCCAGCATCCCCAGGGCGCCGCGCCGGTCCCCCTTCAAGGCCGCGATCACACTGGCGACCCGCGACAACACCACGGCGTCGTCCCCGGCGACGTTCAGCGCACGACTCGCCAGTTCGATTCCCCGCCGGCGGCAGGCTTCCAGGTCATCCGCCCAGGCATTGGTGAACAGGAAATAGTGGCAGTGGGCCGCCAGGCTCAGGGCATGGCCGAAAGCGGGATCGAGCGCGATGGCGCGGTCCAACAGGTCCACCGCGGACAGGACCGTGGATTTCGTAACAGTCCGATGCAGCGCGACAGCGCGAAGATAGAGGTCGTAGGATCCGACGTTGTCGGTCGGCCGAGCGATGGCACGGCGCACCTCCACCTCCCTGACCATCGGCTCGATCACCCCCGCGACTGCGAGGGCCACGTTGTCTTGAAGCGCGAAGACATCCTCGAGCGTGTCTTCGAATCGATGCGCCCAGATCTGGGCCCCATCGAGGGCGTCGATGAGTTGAACCGAGACGCGAACGCGACTGGCGGCTTTGCGTACGCTGCCCTCAAGAGCGTAACGCACCCCAAGCCGGCGCGCCGCCGCCATCGGACTTGTCGCTGTCCCCTTGAGCGCCAGGCCGGACCCGCTGGCGATGACGAACAGCCCGGTGAACCGCGACAATGCATTTGTGATTTCAACGACCATCCCGTCGGCGAAATAGTCCTGCTCGGGATCGCCGGAGAGGTTGGCGAACGGCAGCACGGCGATCGAAGGCTTGGTTGGCAACGATAGCGGCGCGTCGGCCGCCAGCGGGGGTGTTGAGCCCGCGGCCCCCGCCAGTTCGGCGACACTCGCCGCCACCTTGAGCCAGCCCGGTGCGTCCAGGTCACCAGGCCAGGCCGTCATGTCGGCGCATTGAATCTGGTTGAACGGCAATGGTGGGATCGTGCCGTCAATCGTGAGTTGGACCAGGGTCCCCGCCTCGCGTGCCAGATCGGCTTCCGCGCGGACCCACTGCGACTTCGCCGCGTCCGCCGACCAGACGACGACGACCGCCTTGGCGGCGCGCAGCCGCTCCTCGATCACCTCGCCGTAGGCCCGGTGGGCCGGCAGCTCGTCGTCGCGCCACACGCCGTAGCCGAGAACGCGCAGGGCCTCGGCGATCTGCTTCGCCTGGGCCTCCGTCGAACGGGCGTAGGAGATGAAGATGTCTGACATTATCGGGCGACCCCACCCACAGTCGCCGGCGGAACCCTATCTGCGCCAGCGCGCCGGGAGCAAGCGGAAGCCATCCAATGGCCTGAAAGCGGAGGTCTCGCCGGGTCCGAATGCCCCCCCCTATTCGGTCAGTCGGAGGGTCCGCTTGAAAACGATCTGGCGGCGGTCAACGGCGCCCGCATGGGGACGCGAACGGGGGGGGGCCAGGCGTCGGACTCTGTTCACGAGCCCGCGCCGCGCAGGAACAGGCCCACCGTCAGGGCGATCCCCAGCGCCACGACAAAGCCGCGGATCAGGCGCTCGTCCACGCGCCTGAGCAGCAGGGCGCCGCCATAGCCGCCGATCATCGCCCCGGCGGCGACCACGGCGACCCGCGCCCAGGGGATGGCCGGCGTGAACAGGAAGATCGCCACCGCGCCGGCGTTCATCACCGAGGCCAGCACGTTCTTCGTCGCCCCCGCCTGCCGCACGGCGACGCCCGCGGCCGTCAGGGCGGCCAGCATCAGAAAGCCGATGCCGCCGCCGAAATAGCCGCCGTAGAGGGCGATGAGGAACTGCAGGGCGCCCGCCACGCGCGGCCCGATGTGGGGGCCGTCCGCGCCCGGGCGGCGGAAGAAACTTCCCCAGGCGAACAGGGCGGTGGCGAACATCACCAGCCACGGAACCAGCCGGGCGAAGAAGCCGGACGGCGTCAGCAGCAGCAGTCCGGCGCCCAGGGCCCCGCCCACCACGCTGATCGCCATCAGCGCGCGGAACGACAGGCCCGCCGCGCCGCCGACCAGCCGGCGGCCGACCACGCCCGTGCTGACCTGGCCCGGAAACAGCGCCAGGGTCGAGGCGATGTTGGCCGCCCGCGCGTCCAGGCCGCTGAGGATGAGCACCGGCAGGGTGACGAACGAGCCGCCCCCGGCCAGGGCGTTCTGCGCGCCGGCCCACACCGCGGCGAAAAACAGCAGCAACGTCATGGACGTCCTTAGAACCCGATCCGCTCCCGCGGAACAGATGCGGACGGTCAATCGGGCTCCAAAGACCCGAAACCTGGACGTCCGCGCCTTTCAAACCCCAACGGTCGGGCCTAGGCTGGACCTTCGGCGGAAGTGGGACGCGGGGCGCGCGGATGGCGGGCAAGACCAGCAAGGTTCACCTGTGGAAGTCGCCGCGCCGCCTGGCCGGCGTGGTCACCACGGTGATGGCGGTCAACCTCGCGGTGACCCTCTCGCTCGTGGTCATCCTGCTGGCGTTCGGTACGGCCTCCGACTATGCCGGCGTAACCAGGCCCTCCCCGGTCCAGTGGCTGCGCCTGCTTCTCGACATCGCCCGGCTGCTCGTCCTGCTGGCCGCGATCTCGTCCCTGTTCTGGATCTACAGGGTCAGCGCCAACGCCCACACCTTCCGGTCGAACCTAAGCGTATCGCCGTGGGGGGCGATACTCTGGTACCTCGTTCCCATCGCGGCGCTCTACAAGCCCTACCAGGCGATGTCCGAAACCTGGCGCGCCAGCGAGAGTTCCGGCGCCGGGGCCGCGAACCCGCCCCTGCCGCTCTGGTGGGGGCTGTTCCTGCTTCACAATGTGCTGGGGTCGATGCAGACGGTGTTCAAGCCCCTGGCGCGCAGCATACCGCTGCTGGTGGCCTACGATATCACCGGCGTCGCGGTGACCGTCCTGTTTGTGCTCATCGTGCGCCGGATCACCGCCATGCAGACGCTCAAGCACATGGTCGAACCGTTCGGCGATGCGGCCCCGGCGGCCGCGGGCGGCCTTGAACGGTTCCTGCGATGAGGCCGGGCGCGGGCCGCGAAGCCGCGGGATGAGTGAGCCGCAGGGGCCCTGGAGCCGTCCGCCGCCGCCGCCGGAGCCGCCGCCGAGGCGGACACGGCTGGGCCTGCTTCTCTGGCTGGGTCTGCTGGCGGTCACCGGCGGCGCCTTCATGCTGGCCGCCCAGCTGCTGCCGTTCGATCGGGAGAACCTGGACTGGATGCGGGCGCTGCGGCTGTTCGGCGTCCTGGCCCTGGTCAGCAGCGGTCTGGTCTCGGCGCGCAGCTTCAATCTGGGCGCGGCGGCGCGGATGCTGGTGGGCTGGTTCGCCATCTTCGCCGTGGCCCTGACCGCCTTCGCCATGCGCGACGACGCCCTGCGCATGGCCATGAGGGCCCGCTCGGCCCTGCTGCCCGGCTTCGCGGTCGCCGATTCGGCCCATTCCCTGGTGGTCGGTCGCGGCGAGGGCGACGCCTTCTATGTCGTCGGCCAGGTGAACGGCGCGCCGGTGCGCTTCCTGATCGACACCGGCGCCACCGACATCGTGCTCAGCCCCGCCGACGCCAAACGGGCGGGCCTGAGCCCCGCCGGCCTGCGTTTCACCAGCCCCAGCGAGACGGCCAATGGCGTCGGCTACAGCGCCCCGGCCACGGCGGCCAGCCTGACGGTAGGGTCGATCCGCCTGACCGACGTTCCGGTGTCGATCAACCAGGCCCCCATGGCCTGCTCGCTGCTGGGCATGCCGTTCCTCAAGCGCCTGGACTCCTTCGAGGTGCGCGGCGACCAGCTGTTCCTGCGCGGGCGGGGGTGAGCGCGCGCTGTTGGACTATCGGGCGGCGCTGCCTGACGGGTCGATCGACACCAGCGAAATCCCAGAGACGCCGAATGAGGCTTGGGATGCTGGCGTCCGTGGGCGCTTCTGCCGGTGCGTGAAACAGCAGATCTGCATGTCGTCACGAAACGGATTGAACGAGGGCAATCGCGTCCAAACAGGTGCTGGAGTGGAACCCGGCGAGAAAGTCATTCAACAGCGCCTTTCCGTAGGAAAGACGCCCTTCCGCCGTCGCCATCACACGGCCGAACGTCCCGAACAGCGGATCGTAGTAGAACGACCGCGTTGGGTTCGCCGTCAGACTGCTTTCACGCTGGGCGTCCACGGCGCGTTCAGCTGAGGCGACCCGCAGGATGACCATCGCCCCGAAGAACCTGCAGACAAGCCGCATGAGCGTGAACCTCGCTTTGTTTTCCTCGGTCACCTTGCCGGCGAAGAAGGCGTCAAGCATCACCGCCTCGTCTTCCTCGGTCCACGCAAAGCTGTTGGCGAGAGTGGCAAGATCGACATAGCGATCGCCTTGGAAGCCGCTCTCCCAGTCGACGACCCAAATCCGTGACCCGTCGTAGAGCAGGTTCGTGGGATTGAGGTCGTTGTGGCACGGCGCCTGATCTTCGTCGGCCTTGGGATAGGCCTCCGCGATCACTTGGAAGGCGGCGAACGCTGGATCGAGCACACCGGACGCGAACAGATTGCTCCCCCGGACTTGGTCACCGATCATCGCAATGGCGTCAAAATAGCTCTTGAAGTGGGGAAAGCCTTGGGCCGTTTGCAACTGACGGACGGTGTCGGCCAAAGCCCGGAGCATGGCGTCGCGGCCGCCGCTGAACTGGCTGAAGGGTACGCCTTGAATGAACTCGGTTACGGTCACCCCATCGTCCGGCTCGGCATATAACAGAGCCGGCGATATGCCGGCGTCCGCCGCTAGGCGCAGGCATTCGAAATGACGCGCGGGATCCGTCGTCGGGTCTGATTGCAGTTCCACCCTCAACACGACCGAGTGTTGGGCGACAACGGCCTTCAGAACCACGGCCGAAGAGAAGCCGAACTTCATCGGGGTAAGGGAGTCGGCGCACTCGCGGCCGAAGGTCGCTTGAAACGCGCGAGAAACAGCCTCGCGCTTGTGCGGTGGGATGAATTCTTCCATCGGCTGGAGCCGTTCTCCCGATCCGTTATCGTCTTGTTGCGGGCACCATAGATACTTGAGTTGCAAATGTCAGCTTGGCGGCGAGCGCGGTCGTGAGCCGCGAGCCCAAGGCCAACGGCTCCACTCGTGTTTTGTCCGAATGTTCGAAAAGAACGGGCCGTTCGTCGGTTCGAACCGGTCTGGCCACCGTTGGCGAAGCGTGGAACGAACACAGAACGCCACTTGACTCGAATATTGCAATATGTCATCTTCTCCCCATGTCCTCCGCCAACCCCGACATCGCCGCCATCGACGCCGCCCTGGCCAGGGGCGAGTGGTGGCAGAAGGTGCTCGAGGAGCTGGCCGAGGCCGGTGTTCAACTGGCCAGCGCGATTGCGGACGAGGTGAAGGCCGGCCGCCGCAGCGCTGTCGAAGCCGCCGACGACTTTGCCCGTATCGCCGCCGCCGTTCGTCAGGCCGTCGCCATGAGCTTCCGCCTG
>CAIXWN010000021.1 GCA_903923135.1 uncultured Caulobacteraceae bacterium | reverse complement strand
CCGCCCAGGCCGCCTGGGCGGCCACGCCGCCGGCCCCGCCCGCGGCCCCGGCCGCCGCCCCCGCGGCCCCGCTCGGCAACGGCCCGCTGGTGGCTGGCGTCTGCGTGCTCAGCCAGGAAACCCTGATCGCCCGCTCCAAGGTCGGCCAGGCCGCCACGGCGCGCCTGCGCAGCCTGGCCCAGGACGCCCAGACCAGCCTCAACGCCGAAAAGGCCAAGCTGGAGGCGCGCGGCAAGGCTCTCGAGGCCAAGCGCTCGACCATGACGCCCCTGCAGCTGCAGGCCCAGGGCCAGGCCATCAACCACAGCGCCCAGGCGCTGCAGGCCGAGGCCGCCGAACGTTCGCAGCAGATCGAGGCGACCAAGTCCAAGGCCTATGTCACCGTGGTCCAGCAGGCCCAGCCCTTCATTTCCCAGGCCTACGCCGCCCACGGCTGCGGCCTGCTGTTCGCCCGCGAGGCCCTGCTCGCCGGCAATCTCGGCAACGACCTGACGCCCGAGGTTCTGGCCACCCTCGACGCCAAGGCGACGCCGGTGCCCTTCGACCTGGAGCCGCCCCGCTCGGCCCCCGCGCCCGCGCCCGCGCCCGCCGCGCCCAAATAGGTCGCCCATCGCCGCCTTCAGCGCCCCGGCGGAGGCGGCGGCCGATCCCTGCCTCAGAAGGTCTCGGCCCAGGGCCGCAGGTCGATCTCGTGCGTCCAGGCGCTGCGATGCTGGTTGTGAAGGATCCAGTAGGCGTCGGCGATCGCCTCGGTGTCGAGCATGCCGTCGGGCCCGCGCTGCTCGGCCAGGTCCGGCATGAAGGTCAGCAGGCGCTCGCCCAGGATGCCGCCGTCGATCACCACATGGCCGACGTGGATGTTCTGCGGTCCGAACTCCCGGGCCAGACTCTGGGCCAGGGCGCGCAACCCCGCCTTGGCCGCGGCGAAGGGGGAGAAGTTCGCCTTGCCTCGCAGGCTGCCCGAGGCGCCGGTGAAGATCAGCGTGCCGCCGCCGTTGTCCAGCAGGGCCGGGATCGCCGCCTGGGCCGTCTGGAAACCGCCCAGGGTGTGCTCCCTCCAGTGGCTCTCGAAGCGCGCCTGCGTCACCTTCAGGAACGGCGCGGGCATGTTGGAGCCGGCGTTGTGAACCGCCACCGCCAGGGGCGCGAGCGCCTGCGCCGCCGCGACGAACCGCCGGGCGTCCTCGGCCACCGAACCGTCGCCCACCTCCGTCGCCACCGTCGCTCCGGCCGCGATCAGCTCCGCGGCCGTCGCCGCCAGCTTCTCGGCGTTGCGGCCGGCGATCGCCACGGGATGGCCTTCGCGCGCGAACCGCCGGGCCACCGCCGCCCCGACGCCCCGCGAGGCCCCCACGCCGACAATCAGCACGCTGCCGCGCCGCCCCGTCGTCCTCGTCTCGTCCGTCACGCCGCTCTCCCTGTGATGTTGACCCAATAGAGGTGAGGTCTCGAAACCGGATCGGCAAGAACAGCGTCCGAGAAAAACCCGGGTGATGAGCATCGCTGATATCGTCCATCAGAAATACTTTGTTGATGGGCCGCGCCCAGGCCGCGCTTATCCCGCCGACCACAACGAGGACGCCCCCTTGAGCGCGCACCAGGCCATCCGACCCTTCTGGTTCATCCCGACTCACGGCGACGGCCGCTGGCTGGGCTCCGCCGAGGGCGCCCGTCCCACAGATTTCTCCTATCTCGCCCAGGTCGCCCAGGCCGCCGACCGCCTGGGTTTCCACGGCGTGCTGCTCCCCACCGGGCGCACCTGCGAGGATTCCTGGGTGGTGGCCTCGGCCCTGGCCACCGTCACCCAGAGGCTGAAGCTGCTGGTGGCCGTGCGGCCCGGGGTCACCTCGCCGCTGTTCGCCGCCCGCCAGGCCGCCACCCTCGACCGCATCAGCGGCGGGCGCCTGCTGATCAATGTGGTGGTCGGCGGAGATCCGGCCGAGGCCGCCGCCGACGGCGTGTTGCTGGCGCATGACCAGCGCTACGCCCTGGCCGACGAATATCTGCACATCTTCCGCAGGCTCATGGCCGGCGAGACCGTCGACTTCACCGGCCGCTATCTCAGCGCCAGCCGTGCGGCCGTGCTCTTTCCGCCGGTCCAGCCCGGCGGGCCGCCGCTCTACATCGGCGGGTCATCGGACGCGGCCGCCGACGTCACGGCCGAACACATCGACACCTACCTCACCTGGGGCGAGCCGCCGCCCGCCGTGGCCCTGAAGATCGCCGACGTCCGCCGCCGGGCCGAGGCCCGCGGCCGCCAGGTCCGCTTCGGGGGCCGGTTCCACGTCATCGTCCGCGAGACCGAGGCGGAAGCCTGGGCCGAGGCCGACCGGCTGATCAGCCGGCTGGACGACCGCGCCATCGCCTCCGCCCAGGCCGCCCTGTCGCGCACCGACTCGGTGGGCCAGGCGCGCATGCAGGCGCTGCACGGCGGCGACCGCAACCGCCTGGTCGTCTACCCGAACCTGTGGGCCGGGATCGGCCTGGTGCGCGGCGGCGCCGGCACGGCCCTGGTGGGGTCGGCCGACCAGGTCGCCGAGCGGATCCGCGAGTACCGGGCCGTCGGTCTGGAGACCTTCATCCTCTCCGGATATCCCCACGTCGAGGAGGCCTACCGGGTGGCCGAACTGCTGCTGCCGCGCCTCGACATCGCCCCCGCGGAGACCCCGGCGGCGCCGCGCCTGCAGCCGGGGCGCGCCGGCGAGGCCGGCGCCCACTACGCCGGCCGGCAGACCGACTACGCCGCCGGACCGAGCTGACCGCTATCCCGCGGTCAGGCCGCCGTCGATGACCATCTCCGCGCCGGTCATGAAGCCCGCCCTGTCCGACGCCAGATAGGCGATCGCCTCGGCGATGTGGCTCACCTGGCCCATCTGGCCCAGGGGATGCATGTGGTCGACCTGGGCGCGCGCCTCGTTGGCGCCCATCCCCGTGGCCGAGGCGACACCACTGATCACCTCGCCGCCCATGGCCGTGTCGATCACCCCCGGGTGCACCGAATTGACCCGGATCTTCAGGGGCGCCAGCTCGATGGCCAGGTCCTTGGTGATCAGCCGCACCGCGCCTTTCGAAGCGCCGTAGCACACCGATCCGGCGAACCCGACGAGACCGGCCACCGACGAGAGGTTGATGATGGCCGCCCCGCCCGGCCAGCGGCCGGCGCGCTCGGCCAGGGCCGGGACGGCGTGCTTGCAGCCCAGGAACACGCCCTCGACGTTGACCGCGTGCAGGCGGCGCCACTCCTCCAGGGTGGTGTCCAGGAGCGACTTGCTGAGGAACAGGCCGGCGTTGTTGACCAGGATGTCCAGTCCGCCGGCCTCGGCCTGGGCGAAGGCGATGGTCTCGGCCCATGCGGCCTCGCTGGTCACGTCCTGCCGGAGCGCCAGCCCGCCCAGTTCCGCCGCGAGGTCCCCCGTTTCGGCCACGTCGGTGACGATCACCCGCGCGCCCAGCCCCGCCAGCGCCCGCGCCGTCGCAGCGCCGATGCCGCGCGACGCCCCGGTGACCAGCGCCACCCGCCCGTTCAGTTCGCCCATGGTCGTCTCCCTGCAGGTCAGCGGCGCGTCCGGCCGCGGTGGTTCGCCCGAGCGGCGTCAGCCGAAGTCGAAGATCTCGTGTTCCCGGGTGAAAAAGCAGCGCGAACGGCCCATCTCCACGAACCGCCGTTCGTCCTCCACCAGGGCCGCCCCGGCCCGCCGGCCGGCCTCGGTCGAGCCGCCGGCGTCGGCATCGTCCATCGAGCGCATCCACACCTCGGTGATGCCGTCCAGCGGCTCGCTCAGCCCGCGCGCGGCGACGAACCCCCGGTTCGCTTCCGGCGCGATGGTGTGGCTCTGCACATAGCGCGCCATGCGCAGCTCGCGGGCGAAGCTGGCCACCAGCGGCCCGTGGTCGGTCAGCCAGGTCCGGTGGCAGGCCTCCACGCTCAGGTCGGCGCGGCGGGCCAGCAGATAGGTGCATTTCACCGCCTCGGGCCCGAACTTGCGGGCGCCGGTGAAGTCGAAGATCAGGTTCTCCTGCGTCAGGAACACCTGCGAGCGGGCGATGTCGATGAACGTCGCCTCGTCGGCCGCCAGATCGGCCAGGGCCGCGGCGCCGGCCGGGTCGGCCGCCGCCGCCTGGAAGTCCGCCAGGCTGTCCCACCAGACCTCGGTGATGCCCGGAACGGCGTCCAGCATGCCGCGCGCCGCGCGCAGCCCCTCGTTGCGCGAACTGTCGATCAGATGGCTCTGCACACAGCGGCGGGCGCGGATGGCGCCGGCGTGGCCACGCACCCGCGGGCCATGGGCGTTGAGCCAGTAGTCGTGAAAGTCCGCCGGGGTCACGTCGGCCCGGCGCTGCAGCACATAGACCAGCTTGATCATGCCATCCTCCCGGGCCGGTCGCCTGTCGCGCCGCGCCGCTTTGGGCCCTTTGTAACCGAGGATGGGCTGGCGTTCACCGGCTAAACGGCGCCCCCGCCGTCCGCCTCGGCCAGGGCGATCCCGTCGGCCAGCAGCCCGCGGTGTTCCGCCTTCCGGAACCACAGGTCGCCGAGGTCCTCCGCCGACAGGTGGGAGACGGCCCGCAGTCGCGCCAGCGCCGCCCGGGCCTCGGAGATCCGGCCCAGATGTCCGCAGGTGGCGGCCAGAACCGCGTGCCAGACCGGAGCGACCGCCGTCGACTGTTCCAGAATGAGCGGCAGGGCTTCGGCGAACCGGCCCTGCTGAAAGCGCGCCAGACCTGTGTTCCAGCGCGCGACGCCCCGGATGGCCGACAGGGGATCCAGGCGCACGGCCGTCTCGAAATCCGCGACCGCCCGATCGGGTTCGCCCAGACGGGTGTGCAGCAGGCCGCTCACCAGCCAGGCGTAGGCGCAACCGGGGTTGAGGGATAAGGCGCGCTCGATGACGGTCGCGGCGCGATCCGGGGATGGCTCCAGCCCCATCAGGGCGCTGGCGACGTGGGCCAGGGCCCTGGCGTCGTCCCCCGCGAGCGCCAGGGCGCGCGTCGCCAGATCCAGGCCCGCGGCGCGGTGCGCGGCGATGTCGTCGGACCACTGGAAATCCACCATCATCCGGTGACAGGTCGCCGCCATGGCCACCGCCATGCCGAACTCGGAATCCAGGGCGACGGCGCGCTCCAGCAGGACCAGGGCCTCGGCCATGGTCTCCTTCTGGAACGCCCAGAACAGCGGCTGGGCGCGCAGGAAGAGGTCATAGCCGCCCAGGCTCTCGGTCGGACGCTTGGCGACCTTGCGGATCTCGGCCGCCTGGACGGTGGGCTCGATGATCCCGGCGACGCTGAGCGCCACCTGGTCCTGCAGGGCGAACACGTCCTCCAGGGTGTCGTCGAACCGGTCGGCCCACATCTGCGCGCCGTCCGCCGCGTCCAGCAACCTGACGGCGATCCTCACCCGGCCGCCGGCCTTCCGCACGCTGCCCTCGAGGATGTAACGGACGCCGAGCCGGCGGGCGATCTCCTGAGGCGACACAGACCTGCCGCGAAAGCCGCTTGTGGAGCTGCTGGCGATGACGAAGACCGCGCGATTGCGCGTGAGGGCCGCGACGATCTCCTCCACCATGCCGTCGGCGAAATAGTCCTGCTCCGGATCGCCCGAAAGGTTGGCGAAGGGCATGACGGCGATCGACGGCCTGGACGGCAGGGCCAGCGGAGGATCGGGCGCCAGATCCCGGGCGGGCGGCGCTCTGGCGCCGCCGATCAGCTCAGCGACGCTGGCGACGACCTTCCGCCAGCCCGGCGTCTGGGCGACGCCGTCCCACGCCGCGAGGTCGGCGCACTGAATCGAGTCGAACGGCATGGGCAGCCGGGCGCCATCGATGTTCAGCTGAACGAGCTTGCCGTCCTCCCGCGCCCGGTTGGCCTCGGAGAACACCCACTGCGACTTCACCGCCTCGGCGGACCAGACCACAACGACGGCTTTCGCCGCCTGCAGCCGCTCCTCGATCACCTCGGCGTAGGCCCGATGGGCGGGCAGTTCGTCATCCCGCCATACCCCATAGCCGAGTGAGCGCAGCGCCTCGGCGATCCGCTTCGCCTCCGCCTCCGTCGAGCGGGCGTAGGAGATGAAGATGTCGGTCATGACTAGGCGAGCCCGCCCCCGGCGTCCGAGACCAGGGCGATGCCCTCATAGATCACCTCCCATTTCGCAAGCAGCAGGTGGCCGTTGTGCCGGTTGGGGTGGGCGAGCCAGCTGTTCGGCAAGGCCTGATACGCCGCCCTGGCCTCGGCCATGGCGCCGGTATGGGCAAGAGCGGCGGCTAGTCCGAACAGGCCTCCCAGATTGCCTGGACTGAGGCGGGTCGCCTCCCTGAGCGGGGGGATCGCCTCGTCGAAACGCCGCATCATCACCAGCGAGAGCCCTATGCCGATCAGGGCCGAGTGTCGTTCGGGCATGCGCGGGTCGAGACGCAGCGCCGCCTTGAAGTGCTCCAGCGCCGGCGTGGCCCGCCCGCTGTAGGCCTTCACCCATCCGCTTACATACCAGGCGAAGGATGAGCCGGGATTGATGACCAGGGCCCGCTCGGCGAGAACCTCGGCCCCGTCGAGATCCTCATGGGTGTTCGACAGCGAGTGGGCGACGCAGGCGAGCACGTCGGGGTCGTCTGGCGCCAGGCGCAGGGCGCGGTGCACAAGGGCGAGAGCCTGCTCCCGGGTCCGGTCCAGATCGTTGCTGTAGCCGAAGGTATAGCTGAGCGCGTGAATATAGCCCGCCAGGGCGACGGCGCGCGCATAGGACGCATCGCGCGCGATCGCCTGGTCGAGCAGGTCGAGGGCCTGCCGGAAACTCTCCGGCTCATAGTGCTTCTGCATCTGCAGAGCGCGCAGGAAGAGGTCATAGGCGCCCTGGTCGCCGGTCGGCCGGGCGCTCGCGCGGCGGGTCTCGGCGGCGTTTATCGCCGGTTCGATCTGGCCCGCAACGCCATGGGCCACCTCGTCCTGCAGCGCGAAGACATCCTCGAGTGTCCCGTCGAACCGCTCCGACCAGACCGGGACATTGTCCACCGCGTCCGTGAGGTTGACCGCGATCCGCACCCGTTCGCCGGCGCGGCGGACGCTGCCGCCGAGGAGGTAACGGACACCGAGCGTGCGGGCGATTTCGCCGGAGCTCTGGGCGCTGCCCCGATAGCTGAGACCCGAGCCGGCGCCGATCACGAACAGGGACGGGAAGCGGGACAGGGCGGTGACGATCTCCTCGACCATGCCGTCGCAGAAATAATCCTGGTCCCGCGCCGGGCTGAGGTCCGCCAGCGACAGGACCGCGATCGAGGGTTTCGAGGGAAGGGCTGGCAGCGTCTCTCCGGCTGCAACGGCCCCGGAAGCCCGGCCGCCAAGCAGATCCGCAACACTGGCGACCACCTTGCGCCAGCCTGGCGCGTTGTCCTCACCCGCCCACCCGGACAGATCGGCGCACTGGATCTGGTTGAACGGCAGCGGCGGGATTGACCCGTCGACGGAAAGCTGGACCAGCGTCCCCGCCTCGCGCGCCAGATCGGCTTCGGCCCGCACCCACTGGCTCTTCACCGCCTCGGCCGACCAGACCACCACCACCGCCCTGGCCGCCTTCAGCCGCTCCTCGATCACCTCGGCATAGGCCCGGTGCGCCGGCAGTTCGTCGTCGCGCCACACGCCATAGCCCAGGGCGCGAAGCGCCGAGGCGATCTGTTTCGCCTGCGCCTCCGTCGAGCGGGCGTAGGAGATGAAGATGTCGGTCACCCGGCCCCCTCACCCTCGATCGGGCTCTTTCCTTCGGCCAGGGCGATGCCGTCGAGGAATAGCCGCAGGTGGGCCGGCTGGCTTAGCAAGCGCGCGCCAAAGTCCTCGATCGGCAGGGGCGTGCGATCGCGGTAGCCGGCCAGCGCCGACTGGGCTTCCCGGATCCGCCCAAGGTGGCCGCAACTCGCCGCCAGAATAGCAAAGCCGCGAGGGCTGTCCGTCTGGTGCACGAAATCCTTCACCAGCGCGGCGGCCTCGTCGAACCGTTGCTGGTGGAAGCGCCCGATCGCCAGATAGGCTGTCCGTCTGGCGCGGCTGCCACCGATCGGATCGAGACGCAGGGAGGTTTCCAGCTGCTCCACCGCCCGGTCGGTGTCGCCGCTCTCCATTCTCAACTGCCCGCCCATGCCCCAGGCCGTCGCCGACCCGGGGTTGAGCAAGATCGCCCGATCCGCCAGTGCGATGGCGCCGGGCAGGTCGAGATCCAGATAGGCCACCGCGTAGGCGACGCTGCAAAGCACGGAGGGGTCGTCTGGCGCCGCCTTGAGCGCGCGACGAGCCTGATCTGTTCCGATGCGGCTGTTGGTTTCCAGATCCTCGGACCAGTCGTACAGATCGATATGAGCGCGACAGCCCGCGGCCAGCCCAAGGGCCGGCCCGAACACCGGATCGAGGTCGACGGCCGCCTCGAGCAGCCGGACCGCCTCAAGAGTCGCCGCTCTGCTATAGGTCAGATTGGAGACAGCCCTCAGATAGAGATCGTATGC
Organism: uncultured Caulobacteraceae bacterium; assembly: GCA_903923135.1. Classification (GTDB taxonomy): domain Bacteria; phylum Pseudomonadota; class Alphaproteobacteria; order Caulobacterales; family Caulobacteraceae; genus Acaudatibacter; species Acaudatibacter lapponiensis. Next base: position 2,816 of record CAIXWN010000021.1, on the reverse strand, counting down.
GCCCAGGTTATCGGTCGGGCGGGCCACGGCGCGGCGGATTTCCTCCGCCTGCACGCTCGACTCGATCTTGCTGGCGACGCTGAGCGCCACCCGTTCCTGCAGGTCGAACACATCCTCAAGGGTGTCGTCGAATTGGTCGGCCCAGATCTGGCCGCCGGCGGCGGCGTCGATCAGTTTGACAGCGATCCGCACCCGGTTGGCCGACCTGCGGACGCTGCCCTCGAGCACATAGCGGACCCCCATGGCGCGCGCCGCGGCCTGGGGGGTGACGGCCTGACCTTTCAGCGACAGCGCGGAACTGCTGGCGATGACGAAGATCGAGCGGAAGCGCGACAGGGCGGTGGTGATCTCCTCCATCATGCCGTCGACGAAATAGTCCTGACCTTGGGCGCCCGTCATGTCGGTGAACGGCAACACCGCGATCGAGGGCTTCGACGGCAGCGCCGGCGGTGGCTCGACCGCCGCCCCGGCGAGCGGCGCCGCGGCCAGGTCGACGAGGCTTGCGACAACCTTCAGCCAGCCGGGCGCTGCGATGTCGCCGGTCCACCCCGTCAGATCGGCGCACTGGATCTGGTCGAAGGGCATGGGCGGAACTGAGCCGTCGAGGCTGAGTTGCACCAGCTTTTGGTCACCCCGCGCCTTGTCGGCCTCCGAACGCACCCACTGCGATTTCACCGCCTCCGCCGACCAAACCACCACCACGGCCCGGGCCGCCTTCAGCCGCTCCTCGATCACCTCGGCATAGGCGCGATGAGCGGGAAGCTCGTCGTCGCGCCAGACACCGTAGCCCAAAGCCCGCAGCGCGTCGGCGATGCGCCGGGCCTCCGCCTCGGTAGACCGGGCGTAGGAGATGAAGATGTCGGTCATCGGTGCGCGCGCCCCTCCACCCGTGGCGCAACAGGACCTTAGTGAGGCGTTCGCGGCGGGGGCAAGGGAAAGCTCGGTTTGGCGGCTCTCAGCCGGCCAGCAGTTCCCTCAGCGCCGCGTCGATGAAGGCGGTGTCGGCCGGATTGGCTCCCAGGCCCGCGCAGTGGCCCCAGATCGAGGGGATCGGCCGCAGTTCGGCGTTCGGCATGCGGGCGACCTCGTAGGCGTTGTCCTCGGGCGGGAAATAGAGGTCGGTGGCGCCCGGCAGGACGATGGCGCGGGCGGTGATGGCGCCCAACGCCCTGTCGAAATCGCCGCCATAGAGGTCGTTGGCGCTGATGTCGGCGTTCTGCCAGCTCCACAGCATGGCCAGCAGGTCGTTGGCGTCGCGGGCGAGGAAGGCCGGCTCCATGACGCCGGTCACGAACCCGTCGATCGAGCCGGAGCCCATCACCTTCAGATCAATCTCCTCGCGGAAGAAGGTCTGGGAGAACGCCCAACCGGCATAGACCCGCGAGAACGCCTTCAGCCCCACAAGCGGCGGGGCGTCGTAGTCGCCGCCCCGGAACGCCGCGTCGGCCTGCAGGGCCGCCTTGACCCCGTCCAGGAACAGGAAGTTGTGCCGCGAGGTGCGCGCCGAGCCGCAGAAGGGGGCGATCGCCGCGACCATGTGCGGATACAGGGCCGCCCAGTGATAGGTCTGCTGCGCGCCCATCGACCAGCCCGCCACCAGCCTCAGGCGCTCGATGCCGAAACGCTCGGTGACCAGACGGTGCTGCAGCCGCACATTGTCGTACAGGGTGACATGCGGGAACCGCGGCCCGTCGAACGGCGCGGCCGTGTTGCTGGGCGAGGAGGACAGGCCGTTTCCCAGCATGTCCGGCACGATGATGAACCAGTCCCGCGGCGACAGCGCCATGCCCTCGGCGAACAGCCACTCCGTCTGGGCGTGCTGGCCGCCATAATAGGTCGGAACCAGAACGGCGTTGTCGCGCGCGGCGTTGAGGACGCCGTGGGTCCTGTAGCTGAGGGTCACGCCGGGCAGCGTCATGCCCGACTGCAGGACCGTGTCGCCGACTTGGAAGCGTTCAGGGGCGGCCATGGGGGTTCCTGACGGTTTGAGCGCAGGGTGACGGACGTCCGCGCGTTCTAGCCGAACACCAGCGGCAGCCGCTGGAACCCGCGCAGCAGGGCCGTCGTCGTGCGCGGCCGGGGTTCGGCGCCGAACCTCACCGTCTCGAACCGCTCCAGAAGCGCCGCCAGACCGGCCCGGGCCTCCAGCCGCGCCAGCGGCGCGCCGATGCACATGTGGATGCCCTGGCCGAAGGCCAGCTGCCGGCCGGCCTTGCGGTGGATGTCGAGGATCTCCGGATCGGTCCATTTGGCCGGATCGCGGTTGGCCGCGGCCAGATAGACGAACAGGGTCTCGCCGGCCTTAACCGGCGCGCCGCCGATCTCGACGTCGGTCAGCGCCCGGCGAACGGTGAACTGCACCGGCGAATCCATGCGCAGGATCTCCTCGACCACGCCGTCGATCAGCGACGGATCGGCGCGCAGGGCCCGCCATTCCTCGGGATGGGCCGCCAGGCGGTTGAGAATGTTGGAGAACAGATTGGTGGTGGTCTCGTTGCCGGCCACCAGCAGCAGCACCGACAGGGAGACGATCTCGTCGTTGGCCAGGGTGACCCCCGCCTCCTCGGCCCGCGCCAGGGCGCTGATCAGATCGTCACCCGGCCGCTCGCGCCGCCGGGCCAGTTCGGCGGCCAGATACTGGCTCATCTCCATCAGGGCCTGCATCTGGACCAGATCGACCCCTTCGGCCGCGCCGGCGCCGGCGAAATTGTTCGACCACTGGCGGAACTGCTCGCGATCAGTCTCGGCCACCCCCAGCATGCGGGCGATGACGATCACCGGCAGGGGCGAGGTGATGGCGCCCACCGCGTCGGTCT
>CAIXWN010000020.1 GCA_903923135.1 uncultured Caulobacteraceae bacterium | reverse complement strand
GCCGGGGCGGCGCAGATCGGCCCCGGCCTGCCCGTCCCCTCGCCGGTGGTGACCACCCGCAGCGGCGCCGTGCAGGGACTGGTCAGCGGCGGGGTCAGCGCCTTCCTGGGCATCCGCTACGGGGCCGCGCCGATCGGCCCCCTGCGCTGGGCGCCGCCGCAGCCGGCGAAGGCCTGGACCGGCATCTATGACGCCACCGACTTCGGGGCCCCCGCCATGCAGTTGGCCGGCGGATCGACGGTGGCGGTGACCACGGATTTCAGCCTGCAGATGCACCGGGTGTTCAACACGCCCTCGGAACTGAAGGTGATGAACGAGGACTGCCTGTTCCTCAACCTCTGGACCCCGGGGGCGGACGCCAGGAAGCGGCCGGTGATGGTCTGGATCCACGGCGGCGGCTACGCCTATGGCTCGGGCGCCCAGCCGGTCTACCAGGGCGACGGGCTGGCGCGGGCCGGCGACGTGGTGGCGGTGAGCGTCAACCACCGGCTGAACGTCTTCGGCTATCTGCACCTGGGCGATCTGATGGGGCCCGAGTTCGCCTCGTCGGGCACGGTGGGCATGCAGGATCTGGTGCTGGCGCTGCAGTGGGTGCGCGACAACATCGCCGCCTTCGGCGGGGACCCGGACAATGTGATGATCATGGGTCAGTCGGGCGGCGGGGCGAAGGTGTCGACCCTGCTGGCGATGCCAGGCGCCAAGGGGCTGTTCCACAAGGCGGCGATCCAGAGCGGCCCGGGCCTGGCCGTGGGCCGCAAGGGCCCGGCGACCGAGCAGGCGCGCAAGCTGCTGGACGCCCTGGGGGTGAAGCCGGGCGACATCGCCGCCCTTCGCGCCCTGCCCGCCCCGACCATCCTGGAGGCGGCGATGAAGGTCAGCGGCGGCGGCTTCGGCGGCGTGGGCAGCGGACCGGTGCTGGACGAGGTGGCCATCACCCGCGATCCGTTCACCCCCGACGCGCCGGACGTCTCGGCCGACGTGCCCATACTGGTGGGCTGGTGCAAGGACGAGTGGACCATCTTCACCGCCGGCGAGCCGTGGTTCGGCAGGATGACCGAAGAGGACCTGCAGACGCGGATGAAGCCCTTCGGCGAGCCGGGCCAGAAGCTTCTGGCGGCCTTCCGCGAGGCCTATCCCATCTATTCGCCGACCTATCTGTGGGAGCAGATGATCAGCAGCCGGATGATGCTGGGCTCGGAGACCCTGGCGGCGCGCAAGGCGGCCAAGGGCGCCGCGCCGGCCTATGTCTATCTGGTGACCTGGGAGACGCCGGTGCTCAACGGGGCGTTCAAGACCCCGCACACCATGGAGATTCCGTTCATGCTGTACAGCTACGACAAGGTACGCGCCTTCGTCGGGCCGGAGCCGGGGCCGAAGCATATGGCCGACCAGATCGGCGGCGCCTGGGTGGCCTTCGCCCGAACCGGCAGGCCCGACCATCCCGGCATCCCGCACTGGCCGGCGTTCAATGTCGCCGAGCGGCCGGTGATGGTGTTCGACACCCGCAGCCGGGTGGTGCGCGACCCCCTGCCGAAGGTGCGCCAGGTGCTGGAGACGATGCCGCAGCTGATGACGATGCGGGGTTAGGCGGGGCCGTCACCGCCGCGGTTCGAGAATCTCGTCGAGCAGGGGCGCCTCGACACCGGCCAGGCGTTCGAGGCGCGGGTAACGAAGGCCGTCGTGGTAGTCGATGCGCACGGTGCGGAAGCGGTCGCCCTCCCGGACCAGCAGCTCGACGGGCGCGGTCGCGCCCTTGGCCGCGCGGATCGCCTCCTTGAGGCCGTCGGGGCCATAGGCGTCTCCGTTCACGGCGATGATCTGCACCCCCTCGCGCAGGCCGGCCTTGAAGGCCGGGCCGTCCCACAGGACGTCGGCCAGGGCCCCGTCCTTGCCGACGATGACGCCGATGGAGAAGCTGAGGTCGGTGACGTGGCGGGCGGCGTCGGCGGCGCGCGAATAGTCCGTGGGCGCATCGGCGTAGGTCAGGCGGTAGCCGCCGCGGGTGAGGCCGTCGAGCGGCGCGCCGGGGCCGCGGCCCTCGACGCGGGCCTTCAGGAAGCCCGCCCAGTCATAGGGCTGCACCCGGTTGAGCACCCCGACGAGATCCTCGAGGGTGTAGGTCTCGGCGACCCAGGAGCCGCTGTCGACGCCGAAGAAGGCCCGGGCGACGTCGTCCAGCGAGCGCCGGCCGCCGGACTCACGCCGGATCAGGGTGTCGACATCGAGCCAGATGAGCTGGCCCTCGCGGTAGTAGTCCTCGCTGCGCTGCCAGCTGAGCCAGGACAGCGGGCGACGCATGGCGACCACCGGATCGTTGGTGGTGTCCAGCAGCGGCCGCCAGCTGCGCCCGACCCGGTGCTCATAGGTGGCTGCGGTTTCGGCGATGGCGTCCCGGGCCTGGACCTTGCTGAGCAGACCCGAGCGCGCGGCCAGGACGAGGCCCCAGTATTCGGTCTGGCCCTCGTAGACCCACAGCAGGCTGCCGCGCATGGGCACATTGAAACTGGGCGTCCAGAGATCCGCCGGGCGACGGAACTTGCCGTTCCAGCTGTGGGTGAACTCGTGGGGCAGCAGGTCACGGTCGGCGGACCGGGCGTCCCAGTCGGTGAAGTAGCCCGGGCCGACGCCGTCCTCGCTGGAGCGGTGGTGCTCCAGGCCGATGCCGCCGAGGCGGTCGCTGAGGGCGAGGAGGAAGTCATAGTGGTCGTAGTGGCGCGAACCGTAGAGGCGGTAGGCCTGCTGCACCAGGGCGCGGTGGGCGGCCAGCTGCGCCGCCGTGGCGGTGAGGTCCCCGGGCTTGTCGGCGACCACGTCGAGGGTGACGCGCGCCGGGCCGCCAGGATCGAGATCGAAGCTCCTGAACCAGCGGCCGGCGAGGACGGGCGAATCCACCAGGGTCTCGAAGGTCGTCGGGGCGAAGAGCGTGGTCGCGCCCCCGCGGGAGACGGCCCGCAGGTCGCCGGCGCCGGCGCCGCCCTCGGGCAGGGCGAAGGTGGTGGCGCCCTCGTGGGCGACGGTCTGCAGGGCTGTGGCGGCGGTGAAGCCCTCGGGCACGGTGACGCTGGCCTGGACCAGCACGTCGCGGGAGAAATAGCCGGCCGGATAGAGGGCGACGGTGTTCCACTGCACGCGCAGCATCTCCGTGGTCATCACCACCCGGCCCTCGCGGGCGGAGACGGGCGACAGGAACTGCAGGTCGACGTCCACCGCCTGGACGCCCGGCGGCACGTCGAGGTGGAAGGCGTAGACGTCCACGGGATCGCGCACCCAGGCCAGGGGCCGGCCGCCGGCCGAGACGGAGAGGCCGGCCAGCTTGTCGATCGGGCCAGTGGGGGAATGGTTGCCCGGCAGCCACTGCGGATAGAGCAGGGTGAGCGGTCCCGGGCCGGCCACCGGAATGGTCTCGTGGGCGCGGAAGACGGCGTGGGCCAGGTCGGTGGCGTCGACGGCCAGGCGGATCACCCCGGGGTAGGGCGCGTCGCGCGGGGCGGCGGTGGCGGGCGGCGGGGCCGCCGGCTGGGGAAGGGCCTGGGCCGGAGGCTGGGCGGGAGGCTCGATGGACGTCTGGGCGAAGGCGGGAACGCAGAACGCGGCGGCCGCGGCGAGGGCGCCGACGGCTGCGGACAGGCGAAGACTCATCAGACTCATCCCGGGAATGGCGATCAGGCCCCGTCGCCGGCGCTGAGGGCCTTGCGGGCCTGTTCCCAATACTGGGCGCCGGTCACGAGGGTGGCAAGGGCGGCGATCCACAGCAGGCCGTGGGCGACGAGGGTGGCCGTGCCGAGGATGGAGGGATCGTCGGGCAGACCGAAAGCCGCCCAGCAGGCGGTGAGCAGTTCGGCGCCCAGGGCGACAAGTTGCAGGGTGGTCTTCCACTTGGCCAGCAGGGTCACCGGCAGGGTGACGCCCTTGCCGGCGGCCACTTCGCGCAGGGCGCTGACGGTGAACTCGCGGAACAGGATCAGGGCGGCGGGGATGGCCACGGCGGCGTTGGGACCCAGCGACAGCAGGCCCAGGATCACGCCGCAGACCAGCACCTTGTCGGCGATGGGATCGAGGATGGCCCCCCAGACGCTCTCGGCGTGCAGCCGCCGCGCGAGCCAGCCGTCGACGAAATCGGTGAGGGCGGCGACGACATAGGCGACGAAGGCCCAGCGTTCGAGGGCGAACTGGACGTCCTCCGGCAGGCGCTCGCTCAGCAGGGCCGCGCCCGAGAGGGCGGCGAAGGTGAATAGCGCCAGGACGAGGCGAAATCCGGTGATGAGATTGGGAAGCCGGTTCATGATGGCTAGACTAGCGCCTCGCGACGGGGAAAGTCGCGGTCGGATTGAGGAGCCAGGGGACCCATGAGCAAGATCGACAGCCGCCATCTGGTGGATCCGGAGCTGCTGCCGCTGCTGGAGGCGTTTCCGACGTCGCGGCTGTCGCTGGAGTTCCTGCCGACGATGCGGGCGCGGCCGGTGATGTTCCCGCCCGATCCGGCCGACGTGGCGCGCACCGATCTGACCGTGCGCCAGATCCCGGGGCCCGCCGGGGCGCCGGAGGTGACGGTGTTCTTCTATCGGCCCAAGGCGGCGCACGGGCCCCTGCCCTGCATCCTGCACATCCACGGCGGCGGCTATGTGGGCGGCGACGCGGCCGGACAGGAGGCGGCGCACCGGCCCCTGGCCGCCGAGCTGAAGTGCTGCATCCTGTCGGTGAACTATCGCCTGGCGCCGGAGACGCGGTTCCCCGGGGCGATCGAGGACTGCTACGCCGCCCTGGCCTGGCTGATCGCCCATGCCGGCGAACTGGGCGTCGACGCGGCGCGGGTGGGGGTGATGGGCGAGAGCGCCGGCGGCGGCCTGGCGGCGTCCCTGGCCCTGCTGGCGCGCGACCGGGCCGAATACGCCCTGAGCTTCCAGCACCTGATCTATCCGATGATCGACGACCGCACCTGCGTGATCGACGAGCCGCACCCCTATGCCGGGGAGTTCATCTGGACGCCGCACAACAACCACTTCGGCTGGTCGTGCCTGCTGGGGAGCGAGCCCGGCGGACCGGACGTGTCGCCCTACGCCGCGGCGGCGCGGGCGGAGGACCTCAGGGGCCTGCCGCCGACCTTCCTCTCCACCGGATCGCTGGACCTGTTCCTTGAGGAGAACCTGGAATACGCCCGCCGCCTGCTGCGGGCCGGCGTGCCCACCGAACTGCACGTCTATCCGGGAGGGTTCCACGCCTTCAACTGGGCGGTGGGCTCGTCGATCGCCCGCACCGCCCGCCGCGACGCCCACGATGCGCTGAAGCGGGCGCTGAAGGGCTGACGAAGGGGGCGCCCGCCGCCCTCAGCCGTTGCGGAAGAAGTCGTGGATTCTCTGCGCCAGCGGTTCGCTGACGCCGTCGACCTTGGCCAGGTCGTCCACGGCGGCGCGGGAGACGCCGCGGGCCGAGCCGAAGGCGTGCAGCAGGGCCTTCTTGCGCGCCGGGCCGACGCCGTCGATCTCGTCGAGGGGGTTCTTCAGCATCTCGGCCGACCGCTTCGCCCGGTGCGTGCCGATGGCGTAGCGGTGGGCCTCGTCGCGCAGGCGCTGGAGGTAGTAGAGCACCGGGCTCTTGGGCTCGAGCATGAAGGGCGTCTTGCCGGGCAGGAAGAAGCGCTCCAGGCCCGCGTCGCGATCGGGCCCCTTGGCGACGCCGACCAGCGGGATGTCGTCGACGCCCAGATCGGCCATCACCGCAAGGGCCTCGGCCAGCTGGCCGGCGCCGCCGTCGAGCAGCACCAGATCGGGGCGCGGCGGGGCCTCGCCGGCCTCCTCCTCGCGGGCCAGGCGGGCGAAGCGGCGGCGCAGCACCTCGCGCATCATGCCGTAGTCGTCGCCGGGGGTGAGATCGCCGCCCCGGATGTTGAACTTGCGGTACTGGCTCTTCTGGAAGCCCTCGGGGCCGGCGACGATCATGCCGCCCACGGCGTTGGTCCCCATGATGTGGGAGTTGTCATAGACCTCGATGCGCTCGGGCGGGGCCTCCAGGGCGAAGGTCTCGGCGACGGCGGCGAGCAGTTTCGACTGGGCCGAGCCCTCGGCCATGCGCCGGCCGAGGGCCTCGCGGGCGTTGAGCAGGGCGTTGTCGACCAGGCCCCGCTTCTCGCCGCGCAGGGGCCGGGCGATCTCGACCCGGCGGCCGGATTTGAGGGTGAAGGCCTCCTTCAGCAGCCCGGCCTCGTCGGGTTCGATGCTGACCAGCATCAGCCGGGGAATGGGCTTGCCCTCGTAGAACTGGCCGATGAAGGCGGCCATGATCTCGGCGTCGGTGTCGCTGCGGTCGACGCGCGGGAAATAGGCGCGGTTGCCCCAGTTCTGGCCGGCGCGGAAGAAGAACACCTGGACGCAGGCCTGGCCGCCCTCGGCGTGCAGGGCGAAGACGTCGGCCTCCTCGACGGTCTCGGGATTGACCTGGGTCTCCTGGGCGACCGAGGCCAGGGCGCGGATGCGGTCGCGAAAGCGGGCGGCGGTCTCGAACTCCAGGTCCTCGGCGGCGGCCTGCATCTGCTCGCTCATGGCGGCCATCACGGCGCGGCTGCGACCGCGCAGGAAGGCCTCGGCCTGGTCGACGAGGCCGGCGTAGTCCTCCAGCGACACCAGGCCGACGCAGGGGGCGGCGCAGCGGCGGATCTGGTGCAGCATGCACGGCCGGGTGCGGCTCTCGTAGACGCTGTCGGAACACGACCGCAGCAGGAAGGCCTTCTGCAGGGTGTTGAGGGTGCGGTTGACCGCCGAGGCGCTGGCGAAGGGTCCGAAATAGTCGCCCTTGATGGAATGGGCGCCGCGGTGCTTGCGCAGCTGGGCGGCGGGGTGCTCGCGGCGGATGACGATCTCGGGGAACGACTTGTCGTCGCGCAGCAGCACGTTGAAGCGCGGCTTGAGCTGCTTGATCAGATTGATCTCGAGCAGCAGGGCGTCGGTCTCGGTGCGGGTGGTGGTGAACTCCATCGACCGGGTCAGGTCGACCATCAGGGCGATGCGGTTGGTGTGGAAACGGCCCTGGGCGTACTGGATGACCCGCTTCTTCAGCGACCGGGCCTTGCCCACATAGAGCGACTCTCCGCCCTCGCCGAACATGCGGTAGACGCCCGGCGTATCGGGCAGGCGGCTCACCTGATCCCGGATCAGGGCCGCGCCGGTCAGCGGTGGGGAAGCGTCGTCGGACATCGAAAGGCAAGATAGGCGACTCGGCGGGCAAATGCAGGGGCGCCCTTGTGCCGCTTTCGCCTGCCCTTCGGTCAGACGCGCCTGGCCGCCGGTCTCAGAAGTGGTGGGTGCACAGGGCCAGCAGCAGGATGATCGGGATCGGCACGCCCAGGACAACCAGAAGGATGGATCGCATGACAGGCCTCGCTTGGCGGTTCCGCGATCGGGACCGCTACGCCGGAGGAAACGGCCGAACCGTCCGTTGGTTCAGCGCCGCCCGCGGGATGCACTGGCGGGGGGCTTCCCTGCCCCTGCGGCGCGGGGCTAGTGGGAGATGATGACCACCTCGCACAGCCTCGCCATTCCCCTCACCCCCGTCACGCCCGGGCGCTGGACCACCGTGGCCGGGGCGGAGTGGAGCAATCCGGGGGGCGGCCTGTGGGGCGGCTATGCGATCGGGCTGTGCGTCCGCGTGCTGGAGGCCGAGCCGGAGGCGATCGGCGAGCCGCTGTCGCTGACCCTGACCTATGCGGCCGGGCTGCCGGCCGGGGCGCTGGACATCCGCACGCGGCGGCTGCGCCAGGGCGGCTCGGTGGGGGTGTGGGAGGTGGAGCTGCTGCCGGCGGGTTCGGACCAGGTGGGGGTGCACGCCGTGGTGACCATGGCCCGGCGCCCGAAGACCCCCGACTTCGCCTTCGCCAGCATGCCCGCCGCGCCCGATCCGGAGAGCCTGCCCAGCCCCGAGATGAGCGGCATGGCCATGCACTATGGCGCCTCGGCCTTCGAGCGGCGGACGCTGGAGGGCTTTCCGCCGCAGGCGGGCGGGGATTCGCGGTCGCTGGCCTGGGTGCGCTCGCGGCGCGGCGACCTGGACAAGGCGCTGCTGGGCATGATCACCGACAACTCCGCCCCGCGGGCGATGTACGCCCTGGGGCCGGGCGTGATGACCACCACCCTGTCGCTGACCGCCTATCTGCACGCCACGGTGGAGGAGCTGGCCGAGGTGGGCGACGACTTCATCCTGGTGGAGTGCGAGGGCCGGGTGGGCGGCGGCGGCGCCTCCGACGAGCGCTCCAGCTACTGGCGGCGCGACGGCAAGCTGCTGGCCACCAGCGAACAGCTGGCCTGGTACCGGGAAGCGCGCCGCGCCTCGCCGGAGTAGGCGCCGGGCGGGCGATTGCCAGGGCGCGCCCCGCGGCCGTATCGATCGGGAGCGGCGACCGCGGCCGATGCGGGCGCCTTCAGGGAGACTCCGCCATGACCACCATGGACGCGCTTTTCGAGGGCTACCGGAGCCGGACGGCGGCGCTGAAGGCCAGCGACAATCCCCTGGCGGCGGGGGTGGCGTTCATCGACGGGGCGTTCACGCCCCTGGCCGAGGCGCGCATTCCGCTGATGGACCAGGGGTTTCTGCATTCGGACCTGACCTATGACGTGCCGGCGGTGTGGGACGGCCGCTATTTCCGGCTGGACGACCACCTCGACCGGCTGGAGCGCAGCTGCGCCACCCTGCGCCTGCGCCCGCCCATGGACCGGCGGACCCTGCGCGAGCGGCTGGTGGAGATGGTGGCGATCAGCGGCATCCGCGACGCCTATGTGGAGATCATCGTCACCCGCGGGCTGAAGTTCGTGCGCGAGACCCGGCCCGAGGACCTGGTCAATTCGATCTATCTGCTGGCCATGCCCTATGTGTGGGTGATGCCGCCGGACATGCAGCGCACCGGCGGCTCGGCGGTGGTCACGCGCACCGTGCGGCGCACCCCGCCGGGGGCGATGGACCCGACGGTGAAGAACCTGCAGTGGGGCGATTTCGTGCGCGGCCTGCTGGAGGCCCAGGACCGCGGCGCGGTCTATCCGATCCTCGGCGACGGCGACGGCAATGTGACCGAGGGCTCGGGGTTCAATGTGGTGCTGGTCAAGGACGGGGTGATCCACACCCCGCGCCTGGGGGTTCTGGAGGGGGTGACCCGGCGCACGGTGCTGGAGATCGCCCGGTCGAAGGGCTGGACGGCGGTGGTCGACCAGGTGCCCGTGAACGCCCTCTATGACTGCGACGAGCTGTTCTTCTCGACCACCGCCGGGGGGATCATGCCGGTGACCGAGCTGGACGGCGCTCCGGTTGGCGGCGGCCAGGTGGGGCCGGTGACCCGGGCGATCTGGGAGGCCTACTGGGACCTGCACCATGACCCGGCCCTGAGCTTCGCCATCGACTACGCCTGAGCCCGGGCGCCCGCAGCGGGGCGCCGGCGCGCGCCCGGGACCCGGGGGGCGACTTTGGCTTGACGCCGGGCGCCGGCGTTCCGCAGAACGGGCGCAGCCCGGTTCCTGTCGAGCGCGGCTGAGAAAGGCCGCCCGCCCGCGATGACCGAGCCCCCCGCGCCCGAGGCGGCCCCCGCCGCGACCCCCGCCGGGACTGACGAGCTGCCGGTGCTGACCGGCGGGCGGCTGTGGGCGGCCGGGGTGCTGCTGGCCCTGGCCAACTTCGTCTCGGTGCTGGACCTGACGATCACCAATGTGTCGGTGCCCACCATCGCCGGATCGATGGGCGCCTCGATCGGCCAGGGCACCTGGATCATCACCTCCTACGCCGTGGCCGAGGCGATCACCGTGCCGCTGACCGGCTGGCTGGCCGGGCGGTTCGGGCCGACGCGGGTGTTCTGCGTGGCCCTGCTGGCCTTCTCGCTGGTGTCGTTCCTCTGCGCCCTGTCGCCGACCCTGGGGGTGCTGGTGGGGTTCCGGGTGCTGCAGGGGATGTGCGGCGGGCCGCTGATGCCGCTGTCGCAGACCCTGCTGCTGCGCATCTTCCCCCGCCACCTTCAGGCCGGGGCCATGGCGCTGTGGAGCGTGACCACCCTGGTGGCGCCGATCACCGGGCCGATCCTGGGGGGCTGGCTGTGCGACGGCTTCGGCTGGCCGGTGATCTTCCTGATCAATGTGCCGGTGGCGGCGGGCGCCGGCCTGCTGGCCTGGCGGGTGTTCGTGCGCGGGAAATTCCAGGCGGCGCCGGCGCCCTTCGACACCGTCGGCCTGATCCTGCTGGTCACCTGGGTGGGGCTGCTGCAGGTGATGCTGGACCTGGGCAAGGACCTCGACTGGTTCGCCTCGCCGCTGATCGCGGCCATGGCCTGCGCCTCGGCCGTGGCCTTCGCCGCCTTCCTGATCTGGGAGCTGACCAGCGACCATCCGATCATCAACCTGAGGGTGTTCCGGCACCGGGGCTTCTGGGCGGCGATGATCATCTTCGCCTGCGCCCTGGGCGGGTTCTTCGCCACCAATGTGCTCACCCCGCTGTGGCTGCAGACCAACATGGGCTACAGCGCCACCCAGGCGGGGCTGGCCACCGGGGCGACGGCCATACTGGCGGTGTTCGCCGCGCCGCTGGCGGCGGTGCTGGTCTCGAAACTGGATCCGCGGCTGGTGGCCTGCGCCGGGCTGGGCTGGCTGATGGTCACCGCCCTGATGCGCGGGACGGCCAACACCGACATGACCTTCTGGCAGGTGTGGGGCGTGCTGGTGCTGGTGGGCGCGGCCATGCCGACCTTCTTCATGCCCCTCACCCTGGTGGCCATGGGCTCGGTGGACCCGGCCGAGACCGCCGACGCGGCGGGGCTGTCGAGCTTCGTGCGCACCGCGTCGGGGGCCTTCGCCACCTCCATCGTCACCACCCGCTGGGAGAGCTCGGCGGCGGCGTTCCACGCCGACCTGGCCGGGCGCAGCCCGAACCTGGGCCAGGGGATCGACACCCTGATGCGCCGCGGGGTGGGCCGGGGCGAGGCCCTGGCCATGGTCAACCGCATGGTCGACACCCAGGCGGTGCTGCTGGCCACCAACGCCCTGTTCTGGGACATCGCCCTGGTCTTCGGCTTCGCCGTCTGCCTGGTCTGGCTGCTGCCCCGCCCCGGCCGCGCCGTGGAGATGACCGGCGGGCATTAGGCCTTCAATAGAGCGAGTTCACCAGGCCGCCGTCGACGACCAGGCTCTGGCCGACGACATAGCCGGCGAAGCGGCTGCACAGCATGGCGGCCAGGGCGCCGATGTCTTCCGGCTCGCCGAAGCGGCCGGCGGGGACGCGGAAGCGGGCGACGTAGCGGTCGCGCTCGTCCTCATAGGCGACCCCCCTGGCGGCGGCGTCGGCGGCGAGGCGGTCGGTGAGGGTCTCGGTGAGAAACATCCCCGGCAGCAGGGTGTTGAGGATGACATTGTCTTTCGCCACGGCCTTGGCCACGGCGACGGCGTAGTTGTGCAGGGCCGAGCGCGAGGGCCCCGAGAGCAGGCGCGGCACGCTGGGCAGCTTGGCCGCCACGGTGGCGATGTTGACGATGCGGCCGAAGCGCCGCTCGACCATGCCGTCCATGAACAGCCGCATCAGTTCCACCGGCGCCAGGAAAGACGTATCGAGCGAGGCCTGCCAGTCGGCCAGGGCGATGTCGCGGAAGTCGGGCGTCATGGCCGGCGGCGAACAGGTGATGACCAGGATGTCGGGCGCGGGGCAGGCGGCGTGAAGCGCGGCGCGGCCGGCGGGCGTGGCGTGATCGGCGGCCACGGGCGTGACGGCGACCCCGGTGGCGGCGGCGATCTCGGCGGCGGCGGCGGCGAGGCGGGCCTCGCCCCGGGCCGAGAGGACGATGTTGACCCCTTCGCGGGCCAGGGCCAGGGCGGCGGCCCGGCCCATTCCCCGGCTTGCGCCCGCGCAGATGGCCGTGCGGCCGGCGATGCCCAGATCCATGACGTCTCTCCCCTGTGTGGGCACAGGGTTTGGCGCGCGGCGGGGGCGGTTTTCAAGGGGTGACGGGCGGGCGACTCATTCCAGGGCGTCGGGCCCGGGGTCGGTTTCCGGGTCCGGCGCGTCGGTCAGGATGGGTCTTCGGCTGGGGGTGGCGAAGTCTGAACAGAGGGGGCGGGTGAAGGGCGGATCGG
>CAIXWN010000019.1 GCA_903923135.1 uncultured Caulobacteraceae bacterium | reverse complement strand
CCGCCGCAGGTCGGCGAGGGCGGCGGCGGGCAGCTCGGCCGGCGGGACCGGACTGAGCGGCGTGGTGCGGGCCGCGGCGGCGTCGCGGGCGGCGCATCCGGCCCGGTGGCCGAAAACCGCCGCCTCGAGCAGGGAGTTGGAGGCCAGGCGGTTGGCGCCGTGCACCCCGGTGGCGGCGCACTCGCCGGCGGCGAACAGGCCGGCCAGGGAGGTCGTCCCCCAGGCGTCGGTTCCCACCCCGCCCATGTGGTAGTGCGCCGCCGGTTGCACCGGCACGGCCTGGATGCGGGGATCGAGGCCGGCGGCCATGCAGGCGCCGAAGACGAAGGGGAATTCCTCGGGGAACGCCGCGCCCACGGCGTCGCGGGCGTCCAGCAGGGCGCCTCGGCCGGCGCGCCGCTCGATCTCGATGGCGCGGGCGACGATGTCGCGCGGGGCCAGTTCGCCCGCCGGGTGATAGCGGCCCATGAAGGCCTCGCCGCTGGCGTTCACCAGCCGGGCGCCCTCGCCGCGCAGGGCCTCGGTGGCCAGGGGGGAGGGATCGGCGCCGATGTCGATGGCGGTGGGATGGAACTGCACGAATTCCGCGTCGACGATGCGGGCGCCGGCCAGGGCGGCCAGGCCCAGTCCCTCGCCGCGCACCGACGCCGGGTCGGTGGTCACCGCATAGAGGCCGCCGAGACCCCCGGTGGCCAGCACGGTGGCCGCCGCGACGATCTCGCACAGGCCGCGCGGCGTCTGGGCCAGCACGCCGCGGACGCGGCCCTCGCTGTCCGTGAGCAGGGCCAGGGCCCGCACCCCCTCGCGGATCTCGATATGACCGGCCAGACGGGCCGCGGCAATCACCGCGGTCATGATCGCCAGGCCGGCGCCGTCGCCGCCGACCCGCGCCACGCGCGGCCGGGAATGGGCGGCCTCCAGGCTCTGGGCGAAGGCGCCGTCGGCGTGGCGGTCGAACGGGGCGCCAAGGCTGGCCAGGCGACGCACCGCCTCGGGGCCCTCGCGGGTGAGGATCGCCACCGCCTCGGGGTCGCACAGGCCGGCGCCGGCGGCCAGGGTGTCGGCGGCGTGCAGCTCCGGATGGTCATCGGCGCTCAGGGCCGCGGCCACCCCGCCCTGGGCCCAGGCCGAGGCCGAGCCTTCGCCTAGCGGGGCGGCGCTGATCACCAGGGCGCGGCGCGGCGCGGCGGCCAGGGCGGCGGTCAGGCCGGCCAGACCGGCGCCGACGACCAGCACCCCGTCGACCGCCACGCGTTCGCGCAGGCTCATGCTCGGGCTCCCTTCACGGCGCGGCGGCTCAGATGAGCTCCACGTCGACGTGGTGACGGGCCCTGACCAGGTCGTAGCGGGCCGGGACGGCGGGCGGCGGCAGGTCGATCATCCGCTGCACCGCCGCGCGGGCGCGCCCGGCGATGGCGGGGTCGACAGTGACCTCGTGGCGATCGTGCAGCAGCGCCTCGTGGATGTTCTCCAGGGTGATGCGCTTCATGTGCGGGCAGAGGTTGCACGGGCGGACGAACTCGGTGTCCGGCGCGTCGCAGGCGACGTTGTCGGCCATGGAGCATTCGGTGATCAGCACCACCTGGCGTGGCCGGCGCTGGGTGACATAGTCGCTCATCGCCGCGGTCGACCCGGCGAAATCGGCGGCCTCGAGCACCTCGGTGGGGCATTCGGGGTGGGCCAGGATCTTGGCGTCCGGCCAGGCCTCGCGCAGTTCGGCGATGTCGGCGGCGGTGAAGCGCTCGTGCACCTCGCAGCGACCCTGCCAGGCGATGATCCCGATGTCGGTCTGGCGGGCGACGTTGCGGGCCAGGAACTCGTCGGGCAGCAGGATCACCCGGTCGACGCCCCACTCGCGGGCGACGGATTCGACCACCTGCACGGCGTTGGCGCTGGTGCAGCAGATGTCGGTCTCGGCCTTAACCGCGGCGGTGGTGTTGACGTAGGTGACCACCGGCAGGCCCGGATAGCGCTGTTTGATCAGGCGCACGTCCGCCGCCGTGATCGAGGCGGCCAGGGAGCAGCCGGCGCGCAGGTCGGGGATCAGCACCCGCTTGTCGGGGCACAGCACCTTGGAGGTCTCGGCCATGAAGTGCACGCCGGCCTGGACGATGACGCTGGCCTGGCTGCGGGCCGCCTCGCGGGCGAGGCCAAGGCTGTCGCCGATGAAGTCGCCGACGCCGTGGAAGATTTCCGGCGTCATGTAGTTGTGGGCCAGGATCACGGCGTTCTTCTCCGCCTTGAGGCGGTTGATCTCGGCGATCAGCGGGGCCTGCAGGCGCCATTCCAGAGGCGTGACCTGGGTGCGGACCTTGTCCCATACCGAGGCGGTCGCGGACTGAACCGCGGTGGTGAAGGCAAAGCCGGTGGATCCGTCAGCCATGTTGACACCCTTATGCTCAAAGTGAGCATTTCCTGTCCCCAGAAAAGCCGACGGGGCGTTTCATCGTACCGTCGGCTGACGACTTATGCTAAGATTGAGCATAAGTCAGGATCGGATATAGGCCTCTCTATCAGGGAGGGGAAGGGGGGATTCACATTTCCGTACAAAATGTGATCGAACGGGCCCAATCGGCCGGCCTCCCCGGGGTCAGACGGTGTCCCTCACGTCAACACGGGAAAAAATGTGCATAAAACCAAATAATTGTCCGAACTTCTGAAGATCTGCCGGGCGACGCGTCGGTCGAAACGTCTGGATCGGCTGTAACCCATTGGCGCCCTGCGCCGAAGTCCCTCCCGGGTCCGCGCGCACCGCGCCGACAGGATTTCGGGAGGCGGCGGATGGCTGGGCGGCGAAAACATGTGGTGGTGGTGGGCGGCGGGTTTGGCGGTCTTGCGGCCGTGGGGCGGCTGGCGGCCGAGCCCGTCGACGTCACCTTGGTGGATCGGCGCAACTATCATCTCTTCCAGCCGCTGCTCTATCAGGTCGCCACGGCGGGCCTGTCCCCGGCCGACATAGCCGCGCCGATCCGCTCGATCGTCAACCGCAATCCCCGCGTCCGCGTGCTCCTCGACGAGATGACCGGCGTCGTCCCCGGGGCGAACCGGATCGCCCTTGCCACCGACGCGACCCTGGACTTCGACTATCTGGTCATCGCCACCGGGGCGCAGCACAGCTATTTCGGCAAGGATCACTGGGCGGCCCACGCGCCCGGGGTGAAGACGATCGACGACGCCACGCGGGTGCGGCGCTCGATCCTGGTCGCCATGGAGCGCGCCGAGACCAACCGCCAGGAAAACGTCGCGCGGCGCGAGGCCTTTCTCACCTTCGTCGTCGTCGGCGGCGGCCCGACCGGGGTGGAGATCGCGGGCGCGGTAGCGGAACTGACCCGTCAGACGGTGGCCATGGACTTCCGGTTCATCACCCCGAAGTGCGTGCGCATCATCCTGGTGCAGTCGGCCGACCGCCTGTTGCCCGGCTTTCCCGAGGATCTCAGCCAATCGGCGAAACAGGCCCTCGAATCCCTGGGGGTGCAGGTGCGCCTCAGCCAGCGGGTCACCGACATCGACGCCGCCGGCGTCACCATCGGCGAGGAGCGCATCGAGACGACGACGGTGATCTGGGCCGCGGGCGTCCAGGCCTCCGGTGCGGGCGCCTGGCTTGGCGCGGCCACCGACGGGGCCGGGCGCGTGGTCGTCGGATCGGACCTGTCGACGCCCGATCGCCCCGAAGTGTTCGTCATCGGCGACACGGCCTGCGTCACCGACGCCGCCGGCCGGGCCGTTCCCGGAATCGCGCCGGCGGCCAAGCAGCAGGGTCATTATGTCGCGGAGGTCATCGCGGCCCGCCTCGGCGGCCGGCCGTCGCCGCCGCCGTTCCGCTATCGCCACCAGGGATCGCTCGCCACCATCGGACGCCAGCGCGCCGTGGCCGATTTCGGCTGGCTGCGGCTGCGCGGCTTTCCCGCCTGGCTGTTGTGGTCGACCGCGCACCTGTTCTTTCTGGTCGGCTTCCGCAACCGCATCGTCGTCGGGGCCAACTGGTTGTGGAACTACCTGACCTTCGACCATGGCGCGCGGCTGATCACCGGCGCGGACCTGCCGGCGGCGGTCAGCCCGATGATGTGAGCCCGGCGCGGCGCGGACCGCCCGGGCCTCACGGCCCTGGTCAGCCGAAGGCGGCGGGGTAGTCGACCCGACGGACGCCCTCCAGCCCGCTCGTTTTCAGGGCCATCGCCATGAAGGCGGGGGACCCCGCATAGGGGGAAATCAGGGGCGCGGCCGCGGCGGCGGAGAAGCCGAAGCGGGGATAATAGTCCGGATGGCCGAGCACCACGACGCCGGCGACGCCCAGCTCGCGGCACCGCTCCAGGCCGGTGCGACACAGGGCCGCGCCTGTGCCCTGACGCTGAAGATCGGGGTCCACGGCCACCGGACCGAGCCCGGCGACCAGGGCGGGCGGATCGCAGGTCATCCGGCTGAACAGCACATGGCCGACGATCCGGCCCGCCGTTTCGGCGACCAGCTCGACCAGGACCGCGCCCTCGGCGCGCACGCCCGCGATGATCGCCGCCTCGCCGCCGGGCCCGTCCGGGAACACGCCGGCGAAGGCGGCGGTGGTCAGGGCGGCGATGGCGTCGTGGTCGGCGGGGGTGGCCGGGCGCAGCAGCATCAGGCGTTGGCGGTCGCCGCCACGCCGTGGGCCACGGCGTGCGCTCCGCGCTCGTGGTCCTCCTCGGCCAGAAGGCGGGCGACCTCCAGGGCGGCCATGCAGCCCATCCCCGCGGCGGTGACCGCCTGGCGGTAGATGTCGTCGGTGACGTCGCCGGCGGCGAAGACGCCCTTGATCGCCGTCGACACCGTCCCCGGCTTCACCTCCAGATAGCCGCCGGTCTTGGTGGCCAGGTCCCCCTGGAACAGCTCCGACGCCGGGGCGTGGCCGATGGCGACGAAGACGCCGTCGCAGGTCAGTTCGCTCGTCGAGCCGTCGCGCACGTCGCGCAGGCGCACCCCGGTCACCCCCATCGGGTCCGTGTCGCCGAGGATCTCGTCGACGGCGTGGTTCCACACCACGCGGATCTTGGGGTGGGCGAACAGGCGCTCCTGCAGGATGCGCTCGGCGCGGAAGCCCTCGCGGCGGTGCACCACCGTCACCGAGGCGGCGAACTTGGTCAGGAACAGGGCCTCTTCCACGGCGGT
>CAIXWN010000018.1 GCA_903923135.1 uncultured Caulobacteraceae bacterium | reverse complement strand
TCCCTGGGCGGCATCAATGATCAACAGTGCCCCTTCGCAGGCGGCCAGGGAGCGGGAGACTTCATAGGAAAAATCCACGTGTCCCGGAGTGTCCGACAGGTTGAGCCGGTAGTGGTGGCCGTTCTTTCCCTTATAGTCCATGGCGATCGGATGCGCCTTGATGGTGATGCCCCGCTCGCGCTCCAGGTCCATGTCATCCAGGATTTGCGCCTGCATATCCCGCTGGGCCACGGTCTTGGTCAGCTCGAGCAGGCGATCCGCCAGGGTGGATTTGCCGTGGTCGATGTGGGCGACGATGGAAAAATTTCGGATGTGGCTCAGGGGAGTCGTCATGACGCGCCTCTAGCATAATTCCGCGCGCCTTCGGCAATTCAGCCACCGTTAAGGCTCGCCGCGTTAAGGGGGCGACTCATGCCGACGAACGCACCGCCCCCCCGTCTCCGGAGATCCGCCATGGACCGTCGCCTGTTGATCCTCTCCAGTGTCGCCATTCTCGCCGCCGGCCAGGCTTTCGCCCAGCCGCCTCCGCCGCCGCCCCCGCCGCCCGCGGCGACCGACAAGGCCTCGACCTACGACGAGGATGAGATCATCCATCGCGCGTCCGACTTCATGGGCGTCACAGCCGAGACCGCCGGCGGCGTGATCGAGAAGACCTTCAAGGACCAGGGCCGCCCCACCGCCTACATCGCTGGCGAGGAGGGCTCCGCCGCCTTCATCGCCGGGGTGCGCTACGGCAAGGGCCTGCTCTACATGAAGGGCCGTCCGGCCATGCCGGTCTACTGGCAGGGGCCCTCCGTGGGCTTCGACGCCGGCGGCAACGGCAGCCGCGTGTTCGTGCTCTGCTATAATCTGCAGTACCCCGACGCGGTGTTCCGCCGCTTCCCCGGCGTCGACGGCTCGGCCTACTTCATCGGCGGCCTGGGGGTGAACTACCAGCGGGCCGACGACATCACCCTGGCCCCGATCCGCGCCGGCGTTGGTTTCCGCCTCGGCGCCAACGTCGGCTACCTTTCCTACAGCCGCCACCGGAACATCATTCCGTTCTGAGGCGCGTTCCGGTCCGGTCGGCGCCGGCGTCAGGGGCCGGTGGAGTCGACCGTATAGGTCAGGGTCCGCTGCGCCCTCGCCGGCAGGGTCAGCCGCCACAATGGATCGCCGGCCTTCAGGCCGTGGCGCGCCGATTCGGCGATCACCCGGAAGCCCTCGGCGTCGCCCCGCGGGTGGCGGATCTCGGTGGTGACGGGAACCGCCCTGGCGTTGGTCACCACCACCTCATAGGCGTCCCGGGCGCCGCCGTCGGCGTGGTCGACCGATGAGACGTGGCGACTGCGGATGGTCACGTCGAAGGCCTTGCCGGTCTCGATCTCGAACGGTTCGCCCACAGGGGTGTCGCGGCGCAGGGGCGGCTCGCCGACCAGCAATTCGCGACCGCCGGCCTGGGCCTGGGGCTGGCGCACCTGGATCGTTCCGGCGGGCAGGGGCCGGCCGAGGCCCTCGGCGGAGGTGTTCTTCAGCCTCAGGACGACGTTCGCCGCCGAGACGTTCTGGGAATCGGCCCCGCCGTCGGCGTCCCACAGACCGGTCACCGAGTGGGCGTAGACCGTCTCGAACTTCACCGCGGGCTGGTCGAGGAACAGCACCTGCTTGGTCTGCCGCGCCGCGACCGTTGTCGGTTCGGCCAGGCTGTAGAGCTTGTAGTCGCCAAGCTGGCTCTCGATGGCGGTGACCCGCTTCTCGGCGGTCACCACGATCATCTCCTGCACATCGGTTCCGGCCAGCATCGGCGCCGGCGCGGGGGGAATCGCCGCCATCCGCATCACCCGCGCCATCGCCCGGGCCCAGCCGGAATGGGTGGTCTGTCCTGGCCAGCAGGCCGGCGTCAGTTCCGGCGCGTCCGCCTCGGGGATGTCCACCGGAACGCGGGCCAGATTGCCGGCCACCACCTGGGTGGGGGCGTTCTCGAACGCCGTGGCGGTGCGATTGACCAGGGTGATCCAGCCGGTCAGCGCCAGGCTGCGTCCGTCCGCCGCCACCCGGGCGATATAGTCGGCCGACCAGTCCATGCGCACGGTCAGATAGCTCAGCCGCACCGTGTAGCGGCCGGCGACGGGGGCGTCGATCGCCAGTGACAGGGTCGGTCGGGCGGTCAGGCCAGCGGGGGCCTGGTCGAAGACCAGCCGCTCCGCGCCGCCGCTGCAGCGCAGGGCCTCGATGCGGCCGCCCACGTCCAGCACCACGCCGTCCGGTCCAGAGCGGATCACCGCCGTTTCCTTCGCCTCCCGGCCGGTGCGCCTCTCGGTGCGCACCACCCTGACGGTCTGGCCGACCGAGGCGGCGATCAGGCTCCCGGGGGTCAGCAGGTTGTAGTCGAAGTCCCGCTCGATGATCGGGGCCGGCAGGCCCTCCACACCGGCGCTCTGGGGAACGATGCCGTCGGCGACGCCCTCGAACCGCAGCCGGGACCGACCGGCCGGCACGTCGACGGTGCGGGTCTCCACCACCAGGGCCAGGCCGTGGGTGTCGTCGTCGCCCAGGCCGGCGAGCTCAGCGGCGCGCATGGGTCGGTCGCGATAGATGGTCACCGCCACGGCGTCGGGTTTCGCCGAGGTGATGTCGCCGGCGAGGCTCGCGCCGGCGCCGAACAGCAGGAGCAGCGCCGCGAGAGGCGCGCCGCGGCTCATCCCTACCACCAGGTCTCGATGACGGCGTTGAGCGTCGTCTCGCCCGCCGCCGGCACGGCCACCGTCCAGCCGCGGCTGTAGGCGTCGAGGCTTCGCCCCTTCAGGCTCTCGGAGATGACGCTGTTCTGCTCCGACAGGCCGCCCTGTCGCAGGTCGACGCTGACCGGCGCGCCGCGGGCGTTGCGCAACTTGTAGGCCATGGTGTAGCGCGTCCGCCGCTTGTTCACGACCTCGCTGGAGACCAGGGTCGGCTGTACGGTCACGTCGAAGGCCTCGCCGATCTTCACCGCCAGATCCGAACCCTGCGGCGTGTGGCCGATGGGGTTCTCGCCGACGAACTTGGGGGCGCCCTTGGCGTCGCGCTCATAGATGCGGAGGGTTCCGGCCGGCAGGCCGGCGCCAAGCCCCCCGGCCGAGGCGTTGGCGAACGCCACCACCACCTCGGCGCTGGAGGGGTTGTCGGCGCTCTGGAAGTCGTCCTGCGACCAGCGATAGACCTTGTGGGCGGTCACGCCGTGCGCGTCGAGGAAGCTGACCTGCTTGGTCTGGTTCTCGGCGATCGTCGTCCGCTCAGGCAGGCTGTAGACATAGACGTCACTCACCGCCGCCCCGGGGCCGGTCCGCCGCTCGGCGCCGCCGCGCAGGACCCCGGCGATCGGCCGGTTGACCGGCCGGTAGGGCGCCGGACTGGCGGC
Source organism: uncultured Caulobacteraceae bacterium (assembly GCA_903923135.1). Classification (GTDB taxonomy): domain Bacteria; phylum Pseudomonadota; class Alphaproteobacteria; order Caulobacterales; family Caulobacteraceae; genus Acaudatibacter; species Acaudatibacter lapponiensis. The sequence goes on along the minus strand of CAIXWN010000018.1, from coordinate 5,559 downwards.
CAGGGCCACGTCGCCGGCCACCAGCTGGGTGTCGGCGTCGGTGAAGGCGGTTCCGGACTGGTTGGTCAGGGTGATCCAGCCCTGCAGGTCCAGCTTGCCGGCGGCCTCGTCGAACAGGGCCACATAGTCGGCCTTCCACGACAGCCCCGTGGTCAGATAGCTCAGGTCGACCAGACGCGGCCCGCCGTGGTCGGACTCCACCGTCACCGACAGGGTCGGCCTGGCCCGCAGGGTCTGGGGCACGCCGTTGAAGATCACCCGGGTCGGCACGCCGTCGTCGCGCAGCACCTCGATGCGGTCGCCGATCTTCAGGATCACCCCCTCATTGGCCGACAGCACCGTGGCCGTTTCGGTGGTCTGGGCGCCGCTGCCGGGGTTGGTGCGCACGATCTGCACCTGCTGGCCGACCGCCTTCTCCATCATCTTCTGCGGCGTCAGCAGGTCGAAATCGAAGTTCTGCTCGATGATCGACAGGCCCGGCGCCGTGAGGGTGACCGTCTCCGGACGGATCGACGAGGAGACGTCCTTCAGCTCCAGACGTTGGCGCCCGGCGGCGATGTCGATGCGCCGCACGTCATCCACCAGAGCCTGGTTGGCGTTGTAGATGGTCACCGACAGGCCGGCCCTCTCGCCGGCCAGGGCCGCGCCGGCGGCCATCAGCATCGTGGCGGCGAACAGCCCGCATCTGACCATGACGGCTCCCTATGCCTTGAGACCGCAGGGTCTCACGGGGCGCCGCCGCTGTCGAGGATGCGGCCGCGGGCGACTAGGCCCGCAGTTTCGCCCCCGCCGACTTGCCGGCCGCGGCGATGATCCTCGCCGACACGGCGTCGATCTCGGCGTCGGTCAGGGTCTTGTCCCGCGGCTGCACGGTGACTTCCACGGCCACCGATTTGAAGCCCTCGTCGACGCCCGGCCCCTCATAGACGTCGAACACCCGCGCGCCGGCGATCAACACGCGGTCGGCGCTCAGCACCGCGCGGATGACGTCCCCCGCCGCCGTGGCCTTGGCCACCACGAAGGCGAAGTCGCGGGTCAGGGGCATGAGCGGCGACAGGGCCAGGGCCGGTCTGGTCTTCACCGCCCTCTTTTTCGGCTCGGGAACCGCCTCCAGCCAGATCTCGAAGGCGTAGACCGGCCCGGGCGTGTCGAGCGCCTTGAGCGTGGTCGGGTGGATCTCGCCGAAGGCGGCGATCGCGGCCCTGGGGCCCAGCTGCAGGCGGGCGTGACGGCCCGGCCGCCACCAGGGCGGGGCGCCGTCCTGCACGACCTGCAGATTGGCGGTGGGGGCGCCCACCTCGTCCAGCAGGGCGAGAAGATCGGCCTTGAGGTCGAAGAGGTCGTCGCCGTCCGTCCCGTCCCAGCGCCTGGGTCCGTGCGGCGCCAGGACCGCGGTGATGGCCGTGCGCTGGTCGTCCGGCTGGTCGCCGGCGAACACTGGTCCGATCTCGAACAGGGCGCAGTCGGGGAAGCCCCGTCGGGCGTTGCGGCCCACCGCCTCGATCAGGCCGGGCAGCACCGACGGGCGCATGCAGTCGAGATCGGCAGCGATGGGGTTGGCCAGCACCAGCGACTCTTCGCCGCCGCCGAACAGGGCGGCGGTGGACCTGGCGGTGAACGACCAGGTGATGGTCTCCTGATAGCCGGCTGCGGCCAAGGCCCGGCGGGCGGCGCGGATGCGCGACTGGCGCGCCGTGAGCACGCCGCCGATGGCGCGGGGGGCCTCGGGCAGGGGCTCGGCGGGCAGGGCGTCAAAGCCGGCGATGCGGGCGACCTCCTCCACCAGATCCGCCTTGCCGTCGACGTCGGGGCGCCAGGAGGGCGCCTGCACCATCCCGCCCTCGCGGGTGAATCCCAGATCGCCCAGGATCGACCAGATCCGGTCCTCGGTGAGGTCCAGGCCCGACAGGCGGCGCACATAGGCCGGATCGAAGGCGATGGGGGCGACGCGGCCGGGGGCCGAGCCCGCGAACACCACGTCCGACGCCTCGCCGCCGCACAGATCCAGGATCAGCCGTGTGGCCAGCTCCACGCCGGGGACCAGCGACTCGGGATCGACGCCCCGGGCGAAACGGTACTGGGCGTCGGAGGTGATGCCGGTGTCGCGCCCGGTCTGGGCGGTGCGGATGGGATCGAACCAGGCGCTCTCGATGAACACCTCGGTGGTGGCCTCCGAACAGCCGGTGGAGGTTCCGCCCATCACCCCGCCCAGGCCGATGGCGCCGGAGCCGTCGGCGATGACGCAGGTCTCCGCGCCCACCGCATAGGTCTTGCCGTCCAGGGCGGCGACACTCTCGCCGTCGCGGCCCAGACGGGCCTCGATGAAGCCCCCCGTCACCGTCGCGGCGTCATAGACGTGCAGCGGCCGGGCGCGGTCGTAGGTGATCAGGTTGGTGACATCCACCAGGGCGTTGATCGGACGCAGGCCGACGGCCTTCAGCCGCTGCTGCAGCCAGGTCGGGGAGGGGCCGTTCCTCACGCCCCGGATCAGCCGGCCGGCGAAGGCCGGGCAGGCCTGCGGCGCGGTGAGGAGAATCGCGATCGGGCAGGGAAAGACGCCCGGCGTCGGCGCCACGGCCGGCGTCCTCAGCCGGCCGAGACCGGCGGCGGCCAGGTCGCGGGCGATGCCGGCCACGCCCAGCCAGTCGGGGCGGTTGGGGGTGACCTCGAAGTCGATCACCGCCTCCAGGCCCAGGGCCTCGGCCGCCGGAACGCCGACGGCCAGGGCGCCGTCCAGTTCCAGTATGCCGTCGGACTCCTCGGCGGTCTGCAGCTCGGCCGCCGAGCACAGCATGCCGTTGGAGATCACGCCGCGCACCGCCCGCGGCTCCAGGGTGATGCCGGATCCGGGGATGAAGGTTCCCAGCGGAGCGTAGATGGTGGTCAGGCCGGCCCGGGCGTTGGGCGCGCCGCAGACGATCTCCTTGCGCCCGTCGACGGTGTCCACCTGGCAGACGCGCAGGCGGTCGGCGTTGGGGTGCTGCACGGCCTCGATGATGCGGGCGACGGTGAAGGCCGCCAGTTTCTTGCCGGGGTCGTCCACGTGCTCGACCTCGAGGCCGGCCATGGTCATGGCGGCCACGACCTCGGCGACGGAGGCCTGGGTGTCGAGGTGTTCCCTGAGCCAGGAGAGGGTGAATTTCATGACTGTCTCTCCCTCAGCTCAGGCCCGAGGCCGGGTTCGGCGCGGCGAAGGCCGAGAAGCCGTAGTGCGCCAGCCAGCGGGTGTCCGAGGCGAACATGTCGCGCAGGTCGGGCATGCCGTACTTCAGACGGCCCAGGCGATCGACGCCGAAGCCGAAGGCGAAACCCTGCCACTCGTCCGGGTCGATGCCGCAGTTGCGCAGCACATTGGGGTGCACCATGCCGCAGCCGACGATCTCCGACCATTCGGTTCCCTGGCCGATCTTCACCTCGCCGCCGGAGGTGTCGCACTGCACGTCCATCTCCGCCGAGGGCTCGGTGAAGGGGAAGTGGTGGGGGCGGAAGCGGGTGACCACGCTCTCCAGCTCGAAGAAGCGGGCGATGAACTGATCCAGCGTCCACTTCAGGTGGCCCATGTGGATGTTGCGGTCGATGACCAGCCCCTCGATCTGGTGGAACATCGGGGTGTGGGTGGCGTCGCTGTCCATCCGGTAGGTGCGGCCCGGCGAGATGATGCGGATCGGCGGGGTCTGGCCGGCGGCGATCCACGAGGCGCCGGGGGGCGTGTTGGTCTTCTGCATGGTGCGCACCTGCACGGGGCTGGTGTGGGTGCGCAGCAGCTTGCGCTCCCCCGCCTCGTTGGGCGCGAAGAAGAAGGTGTCGTGCATCTCGCGGGCGGGATGGCCCTCGGGGAAATTCAGGCGGGTGAAATTGTAGTCGTCGCTCTCGACGTCCGGCCCTTCGGCAATCGAGAAGCCGAGATCGGCAAAGATCGCGGTGAGTTCGTCCATGACCTGGCTGATGGGATGGATGCGGCCTGTGTCGATGGCCGCCTCGCGCACCGGCAGGGTGACGTCCACGGTCTCGGAGGCCAGCCGCGCTTCGAGCGCCCTTTCCTTCAGCATAGTGCGGCGCTCGCCCAGCGCCTCGCTGACCTTGTCCTTTAGTGCATTGATGGCGGCACCAGCCGTCTTGCGCTCGTCCGGCGACATCTTGCCGAGGGTGGCGAGCAGGGCCGAGATGGAGCCCTTCTTGCCCAGAGCGGCCACGCGAACGGCTTCGAGCGCGGCTTCGTCACCGGCAGCGGCGACGGCGCCAAGGGTTTCAGCTTCCAGAGCTTGCAGGTCGGACATGGTCGGATGAAATCCCGGATGCGAGGTCGCGCGGCTTTTGCCACGCGGCAGATGGGTTGTCGAGGCAGCCCCTTGGACTGCGGCTTTGCGAGCCGGAGACTGGCGGTCCAAAAGAAAAAGGCCCGCCGGACGGCGAGCCTTTTCCAAACGTATGGAATGGCTCCCGCCAGTCCTCAGGCAGCAGCCGCAGTGGCGGGCATTGCCGACTTCACCTGTGCCACGATCGCAGCGAAAGCTGCCGGCTCGTGGATGGCCATCTCGGAGAGGACCTTGCGGTCGATCTCGATGCCGGCCTTGTTCAGGCCGTCGATGAAGCGGCTGTAGACGATGCCATGCTCCCGGACCGCAGCGTTCAGACGCTGGATCCAGAGAGCGCGGAACGTGCGCTTCTTGTTCTTGCGGTCGCGGTAGGCGTACATCAACGCCTTGTCGACGGCTGCCTTTGCGGCGCGAATGGTATTCTTGCGACGGCCGTAGAAGCCCTTCGCCTGATCGAGGGTCTTCTTGTGCTTGGCGTGAGCGGTTACACCGCGCTTGACGCGTGCCATGACTGATCTCCTGAAACTCTAAAAAGCTGATCGGAAAAAAGAACTTCAGCCGTTCGGCAGGAAGTACTTGATGATGTTGTCGGCGTCGGTCTTGAACAGGGTGTTCGTGCCGCGCAGGTTCCGGATCTGCTTGTTGGTCCGCTTGATCATGCCGTGGCGCTTGCCGCTCTGGGCGTAGAGCACCTTGCCGGTGCCCGTGATCTTGAAGCGCTTCTTAGCGCCCGACTTCGTCTTCAACTTGGGCATTTTGCTCTCCATTGGGGCGGAAACCCCGGGGTTCTTTCAGCAGGCGGACCTGCTGTTCGCATCAGAATGAGCGAAAAAGAACCGCCACGGCAGCCCTACCGGCCGGGCGGTTCGAAGCGCGGCTTATAGTCGAAGCCCCCCCGGAGGGCAAGGGCCTGTGGCCGGGAAGCTCAAGCCCCTGGTTTCCAAGGGCTTTACGCTCCGCTTCCGGCCTCACTTCATGACGCAATCCTTGCCATAGACATCGCCGTGGTCCGTGAAGATCTTTTCCCGCAGGGCGGTCGTCATCCGGCCCCTGGCGTCCTTCACGACCTCGACCGCATACCAATCCTGGCTCGGGAAGTGATTGGCATTGAAGCGGAAAGCCCCGCGCACTGACTCGAATTTGGCCTTTTCGAGTGCCGGACTCAGCACGGCCGCCTCGGCCTTGCCGCCGGTCGCCGTCAGGGCTGCATCGAGAAGGGCCACCGCATCATAGGCCTGGGCGG